>NZ_JASHKY010000004.1:0-378075 GCF_030056935.1 Rhodococcus sp. IEGM 1302 | reverse complement strand
CGGCATCGGCGCAGCCGCACTCTGCGGCGGCGGCGGACAAGGCGACGCACTCATCATCCGCGTCCCCAAGGCCTGATTACTTCCTGCTGACCAGACAGGTCGCCGAGCCCTCATCATGCTCGGCGACCTGTCTGTTTCGTGCCGGAGGTTATTGGTGATCGAGCGTCGTCGAGCGGTTACGCAGCAACGTCTCGATCTCCGATCGCCGGTACCTCCGATGCCCGCCAAGCGTTCTCAGAGTGCCGACTTTGCCCTCCCTCGCCCATCTGGACACCGTGGTCCTGTCGACGTGGAACAGTGCTGCAACCTGTTTGGTCGTCAGCCACTCGTCGACAGGTGCTGTGTGCTCTTCTTCTCGGCTCATTGACAGTCATTCGTAGCTGCCGACTGAAGGGATGGGTCCGACGATGAATTGGCAACCCCTGGCGTGCTGTGAAAGACTCGCTGCAAAACTTTACTATTCCTTGGGGAAATAATGTCGAAGTCGGTAACTCTGATCCGTTCCACGTCACTCTCTTCGGTGGCTGAATATGCCTATGCAGCAACGGCTCCCGCCGAGGCCCGACTGATCTTCCTGGCCGGATCCTGCCCGTTGAACGAGGACGGCTCTACTGCCGCCATCGGTGACTACGCAGGACAGGCAGCCAAGGCCGTCGACAACCTGAGAACAGCTCTCTCGGACGCGGGCGCGTCCATCACCGACGTGATCAACACCCGCGTCCTGGTGGCGTCGAGCAATCAAGCCGACCTCGTTGCGGCGTGGGAGGTAGTCCGCGACGCGTTCGGTGATCACGACGCCCCGAGCACTCTGATGGGTGTGACCGTTCTCGGTTACGACGATCAACTGGTCGAGATCGAGGCAATCGCGGCCGTCGTCGACTGAACTCGAACCGAACCGGGCGTTCCTACCGAGGATCTTCGTGAGCAAGGGCCCGGTAGCCCTTTGCCCCCGCACGATCCACTGCGGCTCGCACAACAGCGAAGATGGCTCCCTGCAGGGCTGCGGCGATCAGGACTTCCTTGCTCGACCTGCTCAAGTCTTTGGGCTCGGGCGCATTCTTGTCGTCACCGATGCGCTTCCACACCTGCTGGAAGACAGCGCCGGCCAAGATGCCGCCCAGGACGCTGGTCGCCAGTGAGAGTGGCTTGTACATCGCTTTCGATACTGCGCTCATTGCGCGGATCCTCCGTGGTTCGATACGTACCGCCTGAGCGGCTGACCGACTCTCACTACCCAGCAGGCGAGGTGTCGAAACATTGCTCCGGCAAGGCACGAAGACGACTGTCGCACGTTGTGTTCCACGGGTTTGCCACTTCTCGAGCCGGGTAGGATCGTCTTAGCGAAAGAAGGTTGTGTAAGTCATGGAAAACTACAGAATCGAACTACCGGACGGTACAACGGTGATGGAAGATTTCGTCTCGGATCGCGCCGCAATCGCATACGCGGTCGATCTGAATCACGGTTGTAGCGAGAAAGTCTCGGTATTCCGTATCACCGCCGAGGGAGAAACCATCCCGACTCGGATGTGCCCCAAGCCGAATCCTGGTTCTCGGCGTCGCGCGCGAAGCGTCCGATAGAAGCCGGTCAAGAAGCGTCGAGGCGCGGAAAGAGCGTCTCCCTTGCAAGCAGCAGCAAGGCCGCAGCGACCGGAATCGCCAGCAACGCACCGACAATACCGAGCAACGCTCCACCCAACAGAACCGCGACAACGGTCACCAACGCCGGGACCGCTACCGTCTTCCCGATGATCTTCGGAACGAGCAGGTAGTCCTCGAGCAGACGTAACGCGATGAAGAATGCAACTGTCGCCAATGCCGTTGGGACAGAGACTGTCAAGGAGACCAGGGCGACGACAACCCCTGCGATCGTGGAACCGACTATCGGGATCAGATCGAGCAGAGCGACCAGCAGCGCCAGGATCAACGGATACGGCACGTCGAAGATCAACAACCACGCGAAGGTGCACACTGCGGTGATCACGGAGATCAGAACATTGCCGAGGACGTATCCACCCACACCTGCCAGTATCTGATCACCGATGGCGATTGCTCGTGGCCGCCGCGAATGTGGCACCAGCCGATACAGATTCGTGCGGATTCGTGGGTAGTCGATCAAGAAGTACGTCGTCAGTACAGCAACGATTCCAGCGTCGGCGACTGCGCTGAACACCGCCCGCCCCGCTCCGAGCAAACCCGTCGCGAGCGCAGACCCCGAACCGTCCAGTTGGGTGGTGAGGTGCTCCTCGAGGTGATACTTCTCGTCGAGGTCGCTGACGATCGGATACCGGTCACGAATGTGTGTCAGAAGTTCGGGAGCGTGTGATGCGAACTGACGTCCCTGCTCGACCAGCGGAGTGATCGCAGCAACGAGAAACAGCGCGAGCATCACCGCAATTCCGAGGAGTACCACGGTGACCGCGATCCAGCGCCGGAAATGTCTCCGCTCCAGCCAGACGATCATCGGTTCGATGCCCACCGCGAGAAACAATGCGACCACGATCAGGATCAACATGCCCCGCGCCGCAAGCAGCACCTCGATCACCGCGTACGTCACGGCAACTCCGGCCGCGGCGCTCAGTCCGATGAAGAACGGTGAACGACGATCGAATCTCGGTCCGGGTTCGCCCAGCGGCCGGACGGGCGTCGCCAATGCTGCGGCTTCACGTTCGGCTTCCGCCATCGGATCTATCGGTTGAACTTCGCTTTCGGAATCCGGTGATGTGTCCGCGGAACTGGGATCCATCCAAGCCACCTCACGATCCGCGCGACTTCCCGGCTCGAGGGTGAGTACCCGTGCCGCAGTCGGATCAACCTCGAGGCTTCTCCGCTCCGCTCCGTGTCAGCGCGAGCCCGGTTCCCACAACACCGATGATCGACACGGCGATGGCGATGCTCGGCCAACCGTCGCTCTGCCAGTAGACGTCGTCGAGAGTGATCAGTAGTGCGGCTTCGTCGACAATGAGTCCGAGCGCAATACCCAAGGCGATGCCCATCCAGGTTCTTGCGCGAGGACTTCGGTCGACGAGTCCGAAGATCGCTACTCCCGCCAACAGGAGAATTCCCCACAGGTAGTGATGCAGATGAGTGCCACCGGCGCTGATGTCGCCGACATCCCTGGTATCGATCTGGATCAACCAGGTCACCAGACGTGCTCCGCCGAACGTCAACGTGAAGGCCACCCACGCCAACACCAAACCGCGGCGCGATTCGTCAACCTGATTCCATCTGCGAGGGAATCTGAATCGCTCGGCAGATTTCTCTTCGTCATGGTCTCGAGAAAGCATCCTTCATGTTTACCCGATGCCGCTCAGATCGATAATTTGGGGTAGAGAGACCGAAAACCAGTTGGAGCACAAAAAGCGGTACCCGATCTCCGAAGAGATCGGGTACCGCCTTCTCAGCTACTCGCGCAGTATTGATCAATACCAGACTTTTCGTCCGCCCACTGCGCGCCCGGTAGCACCGAGGATGGACAAAACTGCACCTACGACGACCAAGATGATGCCGACGGTGGTCAGAATGCTCAACCCCGTGAAAAAGCCGATCAACGCCAGAATAATGCCGAGAACAATCATGTGAGAACCTCATCCGGTATGCGTATCAAAATGATCTACTCAACTGACGCTACTACAGAAACTTCACAATCGATAAATCCGATAAATACATTCATAAATGCGAAACTCGTATTACTACCCAATAGTGTCACCGTTAAAACATCAGCCTTTCTCTTATCTCTACGTCATAGTTCCACGTCCTCGATCTTCGCCTCGACCGCCGGCGTGATGTGGCTCAACACGCAGCACCAACGACCGTCTCGCCGCGCGAACACGTCGGTGGTCCACTCGTCGGCGTCGTATTGTCTGCCGCCGTAGTGCGCGGTATTGACGATCCGCGTGGTGAACAGTGCGACGTCACCGAAGAAACGCACGCGAGCGCTCCCGACGCGGTCCATCGTCGAATGAGTCAGGTCGCCCGAGGCCACGAAACCCAGGAACTCCGCTTTGGTCGACACTCCGGATTCCGAGACGATCACCCAGTCGTCTGCCATGAAATCGCCGATCCGTTCGGCGTCGTTCGAGCACATCGCGACGTTCCACTCGTCTGCGACAGCGACCAATGCCGCACTCTCCTGATCCGACATGTCTTCTCCCTCTACCGTCGTCACCCTCGGCGGGTGATGCCCCGACGGCAGGGTTCCCGCAGGGTGGACTTCGAACCGACGTGCACGACGAGAGGGCAGAGATGACAGACACCAGTCGCACCGAGCTTGCAGCTCAGGCGTATATCTACGGATTTCCCCTCGTTTTCAATCTCGACCAGGTCCATCGGTATGTTCACAACGGTGTCGGAGCGAACCCCGCCGCACCTTTCAACACCTTCAGCCACGCCCGAACACTGGCCGGGCCGGCAGACACTTTCGTCACGATCAACAACGACACCGTGTATTCCATGGCGCAGATCGATCTCTCTGTCGGCCCCGTTGCGCTGCACGTCCCCGATACCGATGGCCGTTACTACGTCCTCCAGTTCGTGGACGCCTGGACAAACAATTTCGCTTACGTCGGGCATCGGGCCACCGGCACGAAGAGCGGAGACTTCCTTCTCGTCCCACCCACCTGGACGGGAACCCCGGCGGACCAGACCACGGTGATCAGATTTCCCACGAACATTGCGTCGATCGTGGGCCGGTGGGCATGCGGTGGCGACGACGACCTCCCTGCGGTGCACGCCTTGCAGGACGCCACCACGCTGACCGTCGTCGACTCCACCGGAAACTCGGCGGGTCTCCCAGTGCCCGAACCCGGGGTAAGCCAGGACCTCCTGTTCCTCGAGAAACTCCGCATCTGGTCACAGGCGTTTCCGCCGGCCCCGCGCGATCGAGAACTCCAGGATTCCTTCTCCCTGATCGGAATCACCGAGCACGGGGCCTCTCCCTACGTATCGCTGTCTGCCGACGAGGCAGCCGCGTTGGCTGACGGATTGACGATCGGTGAGAAGAACCTGCTCGAGGCCCTCACGAAAGGCTCCAGCCCCGAAGTCAACGGATGGAAGCTCACATTCCACGCCTTCGACTACAACCTCGACTACTTCGAGGTCGGCACAATCGACGATTCACAATTCAAGATCGCCGATCCCAAGTTGCGCATCGTCGAACGCGCCGCGGCTGCCAAGGGCGGGCTGTGGGGCAACCACCCTTACGAAGCGGCGTACATCATGACCTACGTCGACGATCAGGGCGAGCAGTTGAACGGAACCCACACCTACACAATAAGACTCGACCCCACTCCGCCGGTGAGCGCCTTCTGGTCGCTGACGATGTACTCGGTGCCGGACTTCTTCCTCGTGGCGAACCCCGTCGACCGATACTCGATCGGCGACCGCACTCCAGGAATCGTCCACGACGCCGACGGTGCGTTGACGATCACGATCAGCCACGAGGAGCCGAAAGATCCCACGGCGAAGGCAAACTGGCTGCCCGCACCGCGCGGGGATTTCCGACCGGTACTGAGAATGTACGAACCTTCGCCCGCCGTGCTCGATAAGTCCTACGTCGTCCCCGCCATCACTCGCTCGCGAGAATGACGGCTCGCGTCTGACGGCCTGCCTGTGCGGGCCGTCAGACGGACGCAGAATCAGGCGTGCGTGCCGCCGTCGATCCGGATCTCCGTACCCGTGATGAAGGCACCATCGTCGGATGCCAACATCGCGATAACTCCCGCAACACTTTCCGGCCCGGCCATGGGGGCACCACCGGACTCCAGATCAGTGCTCAGAATCGGTGACAACTTGCCGAAGAGCGACCAGTCGGTGTCTTCCGGCAAGTACGACGCCGTAGTGTCGGTGATCCCGCTCTTCACACTGCCTGGAGCCACCGCGACGGCACGCAGACCCTGCTTGCCGTATTCGAGAGCCAGTGCGTGAGTGAAGGACTGGATTCCTCCCTTACTTGCGGCATACGCGGCCATGTACGGGTGCGCGAAGGCCGCGGAGGTGGAACTGAAATTCACCACGACTGCGTTGGCGGTGGCGAGGAGAGCCGGCAGTGCCTGGCGGGTGACGAGGAAAGTGCCCGTCAAATTCACGGAGAGCACCTGATTCCACAGGTCCAGCGAGGTCTCGTGGGTGTGCCCACCACGCAGTATCCCGGCGGCGTTGACCAGTACGTCCAATCCCCCGAGAGTCGAAATCGCCTGACCCACAACCTTGATGACGGAACTCTCGTCACCGATATCGACGACGAGGGTGTCGAGGCGATCCTCCGTCGAAGCATGTTCTGCCGATTTCCGGGTGTTCTCCAAACCCTGCTCGGAGATGTCGGCAGCGACCACGCGGCCACCTTCGGCGAGCAACCGCAGCGCGGTGGCCTGCCCGATTCCAGATCCTGCGCCGGTGACGAGAATACGACGACCTTCGAAACGATTCATTGCTGTGTACCTTTCACGAAAACGAGTTGGCTGGCATTCCAGGCTCGGTGGCGCCGACACTCACAACTCACCCGCGAGAAACTTCAGGTACGGGAAATGCGCAGCACTGCAACAGGTGTGGCACTGCGAAATCTCGGCGAGGCAATGCTCGCCGAAGTGGCGAATGTCAGACGGATCCGGCCGGTGCGGCCAAGGCTCTTTCGATCCAGACAAGACCGGACGGGCGGCGGTCGATCGCCTTACGCCCACGTCGGAAAGTCGCTACGCCGAATCGGGCCGTGCGCAGTGCACGGCCGGAAGCGAGAGAACAGCGGCGCATGGACATCACAGGCACGGTAGCAGCGCCGGCACCACTCACTCAACCGCGTCGTTTCGAGACCCGAATCATTCAGGTAATCAAATGTCACTTCTGGACAACTCGCTCGACTTAGGTAGCACTAACCTGGCGGCATCCCGAAAACCCGATCCAGGAGCACAGTCGATGACACATGCAGACGCCTCGCGCACAACAACTCCCCCGACGACCGTCCTACGGACCGCTGACCACAATCGCGGACTCAACGACGTTCTCGCGATCGTCGAAGCACTGGAGCGACCGAGCGATCACCTGCTGCGGATCACGGCTCGTTTGACGGAGTCGACCGACGATCCGACCTGGTCACGCCCGAATGTGACCGTACGCATGAATCTCGGGCCGGCCTTCGACGACGCTTCGCGCGTGTACACGGTGCGTTCCTACGATTCAGCGAGCGGATCGATCGTCGTCGATGTGGTCCTGCACGGACAGACCAGTCCGATGATGAGGTGGGCAGCAGCGTTGGCCGTCGGTGACACCTTCGGCCTCACCGGTCCGCGGCCACACTTCTTGATCCCTGATGTTCCTGGTCGACGTATCGCACTTTTTCTGGACGGCACCGCAATACCCGCATTGCACTCGATCATCGAGCAGTTACCTAACGACGTCGTCGGAATCGGCTGGGTCACAACAGATGACGAGGTCGCCTTCGCCGAACTGCCCGCCCTCCCCGGCCTGGAGCTTCACCGCGTGAGCGCAGATCCGGCCGAGCCCGACGGCCCACTTGTGGTACGAGCACGCGAGCTTGCCAATCCCGCGAGCTACGTCGTGTGGGGCGCCGGTGAACGCAACGAGATGCGCGCAATCCGGAAGCACTTTCGATCGACCGTCGGACTCGACAAAAACGACGTCGCGATATTCGGATACTGGAAGGAGGGCGTCAGCAACACCGAAATCGACCTCCGTCGACGCGAGAACTACGAGCGCATCCTCGCCGACGGCGGAACCCTCACCGACATCGACGACCTGGCCATCGAGATCTGATTGCCTCACACCAGCCGACCTGACCGGCGGTGCACTGCGGTGATAAGTTCCTCTGTGCCAGCGGACCTCCACACAGGGGGTCAGGGAATCCGGTGTGAATCCGGAACTGACGCGCAGCGGTGAGGGTGACCGCCCGGGCTTACGCCACTGGATGAGAATCTGGGAAGGCGCTCGGGTGGGGCGATCTCGAGTCCGAATACCGGCTGGCAGCAGGGGTCAACAGGCGCCTGTTCACACGGTAACGGGCTCCGCGAACGAGCCCCTGCGAGAACGAGATTCCATGCGTCTGTCCAGACTTCACCTACCCGCCGCCGCCGTCGCTGCCCTGTTGTGCGCGTCGTTGGTTGCCTGCTCCTCCGACGACAGTGCTGCCCGACAATCCAACTCTTCCGAACAATCGCGCGTGACAGTCCAGAACTGTGGCCGAGACGTCACGGTGGAGCGACCGATCGAACGGGCAATCGCGGTAAATCAACCTGCAGCAGAGATGCTGTTCGCGCTGGGAGTGCAGGACCGGATGGCCGGGTACGCCATGAGCGATGACGATGTCCTCCCCGAACTGCGCGAGGCGCGTGGTCAGGTCCAGGCGTTCGACACCGAGTTCCCGTCATTCGAAAGTGTCCTCGAACGCGAACCGGACATGGTTTACACGACGTTCAACTACACGTTCACCTCGGAGGGCATCGCCGACCGGATCAAGTTCACCGACCTCGGTGTCGCGACATATCAGTCACCCAGCGAGTGCACCGGTCAGGATGCCGAGCAGAGCAAGGCCCTCACGCTCGACGACTTGTACGACGAAATCGACGACGTGGCAACACTGTTCGATGCCAAGGACAAAGGTGTCGAGCTCACCGAGAGTTTGAAGGATCGCGCGGCCACCGCCACGGCGGCACTGGGAGCTGAGAACGTGACGCTGGCGTGGTGGTACGCAGCCACGAAGACTCCGTACTTCGCCGGGTGCTGCGGTGCACCGGGAATCATGACCGACGCGGTGGGTGCGAAGAACGCCTTCGACGACAACAAGCAGTATTGGCCCGAAATCGGTTGGGAGAGTGTGCTCGATCGAGACCCGACCGTGCTGGTGCTCGCAGATCTCGACCGCGGTGGAGACGGCGACAGTGCCGCAGACAAGATCGCGTTCCTCGAATCGGACCCGGTCGCCAGCAAGCTCACCGCAGTGAAGAACAAGCGTTACATCATCCTCGAAGGAACGACGATGGATCCCTCGATCCGCAATGTCGGTGGCATCGAACAGCTCTCCGACGGGCTGCGCCAGTTGGGTGTGGTCTAGATGTCCGCGCAGATCAGTGAACTGGTGCGTCGGTGGGACGACCAGCAGGCGGCATACATCGCCGACCGTGAGAAGCGCTTCGACGTGATTCTCGACGTTCTCGAATTGCAGCACGCGCACGCCCCGTTCACGGTTGTCGACCTGGCCTGCGGGCCGGGTTCACTGAGCGCCCGGATTCTCGAGAAGTTCGAGCATGCGAGCGTTGTGGGGATCGATTACGACCCGATGCTGCTGGAGCTCGCCCGCCAGTCGTCGACGCGTTTCGGTGACCGACTGCAGCTGATCGACGCAGATCTGGCGGGAGCCGATTGGCCGAATTCGGTGGCTGCGCCGGTTCAGGCGATAGTGTCGACAACCGCGCTGCACTGGTTGCAACCGCAGCAGCTCGTCGAGGTGTACCGGCAGTGCCGCGAACTGCTGAGTCCGGACGGAGTCCTGCTCAATGGTGATCACTTTCGTTTCGACAGCCGCTTCCCTGTCATCGGGCGATGGGCGAAGGCTCACGACGAGCAGACGCAACACTCCGCCTTTGCTGCGGGCGCTCCCGAGTGGGAGAGCTGGTGGGACGAGTTGCGGGCCACTCACGGCATCGGGGCACTGACCGACGAGCGTGAGCGCAGATTCGCCGGACGTGACGCCACCGCGCCCACAGCCGTCGACTTCCAGTTGGCGGCGCTCGCGCAAGCAGGTTTTCGGGAGTCGGGGACGGTCTGGCAACTGTTCGACGACTACGTGGTCTACGGCGTGAGATGACGACAAGAGTTCGGCTGCGTGACAACCCGACGACCGTCACCCTGCTGTGGATGATCGGTGTTGTCACGCTGGCCGGATCAGCCGCCGTGGCGATCACGTTGGGGCCCGCCGGTCTGTCGGTCGGTGAGGTGGCTTCGATTGTCGTCGGCCATCTCGGCGGTACCGCGGCGGACGTCACCCCTATCCGTGACGGCATCGTGTGGGACCTCCGTCTGCCGCGCACCCTGCTCGCCGCGCTCTGCGGTGCCGGTCTCGGGCTGTGCGGTGCGATCATGCAATCGCTGCTTCGCAATCCGCTGGCCGATCCGTTTGTCCTCGGTATCTCGTCCGGCGCCTCGACCGGTGCCGTACTGATCGTGATCCTCGGAGTCGGGTCGGGACTGATCGGCCTGTCGAGCGGCGCCTTCATCGGCGCGGTGATCTCCTTCGCCCTTGTGCTGCTGCTCGCCCATGCGGCCGGCGGCACGCCGGACCGGGTGATCCTGGCCGGTGTCGCCGCGACCCAACTGTTCTCCGCGCTCACCTCGTTCATCGTCATCACCTCGGCCGATCCCGAGCAGACCCGCGGCGTGATGTTCTGGCTCCTGGGCTCACTCGGCGGCGCCGACTGGCTCGACGTCGCACTCTGCGCTGCGGTGGTCGCAGTCGGCCTCGTGGTCTGTCTGACTCACTCCCGCGCACTCGACGCCTTTGCCTTCGGCGAGGACGCGGCGTCGTCGCTGGGGGTGAACGTGTGGCGGGTGCGTGTGACCCTGTTGTTGGCAACAGCCTTGATGACCGCGGTGATCGTGAGCGTCGCAGGTGCCATCGGCTTCGTGGGCCTGGTCCTCCCGCACGCGGCGCGGGCTCTCGTCGGTTCGAACCACCGCCGACTCCTGCCCGCGTCCGCACTGATCGGCTCCATCTTCCTTGTCTGGGTCGACGCTGTGGCACGCACAGCCATTGCGCCGCAGGAACTCCCGGCCGGTGTGGTGACCGCGCTGGTCGGTGTGCCTGCGTTTGCCGTCATCCTCTGGAGACGGAAGGCCAGGCCATGACACTCGAAGCTACCGGCGTCAGTTGGCGGGTCGGCGGGGCGCTCATAGTCGACGACCTCGACGTCTCGCCTACAACCGGAAGTACGGTGGGGCTTCTCGGCCCCAACGGTTCGGGGAAATCGACGCTGCTGAAACTGCTTGCCGGGCACAATCGTCCGACATCCGGTGTCGTGACCCTGGACCGAACCCCGTTGTCCGACTGGAAACGCCGCGACATCGCGCGTCGGATCGCGACCGTTGATCAGCACAGCAACACCGAGATCGATCTGACGGTCGCGGAGGTAGTCGAACTCGGACGCACACCGCACCGCGGACTGTGGGGTGGGCAGTCGGATTCCGATCGCGACGCCGTCCGGGCAGCGATCGAACACACCGATCTCGCCGGCATGCTGGACCGGTCGTGGCACACCCTGTCCGGCGGGGAGCGCCAACGCGTCCAGATCGCGCGCGCCCTCGCTCAGGAACCTCACGAGTTGCTACTCGACGAGCCGACCAATCACCTGGACATCAACCATCAACTCGAATTGCTCGCGCTCGTGCGACGCCTCCCCACCACCACGATCATGGCATTGCACGATCTGAATCTGGCCGCCATGTTCTGCGATTCGATAGTGATGCTGAACCGGGGATCCATCGTTGCCCACGGAAGCCCGACCGAGGTCCTCACCGCTGACCTGATAGCCGAGGTCTACCAGGTCGACGCCGAGGTTCGCCTGGACGGTCCCGGCGGAGTACCCACCGTGCGATACCTTCCGCCTTGCCACATGTAACCGTTCCGAGTGCCAATATGGATACGTGACCCTCGATGATGTCGCCAACGAACTGTACGGGCTCGACCCCGGCGAGTTCGTCGAGGCGCGTACACATCATGTGAAGGCCGCCCGGGAGGACAACGACCGCACATTGGCCGCGGAAATCGGCAAACTTCGGAAGCCGACCACCGTGGGGTGGTTGGTCAATCTCATCTCGCGCGATGCACCAGAGGATCTGGATGCACTTCTCGCGCTTGGCGAATCGCTACGCGACGCTCAACGCCATCTCTCGGGCCCGGACTTGCGACGGCTGACGACACAGAGGCAGCAGGTGGTGCGGAGTCTCGCCCACAAATCCGGTGAGATCGCCGCTTCACGGGGAAAAAGCGTCGGCGAGGATTCGTTGCGCGATGTCGCCCAGACTCTCAATGCCGCCCTGGCCGATGAGGAGACTGCCGCGCAGGTTCGACTCGGACGGGTCGTGACCGCTGCGACTTACAGCGGTTTCGGACCCGCCGGGCTCGCCGCGGTGAATGAGAAATCACCGCAGCACGCCGCGATTGAAGAGCCGACGACTCCGAAGTCGAAAACTCCGGAACTGAAGGCCGAACAAGCCAGAGCAAAAGCAGAATTGAAGGAAGCCACGGCGCAGGCCGACGAGATCCGCCGCCGGGTGAAGTCCGAGACCGCCGAACTCCAGGAAGCCAGAACGACGCTCTCCGACGTCGAACGGCGCGTTGAAGAACTGCGCACCGAACTCGAGCACGCTGAGCAGCAACGGCAGTTCGCACGGAACGCCGAGAAGACCAGTGACGCTGCGGTTCGAGAATCCGAGAAGGAACTCCGTGTTGCTGAGCGTCGCGTCGACAAAGCAGAACAAAACCTCGCCGCAATCAATTCGTAGACATCCTGTTCATTAATCGATAGTCTGCCAATTATCGATCAGGTTGATCATCCTGGGATCCAGCAGTTACGAACAATGCCGTGCCGGTGAGGGTTTGGCGTTATCGGCTACTGCCTCGACAGTCTTCGGAGTGTGAACATGGACAGTGACAACACGTCGGAATGGAGTTTCTTACACGGCAAGCGCGTTCTCGATCTCTCTCGACTTCTGCCCGGCCCGTTTGCGACGACGCTGCTCGCAGATCTGGGCGCCGACGTGGTCAAGGTCGAGAACCCGAAGCGACCTGATCCCACGCGGGCAGCTGGTGAACGGATGGCTTCGTTGAACAGGAACAAGCGATCAATCGCGCTCGATCTCCGTCTCGAATCCGATCGCGAGACGTTCCTTCGACTGGTCGAGACTGCAGATGCAGTGGTCGAGGGGTTCCGGCCACAGGTACTGGCAGGCATGGGACTCGGCTACGACGTACTTCGAAAAGCCAACCCACGCATCGTATTATGTTCGATCACCGGTTACGGGCAGTCCGGACCCTATGCCGACAAGCCGGGGCACGAATTGAACTTCCTCGGTCTTTCCGGCTTTTTCGCAGTTCCCGGGTGCACCGACGGAGTCGTCACCCGCCCTGGTATCCGGGCCGGTGATCTGGTGGGTTCGATGTACGCAGCACTGTCCATCTCGGTTGCTCTCGCCAGCGTGGACAAGCACGGACGCGGACAACACATAGACATTTCCCTCGCCGAGGCTGCAACCGCCTGGTGCGCGCCTTTCGCGCTCATGATCCGCGATATCGAGAACCCTACCGATTCACCGACCGTCCAGGGAGACAACGACATTTTCGAGACTTCCGACGGTTGCTTGCTTTCACTTGCCACTTTCGAAGACAAGTTCTGGATCGAGTTCCGAACAGCATTCAGCGCTGAGTTTCCGACACTGAACACACTGCGCTACGACGATCGATGGACCCGAACACAGCACAAGGCAGAGTTGCGGGAACTCCTGGTCACGACCTTCGGTACGCACACATACGAGTGGTGGGAAAAATCGTTGACTGCGATCAATGCGCCGTGGGCGCCGGTGTTCACCGACGCCGGACAACTGATGAGCGATCCCCATGTCATCGCTCGAAACCTGTTCAGCGAGGTCGCGACCGAAAACGGAGAAAGCTGGCCCCAGATGAGATTCCCGGCGCAATTCAGCTTGGGACTGAACAGTTTTCGACTTCCGACTCCGTACGTGGGCGAGCACACCGAGTCGGTTCTCGACGAAGCCGCCGCGGCAACGGCGAGACGTGACAGCGGCTATTCGGACTTCAATTCGCCGTCGAAACCCGAAGACCAGTAGCGTCCCCGCAACGAAAGTTCGAGCAGCATCTCGGTGACTTCTTCCGGCGTCAGCGGTGGCGGGTCGGACTCGAGCCACCACTGCATGACCGCGATCTGTTCACCCACCCATGCCCGCGAGAGTACTTCGATGTCGATTCGCGGAGTAACCCCGAGCGCTTCTGCCCGTGCGGAAAATATCCGCACAGCGGCGACGCTGCGGTCTTCGACGAACTTTCGCAGCGCCTTGCCATCCCCCTCACCACGCAGGATCACACGGTAGACGTCACGTTCCTCAGCGGCATGCCTGAACATCTCGAGCACAGGCTTGCCGGTGAATCCGATCGAAGAGGCGGGAATGAGTGGACCGAGCCGCTCTTGCAGGTCATCGGCCAGATCGGACACGACTTGACCGAGCAAATCGTCTTTGTCGGTGTAGTGACTGTAGAACGTCGCCCGACCCAAATCTGCACGGTCCGTGATGTCTTCGACGGTGATCCCGGCATATCCCCGTTCCAGAACGAGCGAGACCAAGGCATCCCGCAGCAATCGTCGGGTACGCCGGACACGTCTGTCTTCTGGAGGCATTGGGTTCCCTTCCTTCGCACTGTTGTACGAAGCATAGTTCAACGTTGACAGGACGATCGAATATAGACAGACTGTCCATTAACATTCGTGATGTCGATTTTCTCTGGAGATGTCCATGAACCTCGGTACTTATCTCGCCCGAAGCGCCAGCTACTACCCCGATCTCGAAGCCCTTGTCTGCGGCGAAGGCCGGTGGACCTACAGCGAGCTCGATACGGCCGCAAACCGTCTCGCGTCGGCTCTCGCAGTGATCGGGACACGGCCCGGACACATGATCGGAACCTTTGCCGGAAACTGCGGGGAACTCGTAGTGACCGAAATGGCCTTGTACAAGGGAGGATTCGTCAGGGTACCGATCAACGCACGACTGGGCGCCGACGAACTCGGGCATATCCTCGCCGACGCCGATGTGCGTGTTCTCTTCGTCGACGCCGCACACGCCGGCGTGGCGCTGAAGGTCGTCGCCGACGCAGGGCTGAACTGCAGGGTGATCGACTACAGCACTTCGACTCCCGGCGCGGACAGTTATCACGAACTGACGGCAAGGGGCAGCGAAGACAACGTCGAGGTGGACGTCGACATTGACGCCCCGGCTGTCCTCAACTACACATCCGGGTCCACCGGCAAGCTCAAGGCTGCGGTCCAGAGTCACGGCAACCGCTTGGCGAACATGCGCAAGCGACTGATGAGCCCCGAAGGCGCGCCGACTGTTGGTGATCGCTACCTCGCCCCCGGCCCGATCACACACGCTTCCGGCATGGTGATGCTCGGAATGTTCGCCAGGGGCGCCGCAGTGGTGATCCTGCCGGCATGGGACACGAGGACGTTCCTGCAGACCATCGAACGTGAGCGGATCACCACCACCATGGTGGTCCCGACGATGCTCAACTTGCTGATGGACCATCCGTCGGTTACCGACGTCGACCTGAGCTCTCTGCGCTGCATCGGCGTAGGCGCAGCGCCGGTTTCTCCACAACGGATGCGCGACGCGGTAAAGGTGTTCGGTCCCATCGTCATTCAGGGATACGGGCTCGGCGAAACGACCAGCGTCGTCACTGTCTTGACCGCTGAAGACGTGGTGCGCGGTATCGAATCCGACCCTGAGCTTCTTCTCTCGTGCGGCCGGCCGGCATACGACACCGATGTTCGCGTGGTCGACGACAACGGCGTACAGGTCCCGGCCGGCACGATCGGCGAGATCGTAGCCAGTGGTCCGGACTGTGTCCGCGAATACTTCCACGAACCCGAGCTGTCGGCTGAGACGTTCAGGAACGGCTGGGTCCACACGGGTGATGTCGGCTATTTCCGCGAAGACGGCTACCTGTTCATCGTCGACCGCAAGAAGGACATGATCATCTCGGGCGGATTCAACATCTACTGCAGCGAGGTGGAGGCCGCTTTGTACGAACATCCCGCCGTTTCCGAAGTCTGCGTAGTGGGAGTTCCCGATCCGAAGTGGGGCGAAGCAGTCAAGGCTGTCGTGGTGACCAGAGATGGAACTGACACCACCGCAATGGAATTGATCGCGCACTGCTCGACGCGTCTGGCAAGCATGAAGAAGCCACGTTCGGTCGACTTCGCAGATTCGTTGCCTGTCAACCGAAACGGCAAGATCGATCGCCGCGCGATTCGCGCGACCTACTGGACCACCGCTGACCGTCACGTCAACTGACAGGAAATAGACATGTCATTCGCTCTCACCCCTACCTACGAAGACAATCCAAGACTTCAATCGCTCGTCGAGCGTCTACGCGACTATCTCGACGGCGAACTAGCCGAGTACGAAGCCGAATTGGGTCTCACTCAAGAATCCCACTACATCCGTGAGACGCTCGAGCCAGTGTGGAGACGCAGCCGCGAACTCGGCTTCTACGGAATACACCTCCCCACTGAACTCGGCGGCCAGAACCTCACCTTTACCGAACTCGCCGCACTCAAAGAAGAGGTCGGTGCATCGCCGCGGGTCCTCGCGACGTCCGTGCTCGGAGACATGGGTGGCCCACTCCGCGCGGGATCGATCTTTCAATACGCCACCGAGCACCAGTTGGAAAAGTACTTGATTCCGGTGCTGCGAGGAGAGAAGGCGTGCTGCTTTTCTCTCACCGAGAACGACGCAGGTTCCGATGTTCGCGGCATGCTCACCACAGCTACCCCGGACGGTGCTGGATGGCGCCTCAACGGCCACAAGGTGTTCTCGTCCGCGGGCCCCTTCGCCGACTTTTCGGTACTGATCGCAAAGATGGCATCCGACGGCGACGGACCGGATTCGTACTCGGCCTTCCTGGTCGACTTGGATTCTCCTGGCTGCACAGTGGCGGACGGTGACGTCCCGATGTCCGGTCAGCACATCGAAGCGGACATCATCCTCGACGGCTGCTACGTGGGGCCGGAACAGCTTCTCGGAAATGTGGGCGAAGGCTTGAGAATCGGACTCGGTCGAGTCACAGTCAACCGGTTGTTGCACTGCCCCACCGTCCTCGGGGGAGCCCGCCGAGCACTGGAATTGTCGTTGGAGTACAGCAAGACTCGCCAGGTGCAGGGCGCTCCTCTTGCGATGTTGCAGTCCATCCAACACAAACTCGCCGACATGGCGACCGACTACTACGCTGCGCGCTCGATGACCTACGACGCACTCGCCACACTCGATGCTGGTGGGAGTCCGCGTACCGAAGCATTCATGTGCAAGCTGTTCGTTGCCGAGAAGGCCTTCACCATCGCCGACCACGCAGTTCAGATTCACGGAAAAGCCGGGGTCATCCGTGGTTCGGAGGTCGAATCACTGTTCCAGCGGTTGAGGATGTTCCGAATCCTCACCGGCTCCTCCGAGATTCAGAAGAACGGAATCGCGCGTCAATTACTCACCACCTGAAGATCATTCAAAGACAGTCGTATCCAATTTCGCGCCCGCCAGGTCGTCATACGCTCGACGTGACGGCCTGGCGGGCACTCGACATTTCAGAGGCAATCACCGTGATCGATCACGAACCGGACTACAGATTCAGTCTTGCGAACGAACGAACATTTCTGGCTTGGATACGAACTGCGTTGGGGTTGTTGGCAGGCGGCGTCGCAGTCGGTCAGTTCTACGTATCCGAAAACGACGACAATATGTACAAAATGCTCGGAGTCGTGTGCACCGTCGTGGCGTCGGCTGTAGCGCTCGGCGCGCTCAGACACTGGAAGGCCGTCCAAACCGCGATGAGGCGTGATCTTCCCTTACCCACGTCACCGATGATCGCGCTTCTCGTCGGCGGGGTGTGTGTCGTTGCGGGTCTCGGCGTAGGGATGACCGTGTTGTGACGAAAAACGAGCCGCCCGGACTGCAACCCGAGCGAACCGTGCTCGCCTGGCGACGAACTGCCCTCTCCTCTGTGACTGTGTCAGTGGTCACCGGTCGCGAAATCGCTTTGCATCCGTCCGTTCTACGAATCGCAGTGTTCGCCACGCTCATCATTACGACTGCCGGAGTCATCGTGGGCACGACAATCCGTCATCGTCGACTCAGTCTGGACGACAAGGATTCTCGAGAAATACCGTTCATTGTCATGGCGACTTTGGCCGTAGGCGTCACGGTTGCGGGACTCGGCACCTGCACTGTCATCCAACTTTGAACAAAGAGATAGACAGTATGTCTATTTATGTATATTGTCTCCATTAATGCTCACTGTGACTCAGTGCACAGTCGACCGCCGAGCGCTGCCCACCGCGCCCAAGCAATCATCGGCATTTTTCGAGAGGGAACAATGACCACAGAACTTGCGGCACCTACTCAGTTTCCACGCAGTCGGCGAGGTAAGAACCTCGCACTCCTGACCGGCTCCACGGCAATGGACAACGCCGAAAGCAGCGTGACGTCCGTGCTCTTCCCTCTCATGCGTGAGGCCATGGGATTGTCATCGGCGGCGCTCGGCACGATCGTTGCAGTGGCCAAGGCCGTCGGGGTCTTCACGGCAATCCCCTGGGCGTTCCTTGCCCGACGATATTCTCGCAAGTCGGTACTTGCCATCTGTTCAGGGTTCTGGGGTGCCTGGGTAATCCTGGCCGGATTGTCCGGCAGTTTCACTCAGTTTCTCGTCCTCTATGCGATCGGCGCCGCAGGTTTCGCCGGCGCCGGCTCGATTGCATTGTCCATCCTCGGAGATCTGTACGAGGACGCCCGGAGGGGCCGCGCAACGGGATTGGTATACGGCGGCGTCGCCGTCATCACCGGCGCGACCGCCCCGATATTCGGGCTTTTGTCTCGCTTCGAAGATGGATGGCGCTACGGATACATCATCACCGGTGCAATCTGCATCGCCATCGGTGTGCTTATCATGCTTTTCCTCGACGATCCTGAATCCGGCGATGCGCCTGCACAGACGACCACCGACGATCTCGGCTCCAAAGCAAGATTCTGGCGCGAAGGGATACGAGAGCTACTCGCTATCAAGACATTCCGATACCTACTCGTACAACGCGCATTCTCGGGCCAGAACGTCATCATGAGCTTCAGCATCGTATTTCTCGTCGAGGAGCACGGATTCACGACCGCAACTGCTTCGATCATCGCACCGCCCTTCGCAATCGGGTACCTGCTCGGCACGTTCGTCGGCGGACGAGTCAACGACGCCGTACACGTCAAACGACCCCGAAACGGCCGCATCATCATGCTTCAGGCCAGCCAACTCGGATTCGCGGCCGCAGCACTGATCGCTACGCAGATTTCCTGGAACAGCATCGGCGTCTACGCGGTCTTGTTCGGGATCGTCGGCGTCCTTCAAGGTCAGGTCCCAGTGGTAAATCGGCCGATTATCATGGCCATAGTTCGTCCGGAACTGCGAGCCCTGGCCTTTGCCGTCTCCGTCTCGACAGTCGAAGCGCTGGCCTACGCCGGATACGCTGTCTTGGTCGGAACCCTCGGCGACAGAATCGGATTACAAGGCGCGCTCTTCATCGTCACCGTAGTGCTGACCACCGTCAACGGAGTCGCTTCAGGCGCACTGTATCGCCCCTACGCCCGCGACAGTGCGGCCCTACTCTCCGGGCCATCCGCCAACCCCCTACATGAACAGAATGCGCTTCGGCACTAGGCAATTCAGTTCATCAACTACGAACGCGGCAATCAACACTCCAACTCGGCAATCAAGACGGAAGTAGACCTCAGATGGCACAAAACATCGCAACGGATGACATCCCCTGGGCGCGCGGATTCACCGACCCGGCCGACGTGCGCCAACAAGCCACAACCATACGAGAGATGGTAGCGACTCGCCGTGTGTGGCGCGGCGACGGACCCAAATGGACCCTACCGACCGACTACACGGATCTGTCCGGTGTCACGTTGAACCTTCCGGATCAGCCGAAGCAGACGGTGTCCGAGTTCCTCGCGGGTGCGCACAGTGACGGTATCGCAGTGCTACATCGGGGACGCATCGTGTACGAGAGTTACTTGCACGGTTGCAAACCGCACGAACCGCACCTCAATGCATCGATGGCGAAATCCTACGTCGGTTTGATGGCTGCACTGGTCGAAGCACAAGGATTGTTCGACCGCGACGATCGGGCGTCGAAATTCATTCCCGAGTTGGCAGGAACTGCGTTCGGAGACAATCGGATTCAGGACCTTCTTCACATGGGCACTGATGTAACGTACGGCGGTCGGCCGTTCCATCGCACCATCGAAGCCAGCCGTTTCTGGGCCGTAGTCGCCCCGAAGCTGCGCCCCATGAATTACCGCGGCCCGGAGACCATTCTCGAGCACCTCGCCACGGCACGTACTGCGGGCCCGACCGGCATCGAATTCCGCTACGAGAACGGCAATGTCGAGACTGTCGGAGAAATACTGCGCCGCGTGACCGGAACTTCACTCGCCGAACTACTCAGTGAGCTGGTCTGGTCAAGAATCGGAGCCGAAGAAGATGCGTTCTACATAGTCGACTCCGCTGGAACGGAAATGGCGGCGGGCGGATTCAGTGCGACCCTTCGAGACGTGGCCAGAGTGGGTGAGATGATTCGTTGTGACGGTGCCGTCGAGGATCGTCAGGTGATCCCACCGCACATCGCGCGATCGATGACCGCGGGAGTGCCCGCAGGCTATCCGTCGGAGGTCAGAAGCCCCCGTGCCCCTGTCGATGCCCCCGCGACGATGAGCTACCACGACTACTGGTGGATCCTCAATGATCCGTTCGGATCGTTCATGGCAAGCGGAATCCATGGCCAGAGGCTCTTGATCTCACGCGACCTGGAGTTTGTGGTCGCGCATTTCGGAGCCCACATCCTTTCGCCTGCAATCGACACCCCGAACTTCGTACCCGCGTTCCTTCAGATCGGCACTCACTTGGTATCGAACGCTCGCGGAGCGGTCCCCGTCAGCTGAGGTTTCCTCACGCATTCAACCTGCGGCGGCTTCGAGCTCACTCAAGGATTCCTCGAGATGGCCGAGGAGCCGCTGCAAGTGCGGAACATTGCGGCGGCAGCCGACGAGCCCGAACTGCATGGTGTCCGCGTAGCCGATGACGGTGATGTTCATCGCCTGCCCGTCCAACGGAATCGATGCCGGGTAACAGCTCTCGAGTTTCGCGCCATTCCAATAGCGCGTCGTTGTCGGGCCGGGGACGTTGGAAATCACTAGATTGAAGACTGGACGCCCAGTGATCAGTCGGGATGAACCAGGGATCAGCGGCAGCCCGAGACCCGCGACGTTCAATGCACTGAGCGCCGTGATCTGCAGGGGCGTCAGGCCCGACATCAGGGACTTGGCGCTACTCATCGAGTCGTGAACTCTCTGAAGTCGGGCCGCCGGATCTGCCAATTCGGTTGCCAGATCACACAACACCGCACCTACGGCATTGCCGGAAGCCTCACCCTCTTCGCCTTTGCGAAGGGATACCGGCACCATCGCGATCAACGGTTTGTCCGGCAACTCGTCCAGTTCGATCAGGTATCGCCGTAGCGCACCCGCGCACATTGCCAACACCGCATCGTTGAGCGTCACGTCTGCAACGCAGCTGACCTTGCGCAGGCGCTCGATCGGCCACGACTGCGCGGCGACACGCCTCGCTCCGGTGATCGGGACGTTGAAGATCGATTTCGGAGCAGCAAACGGCAACGGTGCGACGTGGTCCTTCACTGCCGAGGCAGCAGCGTTCACTATCGCAGGGCCGACCCCGACCACATCTTGCACAGTCTCGATCACGGAGCCCACCCGCCTCTGCAGGTCCAGCCCGCGACCGGCACGAACCCGCCCCGAAGAAGGTCGTTGCGCCCATGGAGGCATCGAATGTCGATCGTGCGGATCCGACGAGAGGCTGCGGTACCACGCCTGAACAGCAGACACACCATCCATGAGCGCGTGGTGCGTCTTCATGTACACGGCAACTCGGCCGTCGGCGAGACCTTCGATCACGTACGCCTCCCACAGCGGCCGATGCCGATCGAGCAGCGTGCCGTGGAGCATGGAGGTCAGCTCGAGCAACTCGCGGACTCGACCCGGCTTGGGCAGCGCGAGCAACCGGACGTGATACTCGAGATCGACGTCTGCGTCCTCCGTCCAACGCACCGGCGCGAAGTTCGACAAGAACTGCACCGGCTTGCGACGGAAGAGGGGCCGAATCGAGTCGACGTCGGTGAGCGAACGGTAGAGCGACCTGGCGAATTCGCCGTCGTCCCCTTCCGGCGGAACGAAAAGCGACAGGCCACCGACGTGCATGGGATGCTCCCGTGACTCCATCAGAAGGAACATCGAGTCGAGCGGCAGCATCAGCGTCATGGCGATCCGTTCTCTCGGGCAGCTGCCCGGAGTACCGATCAGCCGCTGTTCGACAAAGTTACTCGCCCTGACTTCCCTCATTGGCGACTCCGACAAAACATTGCCCCCTCGATTTCGACAGGAGTCCGATATTCCCGTCGACGAACGCCTTTTCGGGTCGAAGCACCTCACAGCGATTCGCGGGTGAATGACGAGACACAGAGCACTGCAACAAATTTCAATCCTCACAGCCGCAAGTAGTAGCGGAGGCGATCGCAGTAATACTTTTGTCGGAATTGTTTCAAATTGTCTGTACATCCAAGTCACACGTGACTACCGTCACTCATCATCACAATCCCGACTGGTCGGTTGTACCCAAAGGAGAAATACATGTCCCGACGTTCGACGTCGCGTGGGCTTTTCGGCGCACTCGCCACCGCAACTGTGTTCGCCACCGCCGCTGCGGTGGGAAGCTTGTCAGCAAGCATTGCAGGAGCCGCCCCGGCAGCGGAGATCCCCTTCGGCGGTTGGGATTCATGTCCGATCGACAATCCCGAGACCAGCACCTGTATGGACGTCACGGTCACCGGCGGAAACATGAAGATCGGCAAGCTTTCCGTCAGCATTCCCGCCGGGGCGATGCGCATCGCAGGCGGAGTTGCATACCGGGAGAATCCAGAGGCTGAATTCGGATTCGACCAAGTATTCATCCCACCCAACGACAACAGTCGGGGGATCTACGCCAAACCCATCGACATCCCCGGGGGCGCACTCGGAATCGACCTGCCATTCAACAATCTCTTCGGACTGAACAAGGCTTCGGCCACCGTAGAGTCGACGTCTGCACTCCCCACCGTGGACGCATTTCAGCTTGGTGTGAAGCTACCCGTCAAATTGAAGATCGCGAACCCTCTCCTCGGCGGCAAATGCTACCTGGGCTCGGACAACAACCCCGTCCAACTCAACTTGGATGTGACCGAATACGGTGTCCTCGAAGAGGTTCCAGGTTTCCCGGATACTGCCGTCGTTCGAAACACCGGGCACACCGGACAGCCCTTCGCGGTCCCGACAGCTTCCGGATGTGGCCCGTTCGGCGTTCTGAATCCAATCGTCAACTGGCGCGCCGGGCTTCCCTCGTCCACCACGTCCAACTCCCTCGCCACGACGAGTGACGTCTACAACATCGGTGCCGACAGCCTCAGGCCCCAGCCGGCAGGCTCACCCGAACCCGCTGCCGTCGTTGCCGAACGTAGTGCCAACTAGCAATCCAACCCACTACCACAGAACCGTCATCGACGACAGATTGCCACCTCGAAACGGAGTTCACTTGTCCATGCGCACAATACGATTCAGAGCCGCGCTCGCCGTCGTCGCAGCGGGAGTCCTCACTCTCGGGGCGGTGTCAACCGCGACGGCGGCCCCGCTGCCCAATGCGCCGTTCGGGGGCTGGGGAAAATGCCCGATAGCCAATCCGGAGACAAGCACCTGTGTCGATGTCGTCGTCAAAGGCGGCGAAATGAACATCAACGGGCTCAAAGTACCGATTCCTTCCGGCTCGTTGAATATCGCCGGCGGTGTCGCCTATCGCGAGAACCCCGACGCTGAATTCGGGTTCGACCAGATCTTCATTCCTCCCACTGACGGCACCAAAGGCGTCTATTCCACCCCCATCGAGGTACCAGGAGGAATCTTCGGGCTCGGTATACCGTTCCCCGGCGGCTTGACCACCATCAAGGCAACAGTCGAACCGGTCGCGTTGCCAACAGTCGACGCATTCCAACTCGGTGTCACACTTCCGGCAAGATTGAAGATCTCCAACCCCTTGCTGGGCGGCAACTGCTATCTGGGTTCTGCGAGCAACCCGATCATGTTCAAACTCGGAGTGTCCGAAAATGGTGTCCTGGAGGAAGTTCCAGGATTTCCGGATACCGCCGCCGTCAGAAACGTGACGCACGCCGACCAGACGTTCGCGGTACCGGGCGCATCTGGATGTGGACTGTTCGGCGCATTGAATTGGGCAGTCAATCTTCGCGCCAACGTTCCGTCTTCGAGTGGTCACAACTCGTTGACCACCACAAGCGATGTGTTCAACATCGGCGCCGACAGCCTGCGGACGCAGTAGAGCAAGCACCGGCGACTCACGAAGTATCACCGACAACAAGGAGATATCGATGACCCATGCAGTTCGCCGCACCACCATCGTCACAGCTGCCGCCGCAGCCGCGATTGCGGTCGCAGCCGGCACCGCTCTGGCTTCGACCGTCGTCACTCCAGCGGGTCAAGCCGTGACTGCTTCGAGCAGCAATCTCAGTATCAAGACAGGAACGATCACACTTACCTGCTCCAGTACGACGGGCTCCGGGACCATCCCATCCGCGCCGGGTAATTCCAACACCGGCACCGGCGGAGTCAACGTCAATATCGGCACCCCCAGCCTGACCGGGTGCAAGGCTAACGGCCTACCCGCTGTGGTCACGACCTCCGGCTCCTGGCTATTGAACGTCTCGGCAGACACCGGATCGGCTCAGGGATCCCTGGTCATTCCTGCAGGAGGCGCAGTCGTCACGATGCCCGGATCAACATGCACAGTCACCGTCGGGGCCAGCACTGTCGGACCGCTGCCATTCGATATTCCCAACCAGCGCGTCGTGGCAAGCAACACCGGCACCGTGAACTACACACGCACCGGCACCGGACCCGTCTGCCCCGCCGCAGCCACTGGCACGGCAACAATGTCGGGCACACTGCAGTTCGCATCGGCCACACCGATCAACGTGACACCGTGACGATCGACAGCTAGACAATAGGGCTCGTTGGGGGATCGACGCTTCCGTCGGTCCTCCAACGAACGTCCTGTGGACCGGGTCCGCACACGATCGCCTTCGGTTTCGCCACGAAGCGGACCGGCGCATTATCCATCTGCTGCTTCGGTGGCGTCGAGTAACGCGTCAAGGGCGCGGTGGAGCTCGGCGAGTTCCCGCCCTCCGGTTTTCGTCAGCACTTCCGTATTCTTTGCATCCAATTGGCGGACAATGTCTTTAGCGAGCTCTATGACTCGTTTGCCCTCGTCACTGAGATCGAGGCGAACGGCTCGCGCATCGCGTCTATCGCGTTCACTGACAACAAACCCGCTCTTCTCCAACGCTCGCACGAGCTTGGATATGTAGATTCGCTGCAATCCTGTGTGCGCTGAGAGTTCTCGCTGACTCGGCCTCTCCCCCGCACTCACCAGACCATGCAGAGACGCGAGCACTGAATACTGGGCGTGAGTCAACCCCAGGTGCGCGATCGCTCGGTCAACCCCCGCCCGCCAGCGCAAGCCAAGGTGCCACACCAGCGACCCTGTCGTCCATGTTTCTCGATCTTGCATACAAATAGAATACATGGCTACTATCTCAATTAGAGTATATGGAAACTATTTGAGGAGTCGCAATGTCCACAATTCCCGTGCTCGACTCGACCATGGCCTACCGCTCGCGCGGTGAAGGAACACCCTTCGTACTCATCCACGGAAACCCCACATCCTCGCACTTGTGGCGAAACATCCTGCCGCAGATAGGAAATCTAGGCCGCGCACTTGCCCCTGACCTCATCGGAATGGGGCAGTCAGGCAAACCGCCAATCAACTACGGCTTCCTCGACACCGCCCGCTACCTCGACGCCTGGTTCGACCAGATGGAACTCGACGACGTCGTACTCGTCGGACACGACTGGGGCGGGGCACTTGCACTGGACTGGGCTGCCCGCCACCCCGATCGCGTCCGAGGTGTGGCCTTCTTCGAAACGATCCTTCGTCCGATGACCTGGGACGAACACTTCCCGGGAGAGGCACGGGCACGGGTGGAAGCTCTGAGGGACTCCGACACAGGAGAGACGAAGGTACTCGACGAGAACTTCTTTCTCGAAATAGCGCTTCACAGAACGGTTCTCGGTGAAATGACCGAAACCGATGCCGAGGCCTATCGCTCCCCTTATCCGTCACGAGAGAGTCGCCGACCCCTTCTCGAGTGGCCACGATCCTTCCCCATCGAAGGAACTCCCGGTGACGTGTATGCACGTGTGGCGGCGTACAGCGATTGGCTCGCAAAAAGCACTGACGTACCCAAACTTCTTCTCACCTTCAGCGGCCCCGCAGAACTTCTCATGATCGGACCTGACGAAGTCACGTGGAGCCGATCGAATATCGCAAATCTCGAGGTGGAACAGTGCGGTCCCGCAGGACATCTCGCCCCCGAGGATCAGCCTGCGGCCATCGCGGCGGCGATCACCGAATGGACAGAGCGGCAACACTGTTTCAACCGCGAGTGACGTGGGACCGTCGCCAAGTACTCTGAGCGCCGGTTTCCCCGACCCATGCGGTAGCGATCCAGACGATGCTCCGAAATATGGGACCGACACCACCTCCGCCGGATTTGTCCGATATAACTAACTGGCGAGTACGCCGGTTGGGACAAGGTCGAGAACGAGGGGGCGTGTGTGGTGAACGAGGACGGGTTGGGGCGAACGTCAGGATCGGGGGCTCCACACCGGGTGGGCGGCTTTCTCTATCACCGCAACGGCGACCGGTGGGAGTGGTCGGACGAAGTTGCACGGATTCACGGATACGAACCCGACCAAGTAGCTCCGACGACAGAATTGATGCTCTCGCACAAGCATCCCGACGACCGAAGACACGTTGCCCAGACACTGCACGCCATCCGCACTTCAGGCGGACCGTTCAGCAGCCGCCACCGCATCATCGACACTGCAGGGGATACTCACTCGGTAATCGTCGTCGGCGACAGCGTCGTGGACGAGTCGGGTGCCGTGGTCGGCAGCTCAGGCTTCTACATCGACGTCACCGAAACCCTCGACAGCACGGTGAAAGCGTCTGTCGACGTGCTGGTCAACGAAATCACCGCTTCTCGCGGAGTAATCGAGCAAGCCAAAGGCATGCTCATGGTGATCTACGGCATTTCGGCCGATCGCGCCTTCGACATACTCGTGTGGCGTTCTCAAGAGACCAACGTGAAACTCCGGGATGTTGCCGAGCAGTTGATAGTTCGAACGCTTGACGACTTCCGGGTCCCGACACTACTGCGGACCCGATTCGATCACGTGCTGTTACAGGGTTGAATGACAACAGGGTTGAGGGATCTGCTCAAGGCGGTTCCCGTGGCTGGCTGCTCAACCTCGAGGAACCTCGCCCGCATTGATTCCGGGACGGTCCGATGCGGCCTATCCCCGTTGTTACCCAACGCGGAGTAAAAGGAAACTACTCGTCGTCAGACTTCTCGCCGGAGGTCTCCTCGACCAGTTCAGGCGCCTGTTCTCGCGTTGCCATTCCCCCGTCGCCGCCCTTGTCCACGGGTCCTGGGTGCCCACCCTTGGGCGACTGGTCGTTGTCGTCTTTGTCGGTCATGCGATCGTCCTCATCATCTCGTCGTCTCAGTCCTGGAGCCGGTGCAAAGAGACCGGGACCCAGCTCCATCTCAATCTAACGCGCTCAGGACTTCTCGCAACCCTCACCGATTTTGTTTGCATTTCAGTGCTTTCGGGCAGGTGACTGCGAACAGCATTTCCACGATGAGAGGTCGATCCCAGTGCGCGCAGTGACTTGGCAAGGCAAACGGAAAGTAAGCGTCGATACGGTTCCGGACCCGAAGATCGTCGAACCCACCGACGCGATCATCAAGGTCACCACGACGAATATCTGCGGATCCGATCTGCACCTGTACGAGACTCTGGGTGCGTTCATGAATGCCGGCGACATTCTCGGCCATGAACCGATGGGAATCGTCGAAGAAGTCGGTTCGGAAGTCACGAATCTCGGGATAGGTGACCGCGTCGTGATTCCGTTCCAGATCTCGTGTGGCAACTGTTTCATGTGCGATTCGAGCCTCTACACACAGTGCGAGACGACGCAGGTCCGCGATCAGGGAACGGGCGCAGCATTGTTCGGCTTCTCCGAGCTCTACGGCTCGGTGCCCGGCGGGCAGGCTGAGTACCTCCGAGTACCGCAAGCACATTTCACACACATCAAAGTTCCCGAAGGTCCCGCGGATTCGCGATTCGTCTACCTCTCCGACGTGCTCCCCACCGCTTGGCAGTCGGTCGAATACGCCGACATTCCGCCGGGTGGGTCCGTGACAATCCTCGGCCTCGGACCGATCGGTGACATGGCGGCTCGTATCGCCCACCACAAGGGGTTTCGAGTAATCGGTGTGGACCGTGTACCCGAACGCCTTGCGCGCCTTGCCGAACGCGGCATCGAGACCCTCAACCTGGACGACTACGGCAGCAAGATCGGCGATGCCATCAGAGACGCGACAAACGGCCGCGGAACCGATTCGGTGATCGACGCTGTCGGTATGGAAGCGCACGGGTCTCCGATCGGAAAGCTCGCGCAGCAGTTCGTCGGACTCCTTCCCGATGCTCTTGCCGCGCCTGCGATGCGTAACGCAGGAATCGATCGCCTTGGCGCTGTCTATTCGGCCATCGACATCGTTCGGCGCGGCGGAACCATTTCTTTGATCGGTGTCTACGGCGGAATGGTTGATCCGCTGCCGCTGATGACCATGTTCGACAAGCAGATTCAGCTCAGGATGGGCCAGGCGAACGTCAAGAAGTGGGTAGAGGACATCATGCCCCTGCTCACTGACGACGACCCACTCGGCGTCGACACCTTTTCCACCCATCAGCTGCCGCTCGATCAGGCGCCACACGCCTACGAGATCTTCCAGAAGAAGCAGGAAGGCGCGGTCAAGATCCAACTGAAACCGCACCTGTAGTTCAACGCCGATCAGGTCGACGGTTCATCCGCCACGTCCGCATCTTGTTCGCGAAACCACCGATCGTCATACTCACCTCACACACGCTCGACAGAAAGAACCTGAAACCGAAATGGCTCGCGAACTTACCGTCTCCGACAGCATCGTCGTCAGCTCCGACGCGCTTTCCCTCTACGAGGTCATCAGCGATCCCACTCGTATGGGT
The DNA here is from genome assembly GCF_030056935.1 of Rhodococcus sp. IEGM 1302. Lineage (NCBI taxonomy): Bacteria > Bacillati > Actinomycetota > Actinomycetes > Mycobacteriales > Nocardiaceae > Rhodococcus > Rhodococcus sp. IEGM 1302. Next base: position 348,963 of record NZ_JASHKY010000004.1, on the reverse strand, counting down.
GCCTGGAGTCCCGAAAACACAGGCGCAACCTTGCGGGGAGACCGCGAAAGCGCTTTCCTGGGCATGGAGTTCGACGGGCACAACAAGCGTGGGCGCGCGCAGTGGACCACGCGATGCACCGTCACCGCTGCCGAGGCCGGGAAGCTCTTCGAATTCCGTGTTCACAAGATCGGCCTCAGTACTCCCCGGATCCCCGCCTCTATCGCAACCTGGCAGTACCGATTCTCGCCGGTGCCCGACGGAACCCGAGTTACCGAAACGTGGACCGACGACAGGCGCGGCTGGCCGGACTTCGCCGCCGACATGTTCGACAAAATTGCCACCGGAGGAAAAACCTTCGCCGATTTTCAGCGCGGCAACATCCGCAAGACGCTCCTGAACCTCAAGAACGCAGTTGAGCAGGAGGTTTCCGGAATCGAAGATAACGTCGGCTGACCGGCCGACACCATTTGTGGCAGTTTCTGCCACTTTTGGTACAGTGCGGATATGGCAACAGCCCGCCGCACTGCACTACTTCTCCGCGTCTCGCAGAGTTGTGCTGCCGCTTTCGTCGAACGCGGCGACACTTCGACGACCATCGCGGAGCTCGCCGAGCGGGCAGAAATCTCCGAGCGAACGTTCTACCGTTGCTTCGCCACCAAAGAGGAGAGCATCTGGCCGATGCTCGACGAGGGAAACCGCAGTCTGGCCACCGCACTCAGCGCGCAAGCCCGCGAATTCGGGCTCGCAGCGGCTGTGAAGAATGCCTTTATCGCATCGGTCGGCGAGTCCTTCGAGCCGATGACCCGGTCACTGATGCCCATCATCTTCGGTGATGCGGCACTCCGGAGAGTTTGGGAATCAGCAACTTTCGAGACGATGGAACTGATTCGCCCAGAAGTCGCACGCCTGATCGACCGTCCGGAAACCTCGCTCGACACCACAGCGGCTTCGGGCCAGGCAACACTTGCGGTAGTCGCCGCACTGCGTGAGATGGCAGACCTCCGGACGCCCGCACCCGAGGCCATCACCCGCGCGCTCGGGGCGTTCTCGAAGCCATATCTCGCAACACCTACAGGTAAGGAACAATCATGACTCAGGATCTCTCCGGAAAAATCGTTCTCGTCACCGGCGGCGCACGCGGCCTGGGCGAGGCGTTTGCCCGCGGCATCGTCGCGGGCAACGGCCGCGTCGTCATCGGCGACCTACTCGACGACGACGGTCGAGCAGTGGCCGAATCTCTCGGCGACGCAGCGCGTTACGTTCACCTCGACGTCACCGATCCAGCGTCTTGGAAGTCCGCCGCCGAGTACGCAGTATCCGAGTTCGGCGCGATCAACGGTTTGGTCAACAACGCCGGAATCTCGGCGTCCGGCCAGACAGTCGCCGAGGAACCACTCGAGACGTTCCAGCGCATCATCCAGATCAACCTGGTGTCCGTGCACACCGGTATCCACACGGTGGTGCCGTTCATGAAGGCAGCCGGCGGCGGATCCATCGTGAACATCTCCTCGGCCGCCGGCCTGATGGGCATGGCTCTGACCAGCGGTTACGGCGCAGCCAAGTGGGGCGTGCGTGGGCTGAGCAAGATCGCCGCCGTCGAACTCGGCCGCGACAAGATCCGGGTCAACTCGGTTCACCCCGGCATGGTCCTGACGCCCATGACTGCACCGACGGGCATCAGCCTCGAAGAGGGCGCATTCCCCAACAATCCGTATCGCCGTGTCGGTCGCCCGGAGGAGTTGGTCGGAGCGGTCACCTACCTGCTTTCCGACGATGCCTCGTACACAACGGGTTCCGAGATCGCCGTCGACGGCGGTTGGACTGCCGGCCCGTCGATCGAATACATGGCCGGCCAGTAAGGGAGGGATCCGTTCCCGCCCGAATCTGCGCATTCCGAACGCCCTCAGGTGAATACCAAGCTCTCCCTGATTGCATTCGAAGAAGACAACTTTCGCAGTCGCCGCAGCGCCCGATGCAGGTCGAGCGACACCTCGTCTGTCGTACGGGCAAGCGACGTTGCGGTCGCCTTTGTATCGAGCCCGACGATCAGCCGCAACACCAGGACATCGCGTTCGACAATCGGGAGCGTTGTCGGAGGCGGGAGCGATCCACCGCTGAACCCGTCGGATGCCGCCCGAGCAATCGCGATGCTTGTACTCGCGTACAGCACGCGTAGAAAAGGCTGATATGTCTCCGATCCGTCGCACACTGCCGTGAGAACGGCGACGCACGCGGCATCCGCGGCGGAATCGGAAACGGCCTGATCAAGCTCGGCGCGGCACCGCAGCACAACCATCGGACGAAACGCCGCATACAAACTGGCCATGGACTCACGGCTACCGCTCCGCGCCGCGGCGGCCAATACATTCAGCGAGCCTTCCTGCAACATGGGCTCACATCTCTCTTTCTCGACGGGACATTCGTTGTGCGGTCCGAGAGATCAACTGGAACCGAACGGTCCCACGAAGTGGTTCCGGCGGATGGTCATGCCACGATCAATCCCCTGCCCGAAGGATTCTCGAGGCTCTCTCTCAGCCCTGAGGCACACCCCAGTGAAGTCCTGCATCCTTGCCGCTCACTGGCACTGACCTGGCAAATTCCTGGCAGAATGCTGATTCAAACCGAACGCCTTGCACTGCAGAATTTTTCGATCCGGTCAGCGTGTATTTGCTGCTCCAAGTCCGACCGTTCCGTTCCAGGCGACGAGGGGTCACACGGGCGTAGGGTCGAGAGAGTTCGGCTCAGTCGTCAAGAGCGGAAGGACACCCAGACAATGCGGAGCGATGGAGATACGTGGGACATCGTCAGTAGCGTCGGACTTACCGCGCTGGCAGTGGCAACGTTCCGAGCACTGGAGAGCACCCGTCCGGACGCGATCATCGAAGACAAGTTCGCATCGTGGTTCGTAGAAGCTGCAGCCGAGCCGCATTTCACAGCTCTTCTGAAAGATCCCACGCTCCTCGAGGACACCCCCTTCGGCGGTTTCATGGGGTTGCGAACCAGGTACTTCGACGAATTCTTCTCGTCGTCAACCGAATCCGGAGTAAGGCAGGCGGTAATCGTTGCAGCAGGGTTGGATTCGCGTGCGTACCGGCTGGATTGGAGCTCAGGATCGACGGTATTCGAAGTGGATCAGCCAAAGGTGCTGGAGTTCAAAGCCGAAGTGCTCGCTGCGCACGACGCCCAGCCGAAGACCGATAGACGCACTGTGCCTACTGATCTGCGAAACGACTGGCCGGCCGCACTCGAGGAGGCTGGTTTCGACCCGAACGAACCCACAGCCTGGTCGGCGGAAGGCCTGCTCGCCTATCTCCCCGGCCCGGCCCACGACGCCCTGTTCGAGCGGATCGACGAACTCTCGGCCACCGGTAGTCGCTTGGCGGTGAACGACTTTCCGGCCGGAACCGACCCGAGCAAGCTTGCGGCCATCAGATCCAAGTACTTCGCCAAGGACCCGTTCGGCGACCTGGACATTTCGCAACTGTTCTACAGCGACAAGCGATCCGATCCGGGCCAGTGGTTGGCTGAACACAATTGGACTGTCCGACGCTTCAGCTCGGTCGAGTTGGCAGAACTGTACGATCGTCGGATCCCCGAACTCCCCGAAGAAATCGCAGCGCTGTCAACGCAACCGTCCTTTTTGGCCGCGACCAAGAACTAGCTCTCGCAGTCATCACGAAAGTTCTTCGAGTGCAGCCTTTCTCCCCATTTGTCCAGCGGCAAGGCGCGTGTCACCACTACAAGTGGTTGACGGTACTCCAGGATGAAGCGATTCAGTACCTCAGGCTGAGTATGTCTACACCTCAGACGGACGCGCGCCGAAGAAGATGCTGATGAAATAAGTCCATGAATCTCGAACACACACGCAGGAAAGGCCGCCCGCTCGCGCTGGTAGCACTTGCCTCCGCAGCGGTATTCGCCCTCGCCGCATGTACTTCCGGGACTGATTCCGCACAAACCTCTGAAAACAGCACAAAGACCTCCCCCACCGCGGCACCCGCTACGGTCACGATCCCTGACAGCTCCGTCGGCAAGCAGATCACCTGGCTTCTCAGTGCGTTCAACACGAGCACGCCGTTGACCCAGGAAGAAATCGCCGAACACTTCGGGCCCACTGCACCCGTAATCCTGACACCTCCGGACTTCGACTCCATCCGAGCCGGACAGCCTTGGACAACAGTGAATTACAAGGGAGGCGACTCCGACGGCACAGTTTCCATCACCAGCACCACCGGCGGTGCGTTCGACGTCAACGTCGTCGTCGACGTCGACGTCGACGGCAACGGGCTGATCCTCGGAATGGCGATCACACCGACCAAGGACGTTCATGTGCCGGCCGCATCTTGGCAAGAACTCGAGGCAGCTGTCAAAGCGCTTCCCGCGCCGACCAATCTGACCGTCACCGAGGTCACCGAAGGAAAGAACGCCGAAGTCTTCAATGTCGGCGACACCTCACCACAGCCCACAGGGTCAACGATCAAGCTGTACGTTCTCGGCGCGGTCGCGACGGCCGTCCAGAACGGGACACTCTCCTGGGATCAGAAGCTCACCATCACCGACGACCTCAAATCGATGCCCGGCGGGACCATGCAGGACCTGCCATCGGGAACTGGAGTCACGGTCCGAGATACCGCCGGCAAGATGATCTCGATCAGCGACAACACCGCCACCGACATGCTGATCGCTGCTGTCGGGCGCGAGCAGGTAGAAGCCGAATTCGCCCCGATGGGCATGGCAAATCCTTCGCTCAACATCCCGCTCAAGCCGACCCGCGCACTGTTCCAACTCGGCTGGGGTGACCAAGGCGCACAACGTATCGCTTGGCGCGACGGAACTCCGGACGAGCGTCGAGCGATACTCGCGGCACTACCTGGCGGCCTGGTGGACATCCCGGCGTCAGCATTCACCACCCCCGCATGGCCTTTCGACATCGATTGGTTCGCCTCGCCCGCCGACCTGCGTGCCGCGTTGGTCACGTTGCAAGAGAAGGCGAAGACCGAGAGCGGCGCACCGGTTCGAGACATTCTCGCCGAGGATCCGGCGCTCAGCGACGAGTCCGCGAAATGGTTCACTTACGGCGGATTCAAGGGCGGCAGTTCCATCGGGGTCCTCGCGGGTGCCTATTACGTGGAACACGACGATCGTGCCTGGGTTGTCACCATGCAAACTCATGGTGACGACGCTGCACTGGTTGCCGACCCGGCTCTGTACTTCGATCCGGTCGACGACGCGATGCTCTTGATCCAGACGGATGCAACCAGTTAGTGCCCAGTGGCGGGCCGAAACCACGCACGCCGATTCATTGCCTTCGCCGATGAAGGCGCCGGATACAGAGAAGCCGCTGCACATCCAGTGTCATCCGGATGCACAGCGGCTTCGCTAAGTCTTAGCCCGTGGGGGTCTCGGTCTCGTCCGACGAGAATCCGTCGAAGAATGCGATGACCTTCTGAAGAAGTGCCGCGATGTCGAAATCTTCCAAGCTACCCATTGCGTTCGTCCTTTCGTTTAACACTGAGGATGAAACGTGCATCTTGCAATTTCCAATGTAAAGCATGAAAAGCATTATTTCTCGACCGCGCGACACTTCGGTCGCAAATACGCCACTCAGCAAGATATGGGCAAATCACCGGAAATAACAGCTCCCACCCGCAATATTTCGGTCTTCCGCAACCCGCTTATTTCCCCAATTAGCAAGTGGGTAAATCTTGAGAAAAATTTCCCGGCGCGTCGATCACGAAAGATATTCCTGGTGAAACTCTCAATCCAAGAACACAAAGACAGAGGAAGCTCCGACACAGCTGACACGCAGTTTTGCCCGCCTTCAAGAGTCGTCATCCACGCACATAGTGGACATTCGTCTGCGATAACGAACCGGTAGCAACACAATCCCAGGCACTTTCTCCCATCTTCTGACTTTTACCCATGACCACTGAAGATTTGCGCTGGTGAAACGCAATACCAGTTCGAAAGTTCCACAACTTCTCCGGATGCTGTGCACGCGATTAACTGATCAAATATCTGTTGACTCACCGAACCCACACACTCCGCCAGAACGCCACATCCGAATGCTGGACGTTAGTTTAGATGGGTTCGCATTCTCGGAATCTGCTCGATAACGGCGGCCCCACGGATAAAGCCGAGACTGCACCACCGCAGGCCGCCAGGTCATGATCCGCGACTCGGCGAAGGGCGTGCGGACAAGTCCACACGAGGGTGAAATAGGGGGTGAGACATGCCTTGGGGTCTCGTTTTACCGAGTCCGACACAGTACGTTTTCCCAGGCACGCCAGTCCCCAGATTCATACGGTGTGCAAGGACTCGTTGACGCTTCCGAGATGTTGGCAAGGCCGACCACAGGCCCCGTTCTCCCGACGAGAACGGGGCTTCCTCGGGTCGGTTTCCGCCTTCGACCGACCGGGTAGACGCGAGCATGGGCGCCACCTGCTCGACCGAATCCACCGCTGGCCGCCACGAATCGACGACCCCGACTGTCGGCGTCGAAGAAGAATTCATCCTCGTCGACCCGACCTCCTGGTTGCCGTCCACCGACAATGTTGCGGTTGCGGAAACCGCGTCGACACTGGGGTTGGATCTTCAGCTCGAGTTGTCCCGCTGCCAAGTCGAGACCAACTCTCCCGTGTGCCATGGCATCGACGAACTCCGAACCCACTTGATCGACATGCGTCGGCTCGCGGCAAAAGCTGCAGAGTTGAACGGCTGCAGGCTGTTGGCCGTCGGCGCACCGCTTTCGGGGCCTTCGCGTTTCGAGATCAGCGACTCGCCTCGCTACCGCCGGATGGGCGAACGCTTCGGCGCCCTCGCTGCCGAACAAAGCATCTGCGGTTGCCACATACATGTGGGCGTCGCTGATCAAGTACAGGCCGTGCAGGTCTGCAATCACGTGCGCATCTGGTTGCCCGCCTTGTTGGCACTGAGCGCCAATTCCCGTGTCCACCAAGGAGTCGACACCGACTTCGCGAGTTGGCGGGCGATCCAATGGTCCAGGTGGCCAGTCGCCGGGCCGCCGCCGTACTTCGAGACCACCGGGGACTTCGACACCGCGGTTGCGAAGATGGTGGATTGCGGCGTGATGCTCGACAAGCGGATGGCCTACTGGGATATCCGACCTTCCTGCCACCTACCGACCGTCGAGATCCGAGTCTGCGACGTTCAGCCGACAGCAGAGGATGCAGCGCTACTTGCAACCCTTGGACGAGCTCTGGTGGCAACTGCGTTACGCGCGATAGACCGGGGCATCGAGGCTCCGAACATTTCCCTCGAGAGCCTCCGCCTCGCAACCTGGGTGTCCGCGAAGGAAGGCGTCCTGGGAGCGTCGATCGATCCGATTACCTCACAAAGAATTTCAGCCACGGAACTGTTGCACCGGCTCCTGATCCATGTCCGTGACTCCCTCGACGAGGGAGGCGAGTACTCAAGCGTGGAGTCGGCGCTGCAGCTCAAGTCAGTCACAGGCAACGGCAGCGACTGGCAACAGCGAACGCTGCGCCAGGTCTGCCTTCGGGAACTGATTGCGCGTGCCGTTCAGCGCACCGTACCGACCGCGCCGACTGGCACGGATACGCACGACGAGCCGACAACGGATCAGTAGTAATGCCGCCGACCACCGATGGCGTGCCCGGCCGCGCCCAGCGCGTACAGGATGATTCCGATCACCAGCAAGACGACACCAATCGTCCACAGGATCGGAATGTTCACCACGAAACCGATTATCAGCAGGATCACGCCGAGGATGATCATCACAAGCTCCTTCAGTGCGTTCACTCGGGCGGATACGCCCGCCTCGAGCCGCATACACCGCGGATACCCGTCGGCAGAGCGTTTCATACCCACTCTGACCGGGTATTTCGCTGGGCACCATAATATTTGAAGAATCGAGCCCGCCATGATGAGAATTGTGACTCTGATCGTTCTGATCTGGCTGATAGTCGGGGCCGTCGCGGCCGGCCAACGCGGCTACTACAGCAGTTCGCCGACCAACTGCGCCGGCGTCGGGACCATCGCGCTCACGGTCATCGCGGGTCCGCTGAACTACTTCGGCGTCAACCCCAAAGTCACCGACTGCACGCTCCCCCAGCCCACCGAGTGAGCTGCCGGAAATCCACGCTAAACCGACTAGTCGTTACCCTGGAGGTGAGTCGACACACATCGAAGTGAGGGGCCACCATGACCACTGCACCAGATCGCACCCGAATCGAGTTCCCGGACATCAGCTCGCGTGCGTGGGAACATCCAGCCGATCGGGCTGCATTGGTGACGCTCCGGACGCTTCGGGGGTTCGACACTGTCCTGCGGACGCTGTCCGGACTGCTCCAAGAACGTCAGCACCGCCTCATGTACCTGGCCACGTCGGTGCGAGTCGACGAACGCCAGTTCAGCGACCTGAACGACCTGCGCCGTGACTGCGTCGACATCCTGCAGGCCGACGAGACACCCGAGCTGTTCGTACTCCAGACCCCGATGGTCAACGCCTTCACCATCGGCATGGACAAGCCGTTCATGGTGGTCACTACCGGCCTATTGGACGTGATGAACTACGAGGAACAGCGGTTCATCATCGGCCACGAACTTGGCCACGCGCTGTCCGGTCATGCTGTGTATCGGACCATCCTGATGCATTTGATGCGACTGGCCGGAACCATCGGATGGCTGCCCGTCGGCGGGTGGGCATTGCGCGCGATCATCGCCGCCCTCATGGAATGGCAGCGCAAGTCAGAACTGTCCGGTGATCGTGCCGGACTGTTGTGCGGGCAGGACGTACACACCGCGATTCGCGTCCAGATGAAATTGGCGGGCGGATCCCGAGTCAGTGAAATCGACATCGACGCGTTTCTTGCCCAGGCCGCCGAGTACGACGCCAGCGGCGACCTCCGCGACGGTGTACTCAAGCTCCTCAACATCGAACTGCTCTCTCACCCGTTCTCGGTGCTTCGCGCCGCCGAGCTCAAGAAGTGGGTGGACAGCGGAGACTACGCCGCGATTCTGCGCGGAAACTACCCCCGTCGCGGCGATGACGACGGAGCGAAGATCAGCGACGAGTTCAAGAATGCAGCCAAGACCTACAAGCAGAACTTCGACGAGTCGGAGGACCCTTTGATCCGCATGGTGCGCGACATCGGTAGCGGATTGGGCGGTGCGGTGGGCGCCGTGGGGAATGGCGTCGGCGATGTAGCGTCGGACATCAAGGAACGATTCACCCACTGGCGCAAGAGTTCCGACAGGTCGAAGGGCACTGACGACGCCGAGTAAGCAGAATCGGGACCTGCCGCCGAAGGCAGTCGGCGGCAGGTCCCGGGCTCTTGGCGTGAAGGTGATGCAGGCTTCCCTCTGCACCACCCTCACGTTCACAGACAGTACCAGCAGTCGAACAAACGTGCGAACTGAAAGCGGTCGTGTCGAATCACCGGTTGTCGGGTACGCGGCATAGGACCACTACAGAAGGGAGCCGACATGCATGCTGGGCGACTGAAGAAGGTCGGTTCGAGTGACGGCCCGTTTGCCTCCGTGTACTTCGAAGACGTCCGTAACCGGGAAGATGCGCGCGAGCGCTTCGAACTCGAATGGCGCTCGATGCGCAATCAACTCACGAAACAGGGAGCATCGGAATCGCTGATCGCACGACTGGACGAGGTGAAGGACAACCATCACGGCATCTCAGGTCGCGCCGGACGCGCGATCGTCGCCACTTCCGAGGCAGTGCTGATCGACGATATTCTGCTCGAACCTGCCGGCTCCACTATCGCGACCTTGGGCGAACTGCCCTACCTGATTCCACTGATCGCACACGGATACGACACCGAACCGTTCCTCATCGCCAAGGTCGACCACACTGGCGCGGACCTGTGCGTGCGCGATGCTCGCGGGCGTGACGTGTACGGCGAAACGGTAGACGGAGACGGCTTCCCGGTCCACAAGGCACACGTGGGCGGTCAGGAGCGATACACCGACAGCCAAAGCCTCGTGGAGGAGAATATCCGGAAGAACCTGACTCAGGCTGTGGAGCGCGCGGCGGCGCTCGCCCGTGAACACAAGGTCGCGCTGGTGGTTGTCATCGGAGAAGTACAATCCCGCAAAGCTTTTGCACAGCTTTTGCCGTCGACGCTACGGGTGGTGGACGTCGAAAAGGGTTCGCGTTCAGTCGGTTCGACACCCGCCGAGGTGTCCAAGTCGATTCGTGAACTGATCGACACGCAGCGACTGCGCAGAATGGATGTGGAAACCGAACGCTACGTCGCAGAGCAGGGCCGGGACTCCGGCCTCTCCATCGACGGGACCGCACGCGTCCTCGACGCCCTCGAACAGGGCAAGGTCGAGACGCTGCTGCTCACCGATCCTGACGACAAGGAAGTCACCAGTGGAGAGTTGATCGGGCCCGCCGATCGCGTACTCCCCTACATCGCAATCGGGACCGGCACCGAGTTGGTACAGATCGACGAACGCCTCGTTCTCGCCGACGGATACGGCGCGATACTTCGGCACCCTTGAACGCTGGAGCCTGCTGATCAGATTCGGTGGCGAGCACGTTCTATCGAGAAGCGTGCTTGCCCACCGAGTCCGGGAACCCATCGGCAATTGCTGCGACGAGTTCCAGATATGCCCGTGCCGTGCGCTTGTTCAACAACTTCAAGTCGATCGGACCGCCTTCGCCCAGGTGATCGTCGTAGGGCAACGTCTTGACCGCTCGCACTCCACGCTGAGCGAAAACGTCCTCGAGTTGATCGAGGTCGAGCGAAGACGAACCCGGCCGCGTCGAATTGATCGCCACGACCGACCTGCTCACCAGTTCTGCGTATCCGTGCTTGGTCAGCCAACTGAGCGTTGCTGCAGCACTACGGGCACCATCCTGAGCTGTCGGGCTGACGACAACCAAGGCATCTGCTTCGTCGAGAATTCCGTACATGGCCGAGTGCATGATTCCGGTGCCACAGTCGGTGATGACGATGTTGTAGTGCACCTCGAGAATTCGGAGAGTATCGAGGTAGTCCTGCTCGTTGAACGACTCCGAAGTTTCCGGATCTGCCTCACTCGCAAGGATTTCGAGTCGGCTGTCGCCTTGCGAGGTGTAGTAGCGAACATCGCTGTACGTACGAATGTCACCGTCGGCCAACAGATCACGAACGGTCAGGTGATGTTCACGTCGTTCGCGATCAGCCAGAGTCCCCAGGTCGGGATTGGCGTCGATGGCTACGATTCGATCCCCACGGATCGATGCGAACGTCGATCCGACAGTTTTGGCCGCCGTGGTTTTCCCCACTCCACCCTTGAGTGAGATGAAAGCAATCTTGTACACGCCGCGCACCGTTCGGTTGGCACGGCGCACGAGAGCCTGGTGTTCGAGTTCGGCAGCCGACTGCCCAGTGTTGATCCGGCCCCCGGTGAGTTTGAACAACACACTGCCCAAACCGCGTTCGGGTGGACGCTTCGCCCGCTTGATGATGTCCAGGTCGTCGACGGAGGTCATAGGCCTGGGCGTCGAGGTCCGGAAATCGGTCGGCTCTTCACGACGTTGCTGGCGCATCCGCTGACTGGGCAACGGTTTTGCTGCAGGCTCGTCGAATTGTGGTGTGAAGGTGACGGTTCGAATCGACGTTGCATAGCCGTCGTCGGACGCGTCGAAATGGCCGTCGCCCTGAGTCGTTCCGGAGTTGTTCCCCAGGACTCCGTTATTCGAACCGTTGTTATCGCTGCGCACCGTTTTCCTAGGTCGAGTTCGGAATCATTTCGGACATAGCCTCTCGGACGCTATCACTCTGGCGGGCTTGCCGTTCTCTGCTCAATACCGTCGTGGCACAACAGACCGTTACACCCGCACTTCGATGACTTTGGTCCCCAAGCTTGTGCCGATCTCAGCAAATACGAACGTCGTAACGATATGCGGCACATATATCTTCATCTGCCGCTAGAAACAGCCTTCCGCAATGTCAGGGCAAATCCCTTGGTAACAAACGAGAAAAGGGAGGGCGATCGCCTCGGCGATCGCCCTCCCTTCATGGACAAGTGTTCAGCTGCTGCAGAATTCCGAACTACCGAGACTTCCGAAAATCGTCGACAGATCCACACTTCCGAACGAACTGCCCGTATCGCAGCCGTCGGCAGTGAGCGCGAAGTCGACACCGGTGACGTCATTCGTGCTCAGATTCACCGGAATTACTGCTGGATCGGCACCGCATCCGCTGCCGGGAACCACTTCTACGGAATAGCCGTCCTTGGCCGGCTTGTACTGAAAGAAGTAGTCACCGGAATCATCCGTCGTTGTCGTCGCGATTTGCGTGCCGGCATCGAGGAGATTCAACGTCACGTCAGACGCCCCGACCCCGTCGGCACCCGGACACCCAGTGACAGTTCCGACGATGCTGAACACCTTCACCAACTCGAAGTCGATCCCGGTCGCGTCGGACGTCGTCAGATCTACCGCCGTCCTGTCGGGTACGGATCCGCATCCAGCCGGCGAGTATGGACTGACCGTGTAATTGCCCGGAGGAACGTTCGTGATCGTGTATGCGCCACCCACCCCGACAGTGGCCGAGGATATCTGCGTCGAGCCATCCCATACGACCATCCATATCCCGACCGGATCGCCAGTATCGCTACACGAGTTGACAAGGGTGCCCGACACGGAGCGTGTGACCGGGTCCGCCGAGGCCACCGAAGACAGGAAGAGACCGAACGCACCCATCAGGGCGAATATCGCAAAGAATCGACGCCTCATGAAACTCTCCTATGTGTTTGCCCTGCCGTCGACCCGTTGCCGGCGACCAGAGCCAAGTCTGGCACCGGAAAATGACCGTCACGTTTGTTTCACCCGGTCCTCGGCAAAGTTTGGCGAATCGGACAAATCCCCCACCTAACGCGTTCGTCGGTCGGCCACCGAAACGATCCCGACCGATCACCTACTAAGCCCGGTAGTAGGCGCCTGTATCCTTTCGCGTATGACGCCGGGTCCGAAAGATGTCGCGCAGCTGCGCGGTGCTTTCGTGGGCGGCACCTCCGGCGCGGTTTCCGTCGCAGCCCACGCGCTCGGTGGTGGCGGCATGGCCCCGTCCGAAAGCGCTGTCGTGTTGCTGATCCTCGCCTGCGCGAGCGTCGGCGCGGTGGTCACGTCCATCGACACCCGTCGCTCCCCCGCGCTCTTGCTCGCCCTCATGCTCGTTGCGGGTCAGGCCATCGGTCACGCGACGTTGACCATCGCTTCGGATCATCAACACGGCCTGCTCCTGTCCCTTCCGATGCTCGCAGCACACATCGCTGCCGTCGGAGTGTGCGCAGTGCTGATCCGCGGCGCAGAACGCGGATACGTCGTGGCCGCATCGACGGTAGCGGCAATCGTCGCCGTTCTATTGCGCCCGTGGGCAGCTGAACCGTCACCGTTCGCTGCACGTACTCGATACCGCGCCAAAGTTGTTCTGCGTCAACTTCTCACCTCTGGCCTGGGCACTCGCGGCCCACCGGCATTCGTGTAACTCACCTCCCCTTTCCTTTCACGCACGTGATTACGTGCGCCACTTTGCTGTGCGCCTTTATTAACCGCCCGCGGTTAATAAAGGCGCACAGCGGGATCGAGTACACGCATGTCCGCACCCGAATTGGAGCGCGCACAGACGCGCGCGTCCAACGACAGTTCTCCCCCGAAGAAGCAGGTTGGCGGCGCCAGACCACTGATCCTGCGTCTGCACTTCTACGCCGGCGTCCTGATCGGACCGTTCATCCTCATCGCCGCTTTGAGCGGTGGCCTCTACGCGATGGCACCCACCATCGAGAAGTTCGTTTACAGCGACTACCTCCAGACCGACACCACCGGACAGATCGCGTCACTGAACGACCAGATCCGTTCCGCTCAGCAGTACCGCCCCGACTTGACCGTCTCGGCAGTACGTCCGTCCCCTGCTGCCGGCGAAACCACCCGAGTCCTGTTCACCGATCCGTCACTGGGCGAATCGGAGAGGCTCGCCGTCTTCGTCGATCCGGTACTCGCACAGCCGGTCGGCGAGTTGGCGGTCTACGGAAGCAGTGGTTCGCTGCCGCTGCGAACCTGGATCTCCCAACTGCATCGCCACCTTCATCTGGGCGAACCCGGCCGCCTCTACAGCGAATTGGCCGCGTCGTGGATGTGGGTGGTCGCACTCGGCGGTGTCTACCTCTGGTTCCGTCGTTACCGCACCGCCCGGAACGCTCGACTGCTCACGATCGACCGAGCATCCACCGGACGAAGCCGGACCCTGAACTGGCACGGTGTCGTCGGCATCTGGATAGCAGTTGCATTGGTCTTCCTCTCGGCGACCGGCCTCACGTGGTCGACCTACGCCGGAGAGAACGTCAGCAATCTGAGAACCGCGTTGAGTTGGACGACGCCCTCAGTTGTGAAAACTCTCGGCGACGCTCCCCCTCCGGCGACAGGCGGGCACGAGGGTCACGACATGGCCCCCGCCGCCACCGGCACGCTGACGGACACCAACGTCGGACGCGTCGACACCGTCCTCGGTATCGCCAGGTACAACGGGATCACCGGTCCTGTCGAAGTATCGATACCCGCGAACGCCGAGACGGCGTTCACCGTCGCCCAGACACGTCAGCCCTGGGTGTACAGCAACAACACCATCGCAATCGACGGAGCGACGCAAAAGGTCACCGACGAGTTGTGGTTCTCGGATTGGCCACTCGCAGCCAAACTTTCGGCCTGGGGAATCCAACTCCACATGGGCCTGCTGTTCGGTCTTGCCAACCAGATCGCACTCGCCGCACTGGCACTCGCACTGGTCAGCGTGGTCATTCGGGGCTACATCATGTGGTGGCGCCGACGCCCCACTCGTGGCCCCGACTGGGCAGTCGGCCGGGTTCCTGCCCGCGGCGGAATCCGCAACCTCTCCCCGGTCGGCCTCGTTGCTCTCGTCGCGATCACGGCGTTGGTCGGCTGGTTCGTTCCGCTACTCGGCATCAGCCTTCTCGCATCCCTGCTGATCGACCTGTGCATTGCGGCGTTCAAACGCCGTGCCACCACCTGACACTTCACGAATTACGGAGACACACATGACTGTTCGCACAAAGATATTCGCAGCTGTTGCACTGTCCGCAGCTCTCGCCCTGACCGGCTGTTCTTCCAACTCCGACAAGGAAACCGAAGCTGCACAATCCATCACAGTTCAGGATCAATGGGTCAAGGCCGCGCCGGAAGGAATGAGCGCGGCGTTCGCCGAACTCGTCAACTCCAGTGACAAGGACGTACGCGTGGTCTCGGCCACCAGCCCCGCGTCGTCTCGACTCGAACTGCACGAAGTCGTGACCGGCGACGGCGGAACGATGACGATGCGTCCCAAGGACGGCGGTTTCCTGGTCCCTGCCAACGGGTCCGCCTCCCTCACCCCGGGCGGTGACCACCTCATGTTCATGGACCTGTCCGCGCCGCTGCTCCCAGGCGCAGAAACCGACCTCACCTTGATCTACGACGACGGTTCCAGCACCACGTTCACAGCCCAGATTCGCGACTTCTCCGGTAATCAGGAGAACTACGACCCGAATCACGGTGGCTGAGAACACGAACCCGCCCAGCCGAGCACTCAGCCGGCGGCGCCTTCTCGGAGGAGGCGCCGCCGCGCTCGGCGTCGCGGGAATAACTTGGGGCGCAACCACAGTGGTGGAGCGCAGCGAACACGAGCAGCAAGCAGGCAAGCTGGTGGAACCGTTCTACGGCGTCCACCAAGCTGGGATCGCCACCACTCCGCAAGCGCACGGCACGTTCATCGGGTTCGACCTCTTGCCTGGAACCGATCGAGCAGTCGTCGTCGGAATCATGAAGATGTGGTCCGAGGATGCGTCACGGCTCACCGCGGGCAACCCGGCGTTGGCGGACACCGAACGGGAACTGGCTGTGGATCCGGCACGCTTGACAGTGACCGTCGGCTACGGCCCTGGCCTGTTCACCAAGCTGGGATTGCACGCACGTCAACCGGACTGGTTCGAGCCGTTGCCGAGCTACGCGATCGACCGACTTGACGATCGATGGGGCGGATCGGACCTGTTGCTGCAGATTTGTGGCGACGATCCGGTGACCATTGCTCATGCTGTGCGAGTTCTGACCAAGAACGTCCGATCACTGACAACCATCCGGTGGACGCAAAAGGGATTCCGCAACGCTCGCGGCACCACGCCTGAGGGAACCACGATGCGCAATCTCATGGGCCAAGTGGACGGGACCGTCAATCCTGCTCCGGGAACAGTGGATTTCGATTCACTGATCTGGCACGACGGCGCGGGTCAGTCGTGGCTGGCGGGCGGAACCTCGTTGGTACTGCGACGCATTCGCATGGAAATGGATACCTGGGACGAACTCGACCGTTCGGGGCGCGAACTCACGATGGGGCGCACGTTGTCCAATGGCGCTCCGCTCAACGGAACCAACGAATTCGACGAAGCGGATTTCACACTCACGGACAAGTTCGGCATTCCGGTGATCCCGCCAGGATCGCACATCGCGCGAGCGCACCAGACGCATGAGAAGGAGCAGTTCTTCCGTCGGGCATACAACTACGACGACGCACCCGAGAGCGGGCAGACCTCGAATTCGGGATTGATCTTCGCAGCATTCCAACGGGACATCGCCGAGCAATATCTACCGGTCCAACAGCGATTGAGTGACTTCGACGCACTCAACGAGTGGACGACGCCGATCGGTTCTGCGGTGTATCTCATTCCGCCGGGATGCACCGAGAACGACTATCTGGGAAGCGGATTGCTCGGCTGACAACCCCGGGCAACGATATTGTGGGGGCTGGATCCGAACGGATCCCGCCCCCACAATTCCTTCTACCTGAAGTTGTTGCGTTACTTGGACTTACGAGGTCCCGGCATGACCGCACCTGGACGGGCGGTAGTCAACCTCGTGACCCAACCACTGACGGGCCACTTCTTCAGGCCGACGTTGTGCGGGGTGACCTCGGTTCCGACGTACTTGGCAGCAAGCTCGTCGTCGACGGTTCCGTTGAACCGCCACAGTTGGCTTCCGTCGGCGTTGCGCGTGGCCACCTCCCACGACTGAGCACGGAAGGCACCACGAATGATGCTGTCGGCAAACACCAGAACGGGGATTCCGATCTCGGCACGAACGGCCGCACCGGCAGACCACTCGGCGCGCGCGAGTTCGTAGATCTCTTCCGGCGTTGCTCCCGGACGGGCGGAGGCCGGTACGTGGAGGACGATGCTCGGCGTCGGGAGTTCCGGCGCGGGATCAGCCGAGTAGCGCAATGCGAGTTCCTCGACGCGGGTCGCTCGGGCGTCCTTGTCCGAGGTATCGCCTGCGAGATTGGTCAGACCCTCTCCCGCGTCGGTGATCCGCAAGGCTTCCACGATGCCGCGGACGACCTCGTCGGTAGTGGCGGCCGAATCCGTGGCGGCAGAGACCGAGCGGAGGAGTACGAAGTGCTCCACCGCCGAACCTGCGTCGTAGATCTCGCGGATCCGAGCGATCTTGGCTGCCGTCACAGCAGCATTCGACTCGGCCGGAGCGTCCGCTCCTTCGAGGTTCGCGAGTTCACCGAGCGCTTCGAATACCGGCGCGAATACTTGATTTCCCGTGCCGTGCCCGACATGGAACACCTGGTCGTTACGCGGGTCACGCAAAGCAAAGACGTACTGCCCCAGCCTCTTCCCGACCTTCTCGGAGAACGGCTGCGGAGCCGGCTTCCTGACGACGACCTCGGTGGACAGAGTGCGCATCACGGCCAGACGCAGTGTGTCTGGCACGCTGGTGGAACCGGCAGCACCGGAAAAGATTGCCGCCGAAGCAGCGCTGATCGAGGTGAACGTGCGGCCGACTTGCTTCTCGAGAGATGCAGAGACCGTACCGACCGCAGTCAGTTTTGCATCGAGGGTGCCGTCACCCTCGACAAGGAACTCCTTGATCAACGGAGCAACGAGCAAGGTGGAGCCGATAGCGCGAGGAACTGTCCAGACAATAGCCATGCCACGAGCCTAGGCGATCACCTCGAGACGCGAGGCGAACGCGACTCAGCCCGCCGCTGCCGGCCCGGCCAGTCCCTGCACAAGTAGGTTCCAGGCCGAGTGCGCGACTTCTTTTCGCGAGCTCTCGGCGGTCCGTTCCATGATCGCGGCGAACATGGCGATCGCCAGGATCACGTCCTCAGCGGTCACGGACTCGCGTATCTTCCCAGCTCGACGCGCCTCCTCGAGGCGTCCTTCGAGGAGATCGGTCAGGCGGGTGCCTGCCGAATTCAGTCGTGAGTCGCCGAAGGAGACGGGCTTGATGACCTCCACGAACACGATGGAGGTGGTGATCTGGTCTACCAACAATCGAAAAAGATCGTCGAGAGTCGAATCCGGATCGGCAGCCATATCTTGCAGCTCGACGATGTTCTCGTCGAACACCGCGAGTGCGAGGCTTTCGCGAGTGGGAAAGTGCCGGTAGAGGCTGCCCTGACCGACGCCGGCCGTGCGGGCGATCAGGCTGAGCGGAGCAGCAAAACCCTGAGTGGCGAACACCTCACGAGCTGCTGAGACGAGTGCCGCACGATTGCGCGCCGCATCTCTCGGCCCTCTGTTGAGAGATCCGCTATTGACGCGGCCAGACGATGTCACGCACACTACGATACCAACCGGACAGCATTGTCCGGTTGGTTGCGGCCCGACACCGGTTCACACCCCGACCCGATCGTCGTGAGCGCTCGAACACGCGCCTGCCCTCCGTGCTGCCTGTCCGTGAGATACGTCTGCCCGTGAGATACGAAAGGCAATCCCGCACCGGGAGTTGGACTCGATGAAATCGTTCACGACCATCAGAACCAGATCTGCCATCGCACTCGTCGCCTTGATCACCGTCCTTCCCGTGTGCGTCGCGTCGGCTGAGCCCGCCACTGCCCCGGGCTCGATCCACGAGAACCCGGGTGTCGCTTCCACCGCCGCAAGCCGCGCCGAATGCGGCCCGGGATCGATGCCCGAGACCGGGTTGCAGGGTGATGTTCCGGCCGAGGACCGAAACAGCGGACGCAGCCGAGACGGCTACAGCTGCAACATGTCTCAGATCGGCGGCTACTCGGGTCGCGGCGGCGGGATCACGTCCACCAACTTCGAACACTGCTCGTACGTCGGCAGTTTCTTCCCCGGGAACCTCCTGGGCCCCGCCCAGGGCGTCCAAGTTCTCGACGTATCGGATCCTGCCAATCCTGCTCTCACCGCCACGCTGACCGAACCCGCGATGCTGGCCGGAACGTGGGAGAGCCTCAAGGTCAACACCGCGCGAAAGCTGCTGGTGGGCACGGGCGTTCCGCTCTTGACCGGCGTCGGCCTGATGTCGGTCTACGACATCTCCGATTGCGCGCACCCGAAACTACTCAACCCCGGACCAGGAACCGATCTGGGGATGCTGCTGCCCATCACCAATCACGAGGGAGGATTTTCACCGGACGGGAACACCTACTGGTCTTCCGGCACCGCTCCCGGCGTGGTGAGCGCCGTCGATCTCACCGATCCCGCCAACCCACGCGTCGTCTGGCAGGACCTCATCGGGTTGTCGACGCACGGCTTCGGAATCAGTCCCGACGGAAATCGCATGTACTTGTCGAACAATCTCGGCGGAATACATGTCCTCGACATCAGTGAGGTTCAGCGCCGCGTCCCGAATCCTCGGGTGCGCCAACTGTCCCAGCTCTCGTGGACCGACGGGTGGGCCACCCAACACAGCATTCCGGTCACCTACGACGGTTCGCCGTACCTGTTCACCGTCGACGAAGGTGGTTCCGGCGGAGTCAAATTGATCGACGTCTCCGATGACGACGAACCGTCGGTCGTCAATTCAGTGAAGCTCGAAATCAATCTGCCGGAGAATCAAGACGCTGCGCTGGCGTCTGCTGCCGGCGGATCGCTGTTCGCGTACGAATCTCACTACTGTTCGGCAGATCGCCCGGTCGACCCGACGGCGCTGGCATGTGGATGGATCTCGAGCGGGATTCGGGTCTTCGATGTTCGAGATCCCTTCGACGTCCACGAAATTGCGTACTTCAACCCACCTGCTCGGACCGGCGGCAATCTCGAACTCGCCAACTCGCCACACGCTCTCGCGTCGCTCATCGGGGTACCCGTTCTCAGCACCCCGGCAATCGCGCAGTCGATCGCGCAGGGCCAGTTCGACCCCGGCCAAGCACTGAGTTCGCGGTCGGGCATGGTCGCTCTCGGCGACATCTCGACCGATTGGTGCTTCTCCCCGCCCGAATGGCGCGGGACCACGTTGTGGGCGACGTGCGCCGACAACGGCTTTGTTGCCATGCAACTCGAAAACGGTGTCTACACACCACCGGCTGACCAGAAGACGACCGTGGGATCATGACGGCGCCGCGAGCGGTCAAAGCCGTCGCACTCGTGGCTGCAGCACTGATGCTGCTCGTACTCGGCGCAGCACTACGTCCGCTGTTCGCACCCGAGAACCACACGCAGAGAGCTGTTCTGAGCGAAACCGAAATCGGATTCGTGCACGACATGGCGGCCCACCATCAACAGGCCCTCTTCATTCTCGCGCGTCTGAGTCCCGATGTGGACCCGGCGGTGACGAGACTGGCCCAGCAGATCGACGATGTTCAACGAACGGAAATCGGTGTCATGCTCGGTTGGCTGAGGTTGGCCGGTGTCCCGCCGAACAGTAGAACGCCGATGGCGTGGATGGAGGCGTCGCCGAGCGGCGCGGGCGACTCTCGTCATCACCCGGCAACGCTGGACACCGAGACCGACTCCATGCCTGGTATGGCTACGACCGAAGAACTCGAGAAACTGAGCAGCGCTCGCGGGCTCGACGCCGAGGTCCTTTTCCTTCAACTGATGGAACGCCACCACCGTGGCGGGATCGCCATGGCGCAGGCCGCCGACGCCCTACTCGAGAGCGGGCCGGTGAAACAGTCCGCCCGCGACATGATCAACACCCAGAGTCAGGAATCCGGGCTGATGACGCTGATGCTCGAACAACGTGGGGCACAACCACTGCACTGACCCGCATGTGCAGTGACTACCATAGGTGTCGACCTGCGAAGTACAGAAGGAATCGACACTTCATCATGACCCTGCTTGTTCGCGGAATCGATTGGTCGAACCCGACAGCACCGCGGATCCGATGCGTCGACGACACCACTTCCGCTACGACCTTCTTCACTCACGACTCGGTGCTGCGATTCTCCGTCGACGAGACGAAGGGCCGCCGCTGCCTCGGCTGGCGAGATCTCACCGCCGAAGGTCCAGGACACTCGCCGTGCGACCGCGGGGCGACGGTCACCGCAGGACGCCAATGCGACCGATGCCGAAATCGTGAGGGGTTCACCACGGTTCATCAGGCACACGTCAGCGGCGCGCACATTCATCCGAATGTGCGTACCTACCTCGCACAACCACAATGGCTCTACGTCGACGTATTCGCCGGCGGCCAGATGAAGGTGGGGACGGCGTCCGAGTTCCGCAAGCATCCGCGAGTCGCCGAACAAGGGGCAGTCTGCGCATTGTTCGTAGCGCGGTCGACGGACGGTTACAGCATTCGCGCCCTCGAAGCCCGAGTTTCGGAGCACTTCCACTTGAGCCAGGCAATACGTACGTCTCGGAAAATCGAAGCGTTGACAGGGCCCTTGGATCGAGAGAAACTACGAAAGTCGTTGCACCACTTCGTATCGTCGATCAAAGACGAGCTGAATGACATCGGATCGGACATCGACGGAATCGAGATCCTGGAGGCTCCCGAAGAATGGACGGCGCCGGCGTGCGCTGACATGGTCTTCGATGCGGCACCGTTGATCGCGTACCCGCACACTTTCGAGTCCGGCGAACATTCCTTGTATTTGGAGGGCCTTGCCGGTTCGATCGCCTCGCTGCGGATCGACCCCGATCCTGAATCGCCACGCTTTGTCGCGGACGTGTCCGGACTGGTCGGTCGAACCATCACCGTCGGCGAGTTCGAGTCCCCTGGCGTGGCGATTCAGGAATCGTTGTTCTGAAAGTACGTCAGCAACTTCCCGCGGTCGCTGCGGCGAATCCGCGAGTGACCTCGGCCTGCTCGTCGGCAGACAGGCTCGACCATTCGGGATAAGCCTGGATGGAGGTCAGCATGTCGTTTGCCAATGATTCACGCGTCATGCCCATTTCCTCTCCGGACTCGTCGATGGCCGGCTGGTAGGCGTCGAGGTACCGGAGAACGTCGGAGCACGCCTGCGCGTAGGTCCGTGGCAGTGCCGAACTCACATTCGGGTCGGACGGGACCTCAGCCGGAGCACTCGAGTCGACCGAAGGGGTCTCGGTAGGTATTTCCGACGACGTCGCCGGAGCCTCGGATGACGTCGTCGACGTCGCCGTGGTGGTCGCCGAAGCAGAGGAAGTGAGTGTTCCGACCTCGGTCGGCTTGTCTCCGTCAGAACCGCAGGCAACCAGCGCCACCAGCGAGCAGGCACCGATGAACCCGGTGATCGTTTTCTTCATCCCTCAAGGATGCCAGAGGGCCACTGGCGTTCGAACGGACCGGCATCGCCCGTCAGCGCCAATTGCCCGAGCATCCGGCCGAATCCGAGCGCCTCGCCCTCCCGACTGCGGGATTGGACTGTATGCCCCGTTCGCGAACCCATGCTACGGTGACTTAACTGCAAAATAACTACGGTGGGATTGTCCGGTCTGCCGCGTTCATCCGGAACGCTCCGATCGGAAATAGTTCGTCTATAAGGGGCTGGAACGAGTGGGACTTTTTCGTCGACGAGGTTCCCGCGAGGAAGACGACGATCGCGGGCAAAACCTCGATCGCAGCGACCCCGGGTACGCCGCCTGGTTCGCGAACGTCGCCGACGCGGGTGGTCAGCCGATTCCGTACAAGCGACCGCTGACCGCACCGGTGTATCCGCAACTCCAGCCGCCGGCCCCGGACTACGAGACGGATACGAGACGGCCACTCAACGCACCCGCCGGAGACGGCTGGCTACCCGCAGACCGCATCGACGAATTCGAGTCGTCGAATGGCCGCCCATCTGCACCGAACGGAACGAGCCCACAAATCTCACAAACTGAAAAGTTGCCGCCCGACCCACTCCCGACGCCGCAACCAACAATTCCACCTCGAAATGTACCGATGACTTCACCACCGAAGCATCACCTGGAGTCGCCCCGCGCGACTCGGCCCTACCAAGGAGAAGCAATGAGCAACATCGACAAGATCCTCGGCGAATTGATGCGCATCGACGGTGCCAGCGGTGCAGCCGTCGTCGACGCCGACAGCGGAATGGTTCTCGGCATGAGCGGCAACCCGTCATTCAGCCTCGAGTACGCCGGCGCCGGCAACTCCGAGGTTGTGCGAGCAAAGCTCCGCACGATGAGTAACTTGGGGATTACCGACACCCTGGAAGACATCCTGATCACCCTGAGCAACCAGTACCACCTCATTCGCGTCCTCGAGACGCCCGGACTGTCGACGCTGTTCGTGTACCTCGTTTTGGACCGTGCGCGTGCGAACCTGGCGCTGGCCCGCCACAAGCTGGGCGAACAGACCCCCAAGATCGAGATCTGACGCTTCCACTTCCTTCCCGACAATGCCCGGTCCTCGCCAACGGCGAGGGCCGGGCATTGTTCGTTCCGAACACTCGATTGGTGAACCTCGCGCCGGCGCCGATACTGGGACCGTGACTATCGCGGATGCTCCTTGCGTGTGGTTGACCACCCTCCGAAGCGACGGCTCGCCGCACACGACTCCGGTCTGGTTCTTACTGCATCAGAACACATTCTGGATACCGAGCGCTGAGCAGAATCGTAAGGTTCGGAACCTGCTGGATGATCCTCGGGTCTCGTTGGCAGTCGACGGATCCGCTGGCGACCCGTGGGTCGCACAGGGCCTCGCGACAATTCATCACGATGTCGGCGAATTCGTCGACCTCCTGAGACTTTTCGGCGAGAAGTACGACGGCTGGGATGCCGCAGACGAAACTCGTGACGGTCCGCGGGTCCTCGTCTCGGTCCCGGTGACTCGATGGTTCCTTCGACCAGACTGACAGACAGTGCCGGTTAGGCCCGAATTGTCGTGAATGACATACTTGTAGTTCATCTCTCGCAGAAATGGACTCTCACACATGGCACGCACGGCACATCACAGGCGCGGCATCACCGGCGTCACCATCGGCATTGCTGCCGTGATCGTGCTGGGAGGTTGCGCCAATTCCAACGCCGACGCGCCCGAAACATCTTCTCTCGGTTCGGGAATCGGATCCGGTGTCACCACGACGGTCGTGACCGAAGCCTCGGCTCCTTCGTCCGCCGCAATTGAACTGCTGGCACAGATCCCCGTCAAGGGACGCGCACCCAAGACCGGATACGACCGCGCGCTGTTCGGTACCGCCTGGACCGACGACGTCATTGTCGAATTCGGCCACAACGGCTGCGATACTCGCAACGACATCCTGCGGCGTGACCTCACCGACCTGACATTCAAGGACGGCTCCAAAAGCTGCTCGGTCCAAACCGGTACGCTCCGTGACCCGTACACGAACAAGACCATCGCGTTCACCCGCGGCCAGGACACGTCTTCTGCAGTCCAGATCGATCATGTCGTCGCACTCTCGGACGCCTGGCAGAAGGGCGCACAACAGCTCGATACACAGACGCGAACCAATCTGGCCAACGACCCTCGAAACCTGCGCGCTGTCGACGGGCCCACGAACCAGAAGAAGTCGGATTCCGACGCGGCGACCTGGCTGCCACCCAACAAGGCCTACCGCTGCCAGTACGTGACTGCTCAAGTGGAAGTCAAAGCGGCATACGGTTTGTGGGTCACCCAAGCCGAACACGACACCATCGCAGACATTCTCGCGACCTGCTGAACTCTTGCGGTGATCAGCGGCCCTTGATCAGATACCGCACAATCGCCATTCCGAGCGCGAGGCCCACTACGGTGGCGAGCGCTGCAACCAGACCGTGACCGGTCAGTGCGACGAACACACCGGTGATGACTGCGACGACGGCAATGATCCCCGCGTCCACTCTGCTTTGACCACGTTCAGGCATGGCACTCTCTCGTGCCGTCTGGTCCGTCCGCTCCCCTCGTAGCGGACGGACCCAGCGGCAATCTGTCGAAATGCGCGAACTCCGGTGGCCTCACCGGGCTGACTTTGCGGGCGGTCCTGCGAGGCCGGCACGTCCCCCGGAGCCAACTCACATCGGTTCACGAAGTCCGTACCTTCGCAGAATATACCGATTGGTAGGTAATTACCGAGGGCTAAAGTCCCTGGTCATGGACTCATGCGACGAGTGGTCGGAAACTCGAGACGAACGAGCACATCCGCGAGGCGAGCGTTAGCCGAAATAGCAGAGGTCCGTGGCCACGGCCAGAGGCCCATCTGGAATCAGAGCGGAGACGTCTATGACCCGAAAAGTGATCCGAGATCCAACGATCCGACTGACGACACTCGCTTCCAATCAGCGCAATATGCGGTGGTGAAGCGAGAATCCGTCAAGAGAATCGTGACTGTCGCCGGTTCGAGGGTGCTTTCGAACTCGAGTACATTCAATTCACCATCGCCGTCGACTTTTGCTCGGCCGTATATGCACGGCATGTCAGCTGATATGGGCCCAGACGTCGTGTAGGTTCCCGGCAACACCTCCCACGGCACGTCGAACAGTCCGTGACCAGGAATCGTTCCCGGCGCTGCTGAGGCCGCAGACGTCCCGATCATTGCCACACCGACAGCTACTGCTGCAGCGGACGCGAGCAAACTAACCTTGCGCATTTTCCCTACCTTGTTCATACCTGAACCGCAGCGGCGAGTTCGAAGGCTTGTTGATGTAAGAACCCGCGGTTCGCGCAGTTCTTCAACTAACGGTAGTAAAAGGGCACGAGTTTTGGTGAGCTACCTTTTTGTGGTTCTGGCCCGATTTCCGTGACGGAGACTCCCATTGAGAAGATCAGAGAACGCCGGCGTTGCGGCTCTCGGCATGATTCGAACCTGTCATTCCAGTATTCGATCACACACCCGCATTCGAGCCGAAACGTCGACGCTCCCCTGCCGTTTGGGTGACTCAGCCTCCGAGTGAGCCCGTCGGCAGCTTCGAGAAGATGTCCCCGAGGCTTCCGGTTCCACCAGGAGTTTCCGGTTCCGTCGGATCCACCGGCTCGACGACGATGACGCCAGGCACGGTGACGGTCACGGTCTTGTCCGCAGACTCCGAAGAACTGAACTTCTTGGTACCCAGGAACTTTGCGGTGATGCGATGCTCGCCCTGGTCGCGGAACGGCCAGACCAGTTCTGCATGGCCATTGGAATCGACTGTGGCGCTGCCGATCTTCGTATCGCCGTCGAAGAACTCGACCGTTCCCTCACCCGGGTTCGGGTCGATACTCGCCGCAATCTTGACGTCTTCGCCCGTCAGTGCCTCCAGCGCGACAGCGACCGTCGTCTCGGTCTGGTTGGTCGTGAATACCTCGGTAGTCGAGAGGGCGCTGCGTCCCTCGCCCGAAGCAACACAATACCCAGCGGCATTGACCCACCGGGACTCACCGAAACTCATGCTCGTGTCTTTGATCTTGATACTCGGGCTCGTCGCCCCGGCGCGCAGGTGCGTCGTCGCGTTTCCCTCGTCGAACCGAGCTTCAAGTTTCAATTCGACTGCCGGCAAACGAAAGTCCGTGTTGGCCTTGACTTGCAGCCCTTCCTTGGGCTTGTTGTCGCTGGCGCTCGGACCGTCGTTGACTGTCTTGTTGCCGGTACCGGTAATTCGCAGGTACTCACCCGCCGGGTTCGCGTTTCCGTCTGCGCCCACCCGGAGCAGCACCGCAGTCTCGCCGGTCAAGTTCGACGACGAATCACCGACGAGGGAGTACGAAACCAGGGTTGCCCCTTGCGGTAGTGCGATGTCGTACTTGATACGACCGGTGTCCGAATCCGAACTACGCATGGTGCCTGGATGCAATTTCACTGTGAACTGTTCGCCGGGACGCACGGACGTGGGCGCGGTTACCTCCATGTTGTCGGAGAACGACGAATCCCAATCGGTGGCGCCGTCGACCCGGCACTTGTGTTCGAAGGAAACTGTCCGCGTCACGGTATCGGAAGCCGCTGCCACCGGCGCGAACACAGCGAGGAGTCCGGCCGCGAGTGCTGGTACGACAGCGCAAACTGCCAGAGTGCGGGGGTTCATGTGTTGCCTTTCAGAAGAACTCGGCCATTGAAAGTTCAGTGAGGTAGGACCGTGATCACTTGCCACCGAGCGAACCCGTCGGCAGCTGCGGCAGAACGGACTCGAGGCTGCCGAGACCGCCCGGAGTGCCCGGATCGGTCGGGTCGGGATCGACCGGACCTGTGGTGTCACCGGTCACCGTGAGTACGTGTGCCGCCGACGTGTACTTCGCCTCGTCTCCGGTAGCGGTGAATACTGCAGTCACGGACTTGGTACCCGCCTTACCGAAGGTGAGATCCAGGCGCGCAATACCGCGAACCACCGGCCGCGGGTCACCGACGGGTTTGCCGTCGACCATGAACTGTACTGTTCCCGTTGTGTTTTCCGGATCGACGTGAGAAGCAAAAGACACCTTGGTACCGGTCGCGGCGGTAGCCGGTCCTTCGAGCTTAGTCACGATGTCCGCGCTTGGCTCAGGATCAACGGGCCCCAGGTCCCCGTCGATCTTCGTGGATGCCAGGGCGCCGGCACCGGCATTGAGGGGGCCGGCCTCAGCGTCGCGCGGCGAGCAGAATGTGGGCGCCCAGATGGTTCCCGCGAGCCAGTGACTGACCTGAGGGAGGAAGGTCAAAAATGACTCGGGCCCGCCGAAAGTACCTGCAGCACCCGAAGTCCGGACATTGGTTTCGACTGCGCCGGACGGCCCGGCCTTTACGGTGATTCTGATCTTCGGAAAGACGATGTTGGTCTCGACTCCGGACTGAGCATTGATCGCCAGCCCACCGTGCGCACCCGACGACGATGACGGGCTGTTGCCGATCGCTTCGTTTGCGCCGGACAACCGGAGTATCGGACCGTCCGCTGCGGGAGTGCCGTCTTCGTTGACACGAATCACCGAAGCAGGTTTCCCGGCAATAACATTGCCCGGATCGGTGACCGTCGCCGAAACGAACTCCGCGTTGGTCGGAATCGGCAGATCAATCTTCAGACGCGAGATCTTCTTGACGCTTGCGCCGCTCACATCGTTCGGGATCTGGACGCTACCCGGATCCACGTCGATGTCGAAGACCTGACCTGGCGCGACTACCGTCGGAGCCGAAACCCGCACCGTGGCAGGCTTTCCGTCTGACGAAGGACCGGAGAACGCACTCGGAACTGCGCGGCACGTGACCTGGAACGTTGTCGACGTGGTTTCTGCAACGGGCGCCGCGGTTGCCGGAATCACGGCCACAGCGGTTCCACCGGCAAGGAGGCCGGTAAGGAGCGCAGCATTCAGTAGGCGTTTTGACATGATGTCCTCTCGGAACAACCTGATTGACGTTTGCCGCCGAACTGTAACGGAGCCAGCGCCCGAGTTGACCCTTTTTCAATAAACAAAAACCACACAGTAGGTAAATACTTGGTAAGGGTTACTGGTCGTCACATCTGACCGCCACCGCGAGCGTTACCCCTCTCGATCAATCTCGCGATTCGAGATCCATTGCGGGGAAACACAATTCGACAGAAATCCGCGCCGTAGTGAGAACTCCGTTCATACTCTACCCTTACAGGAGGGTAGAGTATGAGAACCTCGTCAGGACGGAATCTCATGGCAGTAACCATCGCTTCATCCACCAACGACAATTCGGTTCGGGCCGCGCTCCGGTCACCTCACCGTCTCAAAACGGAGGTTTTGGCCGGACTGGTCGTGGCGTTGGCACTGATTCCCGAGGCGATCTCGTTCTCGATCATCGCCGGCGTCGATCCGCGGGTAGGACTGTTCGCGTCGTTCACGATGGCAGTGACCATCGCCGTCGTCGGCGGACGACCCGCAATGATCTCCGCAGCTACCGGCGCCGTCGCACTGGTCGTCGCTCCACTGACGCGCGAGTACGGAATCGACTACCTGATTGCGACAGTCCTTCTGGCCGGCCTTCTCCAGATCGTGCTGAGCCTCCTGGGCGTCGCAAGGTTGATGCGCTTCATTCCGCGCAGCGTCATGGTGGGATTCGTCAACGCACTCGCCATCTTGATCTTCATCGCCCAACTCCCCCACCTGATCGATGTTCCGTGGCTCGTCTACCCACTCCTTGCAGTCGCACTTCTGCTACTCGTATTCCTGCCGAAACTGACGAACGCCGTCCCGGCTCCACTGGTGGCAATCGTGCTACTGACAACCGCCACAGTCGTTTTCGCGTTCGATGTCCCCAACGTCGGCGACGAGGGCGAGCTTCCGTCGAGCCTACCGACGCTACTGTTCCCCGATGTCCCCCTGGACATGCACACACTGTCGATCATTGCGCCGTACGCATTGGCCATGGCGCTCGTCGGACTCCTCGAATCGTTGATGACGGCCAAGCTCGTCGACGACGTCACGGATACTCACTCGAACAAGACCCGAGAAGGGTGGGGCCAAGGCGTCGCGAACATCGTCACCGGCTTCTTCGGGGGCATGGGAGGGTGCGCGATGATCGGCCAGACCATGATCAACGTCAAGGTCTCCGGCGCTCGCACTCGAATCTCGACTTTCCTGGCGGGCGTGTTCTTGCTGATACTCGTCGTCGGCCTCGGCGATGTGGTGGCGTTGATTCCCATGGCCGCATTGGTGGCCGTCATGATCATGGTCTCGGTCGGCACTTTCGATTGGCACAGCATCAATCCGAAGACCCTGCGCCGCATGCCGATCGGCGAGACCGTGGTCATGTTGGTCACCGTGGTAGTCACCGTCGCGACCCACAATCTTGCCTACGGCGTGATCGTCGGAGTGATCACCGCGATGGTCATCTTCGCCCGCCGCGTCGCGCATCTCACCGAAGTGATCGACGTCGCGCATCCGGACGAGGACACCCGTGTCTATGCGGTTCGAGGCGAACTGTTCTTCGCATCCAGCAACGATCTGATCTACCAGTTCGACTACGCCGGCGACCCGAAGAACATTGTCATCGATCTGTCCGAGTCGCATGTCTGGGACGCGTCGACCGTCGCGACACTGGACGCCATCACCACCAAGTACGCGGCCAGAGGCAAGAATGTCGAGATCGTGGGGCTCGACGACGCATCGGCCGAGCGCCACCTGCGCCTGTCCGGTCGCCTGGGTGACGGTCACTGAGAGTATGGAGGCCCAGCGCGAGGAAAGTGGGAGTGATGTCTGAGCCGGAACATGCGGGCCAAGGGCCGAACATGCAGATCGGACAGGTTGCCGAACGCACCGAACTGTCGATCAAGACGATTCGTCATTACGACGAGGTCGGTCTGGTTACTCCGTCCGAGCGGAGCGCCGGAGGATTCCGCCTCTATACCGAGGCCGATGTCCAACGGCTACTGGTAATCCGACGAATGAAGCCGCTCGGATTCAGTCTCGAAGAAATGAAACAACTTCTCGATTCTCTGGCAGTGCTCGGCGACGAAGCTTCGGACGCGTCAACGCGCACCGCTGCAACCGAATTCGTCACCGACTGCCACACCCGGGCGGAAGAAAGCTGCACACACTTACGTAAGCAACTCGCCTACGCCGAAGAGCTGACGGGTTTGCTCGCCGACCACAGTCTCAACGGTGAACGGCATTCGTGATCTGCAAGCTGAACTAAGCTGAGTTGATGGCCCGATACTTCGACGTTCACCCGGAAAACCCGCAGCCGCGCGCGATCAGCCAGATCGTCGAAATGCTGCGCAACGACGCGGTCATCGCCTACCCCACCGACTCCTGCTACGCCCTGGGCGCCCGAATGGACAATCACTCGGGCACCGATCGGATCCGCGAGATCCGTCATCTGCGTTCGGACCATCACTTCACGCTGGTCTGTGCCGATTTCGCGCAGCTCGGGCACTTCGTCCACGTCACCAACTCGGCGTTCCGCGCGGTGAAAGCGGCTACGCCTGGGCAGTACACGTTCATCCTTCCCGCCACGAAGGAAGTTCCGCGTCGGCTGGCACACGCCAAGAAGAAGACCGTCGGAGTGCGTATCCCCAGCCACCCGGTAGTGCGGGCACTCTTGCAAGAGTTGGGTGAACCCATCCTCTCCAGCACCCTTCTCCTGCCCGGCGCCGAGGAGCCGATGACGGACGGCTGGCAGATCAAGGAAGAACTCGACCACCAACTCGACGCCGTCATCGACTCGGGTGACTGCGGAACCGAACCCACCACAGTCGTCGACTATTCGTCCGGTGTTCCCGAAATCGTGCGGGTCGGCGCGGGAGATCCTTCTCGTTTCGAATGATCCCCCGCCCGGGCCACATCATGGAGTCGACCAGTCACGGCGTGACGATATCGAACCACAGATCGAAGTCCTCCAGCAGCGAGATGAACGTCTCCAGTTCGGACTGATCTCCCACAGCTTTTGCCGTTCCGGCCTTGATGGATTCGGTGAGCGAGGTCGTTCCCAGATACACCTCGTTGAACACGGCACGGGTCAAGGTCAGAGTCAGGGCGGCCGAAGCATCTGCCTTGTCCATGTCGTAGTTCAGCACGCCGTTGCGCACTGTGACCAGGACGTTGTCCGCGGTGTCCGACAACACGAATCGCAACGACAGGTCTACATCGGCTGCTTTGGGACCGTCGAGGCGAACTGCCCAGAAGTCCAGCATCTGCTCGAGCGGCATCACTGCGACCACGGCCGGGCCAGTGGGGTTGTTGGACGGCATCGGCGCCAGCGGATGCCGCAATTCCATCGCTCCGACCAGGTAGAAGTTGCGCCACGTACCGTTCTCGGCTTGGTAGCCGAGTTGTTCGTACGTGTTCGCCAACAACTCTCGCGCTTTCTGATTGCTCGGATCGGCGAACACCAGATGGTTCACCAGCTCGGCCGCCCAGCGGTAGTCGCCGTCGTCGAACGCCTGCTTGCCCTTGGTCAAAAGTGCGTCCGGTCCGCCGACGGCTTCGACGTAGCGCTTGCCGTTCTCCACCGGCGGATGGGGATTGAGGTGAGCGGGAACGCCGTCGAACCAACCGAGATAGAAGGTGTAGATCGCTTTGACGTTGTGACTGAGCGAGCCGTAGTACCCACGGTTGTACCACTGCTTTCCGATCGCGTCGGGTACCTCGATCTGGTCGGCAATCTCTACCGGTGTCAGTCCCTTGTTGGCAAGGCGCAACGTCTGATCGTGCAGATACTTGTACAGATCTGCCTGATCCGACATCAGCTTCAAGATCTTGTCGTTGCCCCACGTGGGCCAATGATGCTGCGCAAAGATGATTTCGACGTCGGGGAACAGTTCCATTGCCAGACGCACGTAGTGCGACCACGCTTTGGCGTCGCGAGTCTTGGCGCCGCGCAACGTGTATAGATTGTGCATCGTGTGCGTGACGTCCTCAGCTGACCCGAGCGCCTTGAAATCTGGTAAATAGAAGAGCATTTCGGACGGCGCTTCGGTTCCCGGCGCGAGCATGAACGTCACGCGCACACCGTCGATGACCTCTTCGCGCACCGGTTCGGTGATGACGTCGGTAGGCACGGCGAACGTCGAAGTGCCGTGCGAAGTGGACAGGCCGAGACCACCGGATACCTGCCCTTGTGGCCCCGGACGCAGGAACGATCCGTACATGTACATTCCGCGACGTGTCATCGCCGTGCCGGCAAGTACGTTCTCGGAAATCGCTTCCTCCGTGAAACTGTCTGGTGCGTAGACCTTTACGGCACCGGACTCGATCTCTTCGTCGGTGACAAATCCTTTGACACCGCCGAAGTGATCGCCGTGGGAGTGCGTGAAGATGATTGCCTTGACCGGAACCTTCGGGCGGTGCTGGTAGTACAACTCCAGCGCGAGAGCGGCTGTTTCCGCGGACATCAGAGTGTCACCGATGATCAACCCGGTGTCGCCCTCGATGATCGTCGTGTTGGACAAGTCCTGGCCGATCACCTGGTACAGACGATCAGCCAGCTTGAACAGTCCACCGCCCTTTCCCATCAAAGTGGCTTGGCGCCACAGACTCGGGTTGACGGTATCCGGTGCATCGCCGT
Source organism: Rhodococcus sp. IEGM 1302 (assembly GCF_030056935.1). Taxonomy (NCBI): domain Bacteria; kingdom Bacillati; phylum Actinomycetota; class Actinomycetes; order Mycobacteriales; family Nocardiaceae; genus Rhodococcus; species Rhodococcus sp. IEGM 1302. The sequence continues at coordinate 315,910 of NZ_JASHKY010000004.1, read as the reverse complement.
CGGCGAACCCGTAGGCGTCGTACGAGAAGATGAACTGCCCTTTGTCACCTTTGACCAGTCCGCCATCGATGAGCGGTGCCACGAGACCTCGAGAAATCAGTTCGAAGTCGAAGGTGTCGTCGAAAGGAAGGTCACGGAGAACCTGGGCATTTGCCAGGCGAGTCGCTTCGGTGGCGGGCTTGGGGTCGAGTTCGGACGGTGTAGTCATCTTCTCTTACGCTCCTCGGGAACTCGCGGTGACCTGTGTCGGGATATCGGTTCATCCTCGATTCCCACGCAGCCCTCGCGCATCACCCGGAAGGGATGATCAGGTGGCCCGTCCAGCAATCAACAGCGCAACGACGAACTCACGCACCAACGTCCGCTCGTCGTTCTCGTCCGCCCCCGGCACCATGAGCAGCGAGAGGATCACCCGCACGATCCAGCGTGCCCGCGACGCTGTGCCTGCTCCGAGTTCACCGAACATCGCGACACCAAGTCCGTTGATGACGTCGGACGAATTGGCGAGTTCACCGGCAAGACTCGCATCGCCCGGGGCGAACCATGCAGCCAACGTCGGAGTGCTACGCACCGCGGAGACTGCGGTGAGTATGGCCGTCTCCAGACGCTCACTCGGATCGTCGATGGTCGCTACCGATTCCGCGATCGCAGTTCCCAGCCTGCGAGCTTCGCGGTGAACGAACGCAATGTGAAGAGCCTGCCGATTCTCGAAGTACCGATACAAGGTGGCTCGGGAACATCCTGCAGCAGAGGCTATCTCCGCCATACCGACCGCGTTGACGCCTTTCTCGACGAACAATTGTGCCGCACTGTCGAGGATCTTCTCGGCTGCCGCCAAGGCGCGCCCCTCGCCGAGCCAGTCGTTGCTCATGGCCGAGTCACCGACATCGGAGCCGAGAGCGGACGGCGCACGTAGTTGCCCGGCGCGTATTGCATCGCGTCGATGTCGACATGGAAGTCGGGAATCCGGGAAAGCAACTCTTCCAAAGCAACTCGCGCCTGCATTCGAGCTGCCGACGCGCCCAGACAATGGTGGGCGCCATGGCTGAAGGTGAGGATCTTCTGCGGTCGACGCAAGACGTCCAACTCCGCCGCGTCGGGTCCGTACTTCTCGGGATCACGATTGGCCGCACCGTACATCAGCAGAACCTTACGTCCTGCCGGAATCACTTTGCCACCCAAGGCCACATCTCGCGTCGTGGTGCGTGCCAGTCCTTGGACCGGCGAGGTGAGTCGAAGCAACTCGTCGACCGCGTCGGTGATCAATGCGGGATCGTCCAGCAGGATCTGACGCTGGTCGAGGCGTTCGGTCAGCATCGCCACCGAACCACCCAGCATTCCTGTCGTGGTGTCGTTTCCCCCGGCCACCATGGTGAAGGCGAAGCCCAGAATCGACAGCAGGCCGGACATGTCGCCGTCTTCACCGAGTCCAGCGGCGAGTAGGTGCGAAATCGTGTCGTCATCCGGTTCGACCTTGCGGCGTTCGATCAGCGAAGCGAAGTACATCATCAGCTCACCGGTGGCGGCCTGCGCCGTCGTCGCTGACGCGGCCACACCACCTGCCGAATTGGCAGCGACAATGGCTTCGGTCCAGCCGTCGAACTGGTCACGGTCCGATTCCGGCACACCCAGATAGTGTGCGACAACCATAGACGGCAACGGTTTGAAGAGCTCGACGACGATATCGCCGCTGCCACGCGCTTTCAGCGCCTCGATACGTTCGACGACAAATTCGCGAACCATCGGCTCGACCGCCGATACCTGACGCGGAGTGAAACCCTTCGACACCATGCGCCGGAACTCCGACTGCACTGGCGGATCCTGCATCACGAACGGCGGATTGTCCTGCATCCCGATCTGTTCGAGTTCACCGTAGACAGTGGTCAATCCCTTTGCCGACGAATACGTCTCGTAGTCGCGAGCGGCGTTGTAGACGTCTTCGTGACGGGTGAGCACCCAGTAGTCGTCCTGCGGCGCAGCTTCCGGCACAACGTTGTGCACCGGGTCGTTCTCGCGCAATGCGTCGTACATGGCCCAGGGCGAACGCCAGGACTCCCCGGTGGAAGGTACAAACCGTGGCGAATGTGACACAGAAGTTGTCATGACTCGACTATGAGACAAATTGCCAAATGTGTCAACGTTCTACGATCAACCGTTCCCACGAGCAGCATTGAGTAACTCGCATCCACGCAGAGCACTATCGTGTGTCGGGTGATCACGGATCCGAAGAATCATCCGAACAGCTCTGACGCCGGGCGCCGCGCCGTGGTTGCGGTCCTGCTCCCCCGCGAACATCTCCCCTTCATCAGGGACTGGTGCCTGCACCACATCGAGCAAGGCTGGGAGGTTGTTCTCTACGACAACACCGGTTCCGTCGGGTCCACCCGCAAGACAAGCGCATTCAGTCTAAACCGTTGGCACGGCCGCAGCGAGGACAAGAGAGGCAACTCTTACGGCGCCTTCACCCGATCGATGTCGGACAGTGAAGTTCAGGTCGCATTCCGCAAAGAACTGCACGACCTTCCGGTGACGATCGTCGACTGGCAACCGCGCGACGCGGACGGTCGGATCGTGCACGGACAGGTAGAGGCGTACGTCGATTACGTGAGCCGGTACCGCGACACCGTCGCATGGGCAGCATTCATCGACGCCGACGAATACCTCCAACACGCACCAGGATTGGACTGGGAGGTTCTACTTGCCGGCGTTACTCAAGCGGGTTCGCACCGCGTCGTTCTCGATGCTCTGGTCTACGAATCCAGGTGGACGCGCGACGGGCAATTGCGAGACGTCGAGGAATTGAAATGCCTTGGGCTACAGAGCCATGGTTGCAAGAACATACTGAGGCTGTCGGAGATTTTGCGAGCAGACGTCCACTGGGGATGGAAGACAAGCGAACCGGACAGCCTGGTGCGGCCCGACCGATCCCTCTTCTACTTCCGCCATTACCGCGGTTCGGAGGCGGCACTCGACTTCACTCCGCTGCCGAACTTCGGGCCCCAGGTCCACGAAGAAGGTGTGGATGTGCCGGCAGCAATGGACGTATCACAGAATTGAATGTTCCTGCAAGACACAGATATTCAGGTGCAGATAAACCTCCGGCTCGCATCCACGAAGGCAATATCTTCAGAATGCGAGCCGGAGGAAATCTGACTGCAGAAGCAGATCAGGAAGCGCTGTTGCCACCGAAGAGTGCAGCAATCGTGGCGACGGCTGCGATGCCGCTAACGATGCCGGCGATCGGGCCGAGAACCTTGGCCAGGTCCGTGAGCGGTCCGGTGGTTGCGTTGGCTGCAATGCTGCTGGTGTATGCCATGTCTAGCTCCTCATCATGGAATGTGTACGCGGTCCGCGCGCCCGGTATGTAACGGCGCTCACAATATACGTAAGACGACCGAAATTTGAAGCGGTGCCGCTGAGTGGGACGTAACTCACATCTCATCCAGCGGGAACCCACGAGTAACAATGCGCGATTCGGACAACGCTTCGGGAACCGTTGAATGACGAGCAGGAGAACAGCAGTGGGCAAGTTGGATGGAAAAGTGGCCCTGATCACTGGCGCAGGGCAAGGCGTCGGCCAGGGAGTTGCGTTTGCGCTCGCCAAGGAGGGCGCTTCCGTCGCGGTCGCGGGCCGCACTGAGTCGAAACTCGTCGTCACATGTAACGAGATCGCCGAACGCGGAGGCCGTGCCGAACCGGTGCTCATGGATATCGCCGACGCGGATTCCATCACCGGAGCCGTGGCGCGAACGGTGGAACTGTTCGGCGGCGTCGACATTCTGATCAACAACGCCAGCCTCAACCCGCTCGGCAACGTCCTCGACCTCACTCCGGAGCGCCTTGCCGACGGATTGACGTCCGGCCCCGTCGCGACTCTGCGAACCATGCAAGCCTGTTACCCGTTCATGAAGGAGCGCGGCGGCGGGGCAATCATCAACATGGTCAGCTCCGTGGCCGTCCGCTGGGACGCTGCCGGCTACGGCGGCTACGCGGCCGTGAAGGAATCCGTCCGAGCCCTCAGTCGCGCGGCAGCATGCGAATGGGGCGTCGACGGGATCCGGGTCAACGCGGTTGCTCCCCACGCGTCGTCGCCGGGGCTGCAGCGGTGGGCAGATGCACGCCCGGAAGAGGCTGCCGCCTTTGTTGCCGGGATTCCGCTACGGAGGATCGGCGACTGCGAAACGGACATCGGAACCGCGGTGGCTTTCCTGGTCGGCCCGGATGCCGCGTATCTGACTGGAGCAACAATTCCGCTCGACGGTGGTCAGTCGCGCTGGGGCTGAGAGCTGGCGTCGTCGAAGGCAAGCACCGCCGACTTGGCTTCGGCGATCGGGCGGCGGAAAACGAAACCGACCAGAACGGATGCCAAAACCAGCGCGGCCAGAACAATGAGCCCGACCATCCACCACATGGTTTTCAGTATGCCCGAACCGACCTCCGCCGGACGCGCGCCACGGCCGTCGGAAAGCGGCGACAGCCTCGAAAAGTGCTGAACACCAGTCAAATTCCGTTTTGCCCGTTTCCTGAGCTTCTTGAGAATCCGTGATCGATGACACATATTCGGATCCCGAACCGGAACGCGTGCGTGACTACGACGACACCTCGGTGCATCCTGGCAGGTATGGAATCCGCTGTTTCGGCCCAACTCACCGACGGAAGCACCCTCACAGACCCGTGGGGCGGGACAAGCAACATCACCGATCTCGGCGGTGACGTTCACTGGATCGACTTCGGCGGTCCCAGCGGAGCGCCGCCCATCGTGCTCGTTCACGGTCTGGGCGGCTCGCACCTGAACTGGGTGCGGGTCGCACCGGCGCTGGCGGCGCGCACGCGCGTGTACGCACTTGACCTCGCCGGATTCGGACTCACCTCTGCCCGTGGGCGACACACCGGCGTCGACGCCAACGCAGTACTTCTGAATCGCTTTCTCGACACAGTGGTGGGTGAGCCCGCCGTCCTGTTCGGCAATTCCATGGGCGGAATGGTCTCGGCAATGTCGACCCATGCCAGTCCCGAATCAGTCGCCGGCCTGGTGCTGGTGGATCCGGCGCTCCCCCTGCCCGTCCAACTTCCCGATCTGACCGTCGCCGCCCAATTCGCGCTCTACTCGATGCCGTACGTCGGTGAGCAGGTTCTCGGCTTCGGACGCCGAAAGATGTCAGACCGGCAGTTGGCCGCTCAGATGACCAGATTGTGTTTTGCCGATCCGACGCGAGCCGACCCCGCGGTCCTCGACGCGGGCGCTGCCTTGACGGCGATTCGCCGCAACGAACCTACCCAGGATGCCGAATTCCTTCAGGCAGCACGGTCACTGCTGATGACCCTCGCCCGTCCTGCCTCCTATCGAAAGACATTGCGAGAGATCACGACTCCGACGCTCCTGATGCACGGCGATCGCGATCGGCTTGTCCCGGTCGAGGCCGCACGGGCAGCCGCTGCTGCACATCCACACTGGACCACCATCATTCTCGGCGACACCGGCCACACCCCACAATTGGAGATTCCGGACGAGTTCACCCGTCATGCGCTCGCGTGGCTCGATCGCACGGGGCTGATCAGGAGCTGACACGTACCAACACTCCCCGGTGGAACGCCCTTGCCGATCGAGCAAGTGCCCCATCAACTTCGGAGTATCAAGAACGATTCGGCGGTCGTCTACGTTGGCAGGTCCGGCCCACCGGGGAACGCGAAACGGACACATACCCCAAAGCTCTCGAACCCTGGGAATGTGTCGGGGTACGCGCGTAGCGTGAGATTCAGGCCTTCCTCGGCCAAGCATTTCCGCGTCCCCTGCTTGTGTATCCGTTTCGGTTAAGGAGAGTTTTCAGATGCCCGCACGCACAGCGCTCGACGGAACACCCTGTTGGATCGACCTCACCAGCTCCGACACCGAGGTTGCCAAATCCTTCTACACCAACGTGTTCGGCTGGCAGGCTGACACAAACGACGACCCGCAGTACGGCGGCTACGCGATCTTCAGCAAAGACGGGCAGCCCATCGCCGGGCTCGGACCCCAGCAGGAGGGAAACCCCTACGGCAACGTGTGGACCACCTACATCTCCTCGACTGATGCGGCAGCGTCGGCGTCCAAGGCCCAAGCCTCGGGCGGAACGATCATGATGCCGTCGATGCAGGTCGGTCCTCAGGGCAGCATGGCGATCGTGGGCGATCCGGCCGGTGCCGTCGTCGGCATCTGGCAGGCAGATCAGCACCACGGCTTCGGTTTGGTCGGCGAGGCCGGAGCGCCGGTCTGGCACGAGACCTTGTCCAAGAACTACGCCGTGGTCCTGCCGTTCTACACCGACGTGTTCGGCTGGACTTACGAGTCGATCGGTGACAGCGACGAGTTCCGGTACTCACAGGCCAAGCAGGGCGACACCGTCGTCGCCGGTTTGATGGATGCCAGCTCGTTCCTCCCGGCAGAGGCGCCGTCGTTCTGGCAGGTGTACTTCGGGGCGGACGACACCGATGCGGCCGTCGCCAAGGTCGTCGAATTCGGCGGCAGCGTCTTGCGCGATCCCGAGGACACGCCCTTCGGTCGTCTCGCGTCGGTGGCCGATCCACTAGGTGCCAAGTTCCAGATCTCCACGATCATGGAATGAATCTCCGCGCGGAGGCCGCACCGGTCCGCGGTCTCTGCGCGCTGATCATCTGGAAAGTCCGGATTTGACCGCACAGATTTGAACACTCGCCCAGAAGGTATGCAGTTTTCTGCGTCCAACGCCTAATCTCATGGGATGCCCGCCCCCGCCCCTCTCCTCGATGTGTACTCGCAGCCGACTCTGTCGACGCTTGCGCCGTCGGTACTCGCTTCTCTCGGAGTGAGCGGCGAAGCGAACCGTCTCGATCTACAGCCCAGCAAGAAGACCGTAATTCTGCTGGTAGACGGGATGGGCGCGAACTTGCTCGCCCGCAACGCCGAACACGCACCATTCCTGAATTCACTCGTCGGAACGCCCATACGGGCAGGCTTCCCCACGACGACGGCCACCAGCATCGTCTCACTGGGGACCGGTCTGCCTTCGGGAGCGCACGGCATCACCGGCTACCAGTCCTACGTCGAAGAAGCCGATTCGGTGTTCAACTGGCTGGGTTGGCACAGCGCGGGCAAGAAGGAATCTCAGACCGACTCCATCGTCCCGGAAACCCTGCAGCCGCAGGCCACGACGTTCGATCGCGCCGCCGCAGCCGGCATCACCGTTACAACCGTCGTACCGTCGAAGTTCGACGGCAGCGGCCTCACCCGTGCCGGGATGCGCGGTGCCCAGTTCGCCGGAATCCAGGCATACGGAGACCTCCTCGCTCGCACCGTGGCGGCGTCGAAATCTGCCGACCGCACGTTCACGTACTGCTACATCAGCGAGATCGATGCACTCGGCCACGTCTACGGACCCGAGTCCGAGCCGTGGATCTTCCAACTGATGCTGGTCGATCGACTGGTCGAGCAACTCGCCGCGGCTCTCGGTCCGGACGTGAGATTGCTGGTGACGGCAGACCACGGAATGGTCGACGTGTCGGACGAGAACAAGATCGACTTCGACAACACTCCGATTCTGTCCAAAGATGTACTCGCTCTTGCCGGTGAACCTAGATGTCGTCACATCCACACCCGAGAAGGCGCTGCACAAGATGTTGCGGACCGCTGGCGCGCCGAACTGGGTGACCGCATGTGGATCGGGACGAGGTCCGAGGGCATAGTCGCAGGATTGTTCGGGCCTGCAGTGCATTCCGAGTATCACGGCCGGATCGGTGACGTCATCGCCATTGCGTCCGGGGACGTGGCCGTCGTACGTCGATCTGTCGAATCGGGACTGTCCGGCCTCCGTGGACAGCACGGCGCCCTCACTCCGGACGAACTGCTGGTACCGCTCTTGTCCTCAGGACAGCAGTAGGGTTCGCGCCCGGCGAATCTCGGGAACACCGACGACCTTGCATGCACCCAACAGGACGACGGCACCGACGGCCGCACCCGCCGACAATGAAATAACAGCAGCAAGCCTGGGCTCGGGAACTCGGTTCTGAACCGCCACCACCAAAGCGAGCGCACAACCACCTGCCAGAATTGCCGCCGCCGAAATCCTTCCGACGGTGGCCTGCACGCGACGGAATCCCAACAGCCCGTATCGCTTTCGAAGAAGGATGTGGCCGAGTACCGCTCCACACACGTAGGAGAACGAGCCGGCGGCACAGACGGCCAGGACCAGCCTTTCGTCACTCGCCGACAGTGACGCAAGAAGGACGAGCGCAGTCTTGGCGACCACCATCACCAGGGCGATCACCGCGGGAGTTCGGGTGTTGTTGTCGGCGTAGAACACTCGCAGCTGAAGCATGACCATCGCAAAGGGCACCAGCCCGAATGCACTGACCGCAACGGCCGTCCCGATCAACCGGGCACTGCTGCCGTCGACCCGGCCGAAGAAGATCAAGGTGGTCAACGAGGGACCGAACACCATGAGCGCCACAGTCACCGGGATCAGCGCCACCACAGAATACCGGGCGCCCCGGCCGAGATCGGATACGACGCCGACGTCGTCACCCGCAGCAACCGACCTGGCGATCCGCGGCATCAGCACCGTCAACAACGACACACCGAGAATGCCGTACGCCACTTGAAACAGCAGATCCGCGTGCGTGTACATCGAGTAGACGTGACGGGAGAGAGTGACCTTCATCGTCACCCACACACCGATCTGGCCGGCAACGACGTACACAAGTACCCAGCCGAGCAACGGCGCCCCGACGCGCACCGGGCGCCAGGTGTGCGGTACGACCCGCACGCGAAGGCGCCACCGAAACCCGTTGCGGTGCAGCGCTCGCGCAACGACGGCGGTTTGCGCCACGATCCCGAGCAGAGTGCCGATACCGATCACCAGAACCTGCGCGGTGGTCATCGACTCGGGAGTCAGAGCCACCGGTCCCGGGATACACAGGAAGACCGCGACCGTCACCAGAAGGACGACGTTGTTGATCACCGGTGCCCAGGCCGGCGCGCCGAATACCGATCGAACGCTGAGCACAGCCGTCATCATCGCCGTGACGCCGTAGAAGAAGATCTCCGGAAGAAGCAAGTACGCGAAGAGCGTCGTCAGCTCTCGTTGAGCCGGATCATCGATCACGGCCGAGACCAGAGGCGGCGCGCACACCACGGCCACTACCGTCACGAGCGCAAGAGCCAGCGCTCCGACGGTGAGAACGCGCTGCGTCTGCTCTCGTTCGAGCGTCCGCCCACGGCTCCGTTGCCGCGTCAGATACGGAAGCAGGACGCTGGCGAGAATCCCGCCGAGGAGGAGCTGATAGACCATGTTCGGGAAGCTGTTGGCCGCGTTGTACGCATCACTGACCAGGGCGATGCCCAGGACCGCGGCAAGGGCAAGGGTGCGGACGAAGCCGGTGATCCGACTGACCGTGCTGGCGAGCGCCACTTGCCCGCCCATCTTCGCCAAGCTGCCGCCCGTCACACCATTACGTTCGGACTCCCGTTCGGACTCCCCCACGTTCTCGACCATCTCGCCAGAGTGCCACATCGCAGACGTTCGACGATCCGGACGGAAACGGAAGGGCGCCCCGAACCGTGGGTTCGAGGCGCCCTTCCGTAAGGAACAATCAGGCGGATTCCGCTCCAGCCAACGGCGGCATGACGACAACCTGACCGGCGAAGGACAGACCCGCACCGAAGGCGAGAAGCAATGCCTTGTCGCCCGGCTTGCACTGGCCGTCGCGCAGCATCTGCTCCATGGCGAGCGGGATCGAGGCCGCGGACGTGTTGCCCGTCTCGGCGATGTCGTTGGAGACGGGGAAGCCCTCGGGCAGCTTCATGCTGCGAGCGATGACCTCGTTGATGCGCTGGTTTGCCTGGTGCGGCACAAAAGCGTCGATGTCCTCGATACCCAGCCCCGACTTCTCCAGGGTGCGAGTGGCGACCTTGCCCATCTCGAAGGCAGCCCAGCGGAACACCGCGGTACCGGCCATCTTGATCCACGGACGAGGTCCGGTCGGGTTCTTGGTGTAGTCGAGCCAGCTGGGCTCCTGAACGATGGCGTCGGACTGGCTGCCGTCCGAACCCCACTCGACCGGGCCGATTCCGACGGTGTCGCTCGGGCCGACGACAACTGCGCCTGCGCCGTCACCGAAGATGAAGCGCACGCTGCGATCGGTGGGCTCGGTGGCCTCGCTCATCAACTCGACGCCGACGACGAGTACGTGATCAACCGTGCCACCGCGAACGAGGTCGCTGGCCACTGCAAGAGCGGTACAGAAACCGGCGCAGCCTGCCGCGACGTCGAAAGCAGCCGGACCCTTGATGCCGAGCTCGTGGGCGACGATGGACGCAGCCTGGGGAGTCTGCAGGTCCCACGTCGACGTCGCGATGATCACGGCACCGATCTGCTCGGGAGCAATGCCGCTGACGTCCAGTGCTTTACGGGCCGCGCTGATCGACATCGCGAGGATGCCTTCACCTTCGCCGGAGAACCGGCGCGACTTGATACCCGATCGCGTCTGGATCCACTCGTCGGTGGAATCGATCAGCTCGCAGATCTCGTCGTTGGTCACGACTCGCTCCGGGCGGTGAACGCCGAGCCCGAGAAGGACGGACTGCCGACCTCCGGCCACACTGGCAATCGGCTTACCCATTGATCGATCTCCTCGTTGGTTTCTGGTGATGACGCGCATTCGACATCACACGTTACGTACAGGACATAAGCCCCTGCCTCTCAGGTCACCGTTCGATCACGGCAACAACATGAGGCTGGCTCACATTACGCTTCGGTCAGGTATGTAGTCCAGATCCATGATCAGGCGCGCAAATGAGCTAGAACTGCCAAAACACGACGATGCCCGCTTTCGGAAGCCGACAGGCCGAGTTTTGCGAAGATATTTCCTATGTGCTTGCTCACAGCGGTGTCGCTGACGACCAGTTTCCTGGCGATTTCCTGATTTCCCAACCCCTCCGCCATCAGTCCGAGAACTTCGGACTCGCGTGGAGTCAGCGATCTGATCGGATCGTCGGCGCGTCGACGGCTCATCAGTTGGGATACGACCTCGGGATCCATCACGGTTCCACCGTCGACGACCCGGTTCAATGCGTCGACGAACTCGGCTACCTTCCCGACTCGTTCCTTGAGCAGGTACCCGACCCCGCCGGCGCCTCCTGCCAACAATTCACCGGCGTAGCGATCCTCGACGTAAGCGGAAAGGACCAGGACGGGAAAGCCCGGGCGAAGCTTGCGCACCTCGATCGCCGCTCGAAGTCCCTCGTTGGTGAAAGTAGGAGGCATCCGGACGTCGAGCACCGCGGCGTCGGGGGTTGTCTCCTCGAACACCGTGAGGAACTGTGCGGCGTCGGAGACGGCAGACACCTCGAAGCCCTCTCCACGGAGCAGCAGGGCCAGCCCCTCTCGCAGGAGAGCGTCGTCCTCGGCAATCAGAATCCGCACGGTAGTTCCACCCTCATCGTTGTCGGTCCACCCTCCGGGCTCTCCAATACTGCGGTTCCTTCGAAAGCCTCGACCCGGCGTCGAATACCCGCCACGCCGCCGCCCGGGCGTTCGTTCGCGCCGCCGTGACCGTCGTCGATCACGTCGATGAGCATCGTCTCACCCGACGAGTCGTCCGACGTCTCCGTCCGTGCCGTGACGGTGACCCTGCGGGCTCCGCTGTGTTTTGCGACGTTGGTCAAGGCCTCGGCGACGACGAAGTACGCAGCAGCCTCGACGGCAGCCGGGGCACGGCGGAGCTCGTCGATCTCGAGTACGCAGGGCACGGCGGAGCGCCCGGCGAGCGCCGAGATCGCGCCCTCCAGACCCAACTCGTCGAGGATCGGCGGGTAGATGTCGTGCACCAACGTCCGGAGTTCGCTCAACGCCTCGGTGGCCGCATCCTGGGCCCGATGCAGTTGTGGCAGAGCCTGGTCCGGATTGTTCTGCAACGACCGCTCGGCCATCCCCAACATCATCACCACCGCGACCAGACGGTTCTGCGCTCCGTCGTGCAGATCCCGCTCGATGCGCTTGAGTTCGGCCGAATGCGCGTCGAGCGCCGCAGCGCGGCTGGCCGTCAGGGCGGTGACGCGCTTCGAGAGGTCCGAACGCGTATCCGGCGCAAGCAAAGTCGTGGTCGACCAGCTGATCCATTTCGCCATCGCGGGGATCAACCACCACGCGATCAGGAAGTACAGGATGCCGATCAACGGCATTCCGGCAGCGCCCAGCCACGACGTCACGGGGTACGGGTTGTTGACGGGTTCGCCCGCGGGCATCTGCTGCCAGTACAGCGGGACGGCAATCGCATTGAGCGCACCGAGTGGCAGAGCAATGGTCAGCATCGCCGCGACGAAAGCACCCAGACCATGAATCGACAACCAGGCCGCGTCGCGCCTCGTCGACTGATCGGTGAGGAACCGGCTCCAGTCCCCGAATGTCGGATTGCTGGGCATCGGTGGGTATCGCTGCAGAACAGGGCGTCCGGTGTACGCAGCGGTGCGTTTGCGAGCCAGGCCGGCCCACCACCGGAGCACTCGCACGTACGACGGCAACAGCAACCAGCCGACGATCAGAATCGAGAGCGACAACAGAATGAGACCGACCATCAGCAAGAACAGGGAAACAACAGCTGCCGCACCCTCGACGAGCACGTACACCGCAGCCCTGGTTCTCTTCTTCACTGCCCCAGCATGCCGCACCACACCGCACGATCCACTACAGCTGGCTACACCATTGATTCGGGACTCTGCTGGATGTCGACGAATGCCGAATCTCCATAGCGTTCTTCCCATGAAGAATCGACACTCGGTCCTCGCCTCGCCGGCCCCTGGTGCCACGGGAGCTCGAACATCTGCCGTGCGACTAGAAGGGGTCAGCAAGGTCTACGGCAACGGCCGCGGCGCCGTGACCGCCCTCGACAACGTCAGCCTCACTCTGCCGCGCAGCACCTTCACCGCAGTGATGGGCCCGTCCGGATCAGGTAAGAGCACTTTCCTGCACTGCGCCGCGGGCCTCGACCGACCGAGCAGCGGATCGGTGTGGCTGGGCGACACCGAAATTTCACAACTGAAGCCGAAGGCCCGCAGCATCTTCCGTCGCGATCACATCGGTTTCGTCTTCCAGGCCTACAACCTGCTCGGCGCTCTCGACGTCGAGCAGAACGTCACGCTCCCCCTACTCCTCGCCGGGCGACGAGCCGACAAGCAGTACCTGACCTTCGTCCTGGAATCCGTCGGACTCGGATCACACCGAAAGCGCAAACCCTCCGAACTGTCCGGCGGTCAGCAGCAACGCGTCGCAATCGCGCGCGCCCTCGTCACTCACCCCGACGCACTCTTTGCCGACGAACCGACCGGCGCCCTCGACTCCCGTAGCGCCAAGCAGGTTCTGGAGTTGTTGCGCCGGACAGCCGCCGAGTTCGATCAGACCATCGTCATGGTCACGCACGACCCGGTGGCCGCGTCGTACGCCGATCGTGTGCTGTTCCTCGCCGACGGGAAACTTGTCGGGCACATCGACCGCCCGACCCCGCAGCAGATCGCCGAGCGCATGACGCACCTCGGGGACTGGTGATGATGAAAGCGCACACCTTTGCGCACCTGAAAGCGCATCGCTCCGGTTTCGTCGCCGTGTTCGTCTCCGTATTCTGTGCAGCGCTCCTCACCTGCGGTCTGGGTGTGCTGCTGGAATCGGGAGTGCGGGGCGGTGTCTCACCACATCTCTACGCCGGTGCCGACGCCGTCGTGAGTGCACCACAGGCGCTCGAGGTCAAGGAAGACGCCGATCAGCCTTTTGCCGAGCGAGTTCTCCTCGACGACGATACGGTCCGCAAGCTCGACACACTCGATGTCACGGTGGTTCCCGACATCTCCGTCCCGGTCAGCACGGCCGAGGGCGTCGTACTCGATGCACATCCTTGGAACACAGCACAATTGGCGCCGTACTCGCTCACCGAGGGGCGCGCTCCGCAGAGCCGCGACGAGGTGGTCTCGACCACGGGCGCCGCGCTCGGCGAGCGAATCACGCTGGCTCACGGCGCGGTAACGGACGAGTACACCGTCGTCGGCACAGCTGATTCGGCTTCGGTGCCGTCACCCGACCGTCCGGCACTCGTCTTCCTCGACGACGCAGAGGCCGAACGGTTGTGGCCGCACCAGAACGCTGTCACCGCAGTCGGATTGATCGCTCCCGAAGGCGTGGATGCTGCCGCTCTCGCCCGCGATGCACTCGCCGGAACCGGTGCGGAGGTCTCGACCGGCACTGCACGCGGAGGCATCGAATTCCTCGACGCCGGTGCTGCGCGGACGCAGTTGATCGTGCTCTGCGCGTCGTTTGCCGGTCTCGCGTTGATGGTCAGTATGTTCGTCGTTTCCAGCACGCTGTCGCTCTCGATCAACGCCAGGCGCCGAGAGTTCGCTCTGTTGCGGGCAATCGGGGCCACCACGCGGCAAGTGCACGTCATGATCGGACGTGAAGTGCTGCTCGTTGCTGCTGCGGCGGCAGCTCTCGGCGCGGTGCCCGGATACCTGCTCGCCCGAGTGCTGGGCGCACAGTTCGCCGACGCCGGGGTCATGCCCACCGATTTCGCGCTGGCCTACAGCCCGCTTCCGGCGATCGCAGCTTTCCTGATCTGCGTACTCACTGCCCGCGCGGCAGCGGCGATCGCGGCACGACGACCGGCGAAGCTCGACCCCGTCGAAGCGCTTCGCGAATCCGAAAGCGGCCCGGCGAAACTGAGCCGCGGACGCATCGTCACCGGGCTGATCTTCGGCGCCGCCGGCCTCAGCGCCTGCGTCCTCCCTGCTTTCCTGCCCGGCAGCGTGGCGGCCGCTGGAGCCGGTTCGAGCGCACTGTTGTTGATCTTCTCGGTCGCGCTGCTCGGCCCCTTGTTGGTGCGCGGCATCATCAAGGTGATCGGCGGTCCGCTGCGCCGCAGTGGGTCGGCGTCCAAAGTTCTCGCTGCCGCCAACGCCGAATCCAATTCGAGACGGCTCTCGTCGGCGGTTGTTCCGTTGGCTCTCGCAATCGCGCTCGGCTCGGTGCAGTTCTTCAGCCAGAGCACCGTCGCCGCCGAGGCGACCAACCAGTCGATCAAGGGCGTCACCGCCGACCTGATCGTCGGCGCACCAGCCGGTATCGCTCCCTCGCTCCTCGAGTCGATCGCATCGGTGCCCGGAGTGAGTGCGGCAAACCCGGTGGTCCGCAGTCAAGTCCTCCCGGTACCCAGCGGTGAGGAAGGCGGCTCAGCCGACAGCGCGATCGCGGCCCAGGGCATCGACGCCGCCAGCGCCGACGCGACCCTCGATCTCGCGGTGACCGAGGGCGACCTCAGCGCTCTGACCGGCGATACCGTTGCCGTGAGCGAAGACGGCGCCTTCACCCTCGGAGCCAAGGTAGGCCAGCGCGTCGACCTCTATCTGGGTGACGGAACACTGGTACATCCCATGGTCGTCGCAAAATATGGTCGCGGCCTCGGATTCGGGGACGTGACCATGCCGATCGAGACTTTGCGTCAGCACTCCACCGACGCTCTGATCGACACCGTTCTGGTTGCTGCCGAACCCGGACGGTCGGCCGAAGTCCAGCAGTCGTTGCGCTCGTTCCCCTCGATCGCCGCGATGAACCAGGACCAGTTCGGGGCCGCGGGCGAAGATCAGCGTCGTATGCAGTCGTGGGTCAGCATCCTCGCCGTCCTCGTCCTGCTCGGCTATCTCGCAGTCGCAGTCGTGAACACCCTGGTCGCCGCCACTGCCGAGCGTTCCCGCGAGTTCGCGCTCCTTCAACTGGTGGGCTCGCGGACGAGGCAGGTCCGAGCAATGATGCGCATCGAGTCGTTGATGGTGGTGGGAATCGCCATCGTGGTCGGATCACTGATCGCCCTGCCGCCTCTGATGGGCATTGCCGTAGCGGTGTCCGGGCAGCCGATCCCGGCGATTTCACCGGCGATCTACGGTTCCATCGTCGCGGTGACCGCTGTTCTGGGATTTGTCTCCATCGCGATCCCGACGCGCGCCGCTCTACGCAAGAACCCGATGGACGGAGTGCGTAACCACTGAGTGGCACTACCGTCGTCATCTATGGATGCGGCGGCCTGGGACAAGAAGTACGAAGAAACCGAGCTCGTCTGGGGCGCTCCTCCCAACGAACTGCTGGTGGAATACGCGACGGCCCTCCCCCACGGCCAGGCACTGGACCTGGCGTGCGGCGAGGGCCGTAACGCGTTGTGGCTCGCGACCCGCGGTTGGGAGGTCACCGGGATCGACTACTCGGCCGTCGCGATCGAGAAAGCCCGCACGATCGCGGCCCGCTCGCCCCGATCGGTTCTCGACCGGCTCGACTACCGATGCGGCGACGTCACCGTCGCGGATTACGCCTCGAGGAACGGGCAGGGATACGACTTGGCCCTGCTTCTTTACCTTCATCTGCCCGCACCACAACGCACCCTGGTTGTGAACCGTGCCATAAATTCTCTGAAACCTGACGGAATCCTCATGATTTTGGGTCACGACCGAAGCAACATCGACTACGGCGTCGGCGGGCCGCAAGATCCCGAAATCCTTTACACACCAGAAGAATTGATGCAGGAGTTCCGCGGAAAGCTCGAGTTCGAGATCGCCGGAAATCCCCACAGGCACACCGAAACGGGAATCGCGGTCGACGCGCTTGTCATCGGACGCAAATCCGGTGTTGGCAATGCAAAGAACGGCTAGTAACATGTATTAAGTTACCGACGAGTAATAAACTTCGGGCGGTACTAGGAGTGCTGGACCGCACCACCTCACTGGGAGAAGCAGAAGACATGGGCCATTACAAGAGCAACGTTCGGGACCTGGAGTTCAACCTCTTCGAGGTTCTCGGACTGGAGAAGCCACTGAGCGAAGGCGCTTGGGGCGACCTGGATGCCGACACTGTCCGCAACATGCTGGCAGAGGTCGCACGCCTGGCCGAGGGACCGCTTGGCGAATCTTTCGCCGATGCGGACCGCAACCCCCCTGTCTTCGATCCCGAGACGCACACCGTTGCACTTCCGGAATCCTTCAAGAAGTCGTTCAAGGCTCTGTGGGATGCCGAGTGGTACCGCATGGGATTGAGCGAAGAGGTCGGCGGTGTGCCGGTTCCCCGCTCCGTCGTGTGGGCCATCGGTGAGCTGATCCTGGGCGCACAGCCTGCAGCGCACATGTACCAGGCCGGACCCGCCTTCGCGGACGTGCTGTTCAACAACGGCACCGAAGAGCAGAAGAAGTGGGCCGCCACCATCGTCGAACGAGGATGGGGCGCCACGATGGTCCTCACCGAGCCCGACGCCGGCTCCGACGTCGGTGCCGGACGCACCAAGGCGATCAAGCAGGACGACGGCTCCTGGCACATCGAGGGCGTCAAGCGCTTCATCACCTCGGCCGACTCGGACGACCTGTTCGAGAACATCTTCCACCTCGTTCTCGCTCGCCCCGAAGGCGCCGGACCGGGCACCAAGGGCCTGAGCCTGTTCTTCGTCCCGAAGACGCACTTCAACTTCGAGACCGAAGAGTTCGGCGAGCGTAACGGTGTCTTCGTCACCAACGTCGAGCACAAGATGGGCCTGAAGGTCTCCGCCACGTGTGAGGTCACCTTCGGCGGCCACGGCATCCCCGCACAGGGCTGGCTGGTCGGCGAGGTCCACAACGGCATCGCCCAGATGTTCGACGTCATCGAGCACGCTCGAATGATGGTCGGCACCAAGGCAATCGCCACCCTCTCCACCGGTTACCTCAACGCTCTCGATTACGCCAAGCAGCGCGTGCAGGGCGCAGACCTGACCCAGATGACCAACAAGGCAGCACCGCGCGTGACCATCACGCACCACCCCGACGTGCGTCGTAGCCTGGCAATGCAGAAGGCATACGCCGAAGGCCTGCGCGCGGTGTACCTCTACACCGCAGCTCACCAGGACGAGGTTGTCGCCCAGCTCGTCTCGGGCGCAGACAAGGACACCGCGTTCCGCGTCAACGACCTGCTGCTCCCGATCGTCAAGGGCGTCGGCTCCGAGCGTGCGTACCAGTACCTGACGGACAGCCTGCAGACCCTCGGTGGCTCCGGCTTCCTGCAGGACTACCCGATCGAGCAGTACATCCGCGACTCCAAGATCGACTCGCTGTACGAAGGCACGACGGCCATCCAGGCTCAGGACTTCTTCTTCCGCAAGATCGCTCGTGACCGCGGCGTCGCGCTCGCTCACGTTGCCGGACAGATCAAGACCTTCATCGACAGCGAAGCCGGCAACGGTCGTCTGAAGGCGGAGCGCGCACTGCTCGCCACCGCACTCGAAGACGTCCAGGCCATGGCCGCCACGCTCACCGGCTTCCTCATGGGAGCTCAGGAGCAGCCCACCGAGCTGTACAAGGTCGGCCTCGGCTCCGTCCGCTTCCTGATGTCCGTCGGCGACCTGCTCATCGGCTGGCAGCTGCTCCGCCAGTCCGAGATCGCTCTCGCAGCACTCGACAACGGCGCTTCCGACAAGGACAAGGGCTTCTACGAGGGCAAGGTCGCCATCGCTTCCTTCTTCGCCAAGAACGTCCTGCCCGAGCTCACCGCTTCACGCGAGATCATCGCGAACACCGAGAACGACATCATGGAGATCGACGAAGCAGCATTCTGATTCGTTCCTGATTCATGAAAAGTGCCGGTCCCGAGAACGTTTCGGGGCCGGCATTTTCATGCTCAGCAGTCCATGGAATCCGAGGTCATCTGCGCTCGACGGTCGGGCAACTGATCTGTGCGGACAGTACGGACGTCGTCGGTTGTTCGCCGGGCCGTGCCGCCCTTCCCACCAGGGAAAGCGCCACGCGCCTGCGGTCCGGAGAACTGACGATTTCGATGGACTTGTCGTCACCGCCCCCGAAGGACACGAACTGTCCGCTCTGATCCGAGAACTTCATGATCGCCGACCCGTGCTGACCTGGTTCCGGTTTTTCGTTCACGTAGACCTGCAACTGGAAATCACGTCCCGGATACTCGCCGCCGCCGTCGTACTCGTAAAAGGAACTGGTGTGCACCTCGTAGGCCCACTGGCGGTGACCGGCGGGCAGCGAATCCGCCCAGTTGTGCTCGAAACACGTGACGGATCCGGGGAGCGAGACATTGGCTGCGCCGCTCCACCCACCGGACAGGGTGATGGCTCCGTACGGCGCTGCTTCGGACTCGTGCCGATCGGAAGGCAAGGGCGGAACGGTCACGGGTCCGACATTGCGACCGGTGAACTCGAAAAGCCTCTCGCTCGACACGAACGGGGGCGACTCGCGCTCACCGGCACAGGAGACAACCGACAGGGTGGCCATGACCAGCACCGCGCACATACCGCGCCTACGAACCGGCACCTCGACTCCCCCGTTCCGTTTCCAACAGAATACATACCGTTCGGTCTTCAAGTTGTCGAACGTGTCCGACACATCCCATTCATGGGACCGCTCGCCCGCTACCGATGTGATTGGGTGAGCACGAACGTCCACTGAACCAGCACTCGGTTCTTTCGCAGGCCGAGTAGATCAACAGACAGGTGATCATCGTGGTCGCACCAGAGCACGCACAACCCGATTACGCCCCCGACCTGGCATTGACCGCCACGGACTTGGCGCTCGACGGCCCATGGGGGCCGGTGTTCGGACCCGTCAATCTCGAGATTCGTGCGGGCGGTGTGACCATCCTCGAAGGCTCGGCCGGTTCAGGACGTACGTCCTTACTTCTGACACTCAGCGGACGAATGAAAGCCAGTTCCGGCTCACTGTCCGTCTTCGGTCGAACGCGTCCCCGCGAGATCTTCGAGATCGCCGGGGTCGCCGGGTTCGAGGACATCGACGAGCTTGCCGAATCCGTCACCGTCCGCGATCTGATCACCGAACAAATTCGCTGGGATGCGCCCTGGTACAAGCTCATCGGACGCGCCGGAGACCGCGAACTCGAAGCGGTGTGCGCTCCCGTCTTCGGCGATCATCCGTTACCTGCGCTCGGCCGGTACGTCAGCGATCTCGGGGAACTCGAGGCGATCCTGCTGCGTATCGCCGTCGCGAACACGAAAAAGCCGGCCCTGCTTGTCGTCGACGATCTCGAACAAGTGCGGCGCGACTCCGAACGTGCGTACCTCGTCGAGCGACTCGTCGAGATGGGGAGCTACCAGACCATCATCGCGTCGACCGTCAACCCGCTGCCAGACGGATCACCCATCGATGCCGTCACCCTGCTCCAAGAAGTCACCAATCCCGACCAAGAAGGGGCGAGGTAACCGCGATGCTCGCTGGAATGTCTCTCGGAACCGAACTCAAGCGGTTCTCCCGCGGCGCGATGCCCAGGATCGCACTCGTCACCATCATCTTGATGCCACTGCTGTACGGCGCGATGTACCTGTGGGCGTTCTGGAATCCGTTCGGTGAGGTCAACAAGGTCCCCGTCGCGCTGGTCAACACCGACCGCGGCGCGATGGTGCAGGGTCAGGAGCTCAACGCGGGCGACGAGGTAAGCCAAGCGCTGCTCGATTCCGGTGAGCTCGATCTCCACCTGGTCTCGCAGCAGGAAGCCGCTCAGGGAGTCTCGGACGGCACGTACTACTTCTCTCTCACATTGCCTGAGAATTTCAGCGAGGCCGTCGCCTCCCCGACGACCAAGGACCCCCACAAAGCTCAGTTGCAGTTCACCTTCAACGACGTCAACAACTACCTCGGCACCATCATCGGCCAAAACGCCGCCCAGCAGGTCCTCAGTCAGGTCAGCGACAAGATCGGCGCGCAGTCCGTCGAAACAGTTCTGGTCGGATTGACCGATGCGGGTGCTGGTTTGAAGCAGGCCGCCGACGGAGCGCTCCAGCTCTCGGCCGGAGTGAACACTGCCAACGCCGGAGCCGGCGAATTGGCGTCGGGCTCGAAAACTCTGGCCGACAACATGGTTACCGCACGTGACGGTGCAGCCACTCTTGCCGGCGGTACAGCGCAACTCTCGACCGGTATCAACACCGCCACGGACGGCGTCCTCGCACTGACCGACGGTCTGGGGCAGCTCGATCTCGGAGCCGTCCAACTTGGCGACGGCGCAAGCCAACTCAGTGGTGGCGTCACCCAGGTCGTCGACCAACTGAGTGTCCTCGGGAACACACAAGCAGACGTCGCACAGCTGGTCGGGCAGGCAGTGGCCAGCCTTCGACTGAACCCGGATCCCGTCAGCCAACAGATCGCCAATGCCCTCGCGCCTGCCCAGGACATGCTGCGCACTCAGGGTTTCGGTGAAGCGACCATGGGCCAACTGGGCGAACTCAAGAGCGGTGCACAACAACTCGCCTACCAACTCGACGATCCGTCGAGCACCTTCCGAGCCGGGCTCAGCGCCGCGGCCAACGGCGGTGGTGAACTCCGCAACGGCCTGGTACAGCTGCGTGACGGCGGTCAACAAGTCAACGACGGCGCTCAAACCCTCAGCAGTGGACTGGTTCAACTCACCGACGGAAGCGTTCAACTCTCCGATGGTGCAGCCAAACTCGCAGACGGCACCGAGCAACTCCGTGCCGGGTCTGCCGAACTCGCGACCAAACTCACCGAGGGCGCCGGTCAGGTCCCCAGTTGGAGCGATCAGCAGCGAACCGCAACCGCTCAAACCCTCTCCAGCCCGGTCGAACTACAGGAGACGTACGAGAACCGGGCAAGCACGTTCGGTACCGGTTTTGCACCGTTCTTCCTGCCCCTCGCGCTGTTCGTGGGCGGCATCATCACCTGGATGCTGCTCAAGCCGCTCCAGAACCGGCCCATCGCAAACGGACTCGGCGCGCTGCGAGTGGTCCTCGCCTCGTACTGGCCGGCATTGCTCATCGGCATCTGCCAGGTGATCGTGATGTACCTGGTCGTGCACTTCGCCGTCGGCCTGCACCCCACACACGCCCTCGGCACCGTCGGATTCCTGATGCTCATCACTGCCACGTACATGGCGTTGATCCAGGCATTCAACGCCATCTTCGGAGTCTCCGTCGGACGCGTCATCACCCTGGCGTTCCTGATGCTGCAACTGGTTTCGGCCGGCGGCATCTATCCCGTCGAAACCACCGCGAAACCGTTCCAGATCATCCACCCCTTCGACCCGATGACCTACGCGGTGAACGGGCTACGACAACTCACCGTCGGCGGTATCGACTCGAGACTGTGGGTCTCGATCGCCGTCCTCGGCGGCCTTCTCGTCGCCTCACTCGGCGCCAGTTCACTTGCTGCACGCCGAAATCGGCAATGGACCATGGACAGGCTGCATCCGCCGATCGAAGTCTAGGTCAGGGTCTCCGGCCAAGGCTCCACGGTCAGCGCAGGCCATTCCCTGCGCCACCGTGCTGCCTTGGCCTCGTAAACCTCTCTCGGCGCCAGCACCGGGTTGGGGCGGACGATCATGTCGAAAAGATCGTCGTATCCATGCGGGGCATACACGTCCAAGGTCCCATCCGATCCCTTGGTGATCCCGAAACAGCAAGTTGTGGAAGCGAAGTGGTCGACAGCGTCGCGGCAACTGGTGAACGGAACGCCGGGAATCCCGAAATGCTGCTCGTACCACAGGTGCACGCGGGCTTCGTTGCGTACTTCGACATCGGCATCCACATCGGCGAACAGTTCTGCCGCCGAACGAATCACACGGTCCTCCGCGTCGTAGCTCAGATCGCCGGCGTCGAAGTAGAACAGGTCGTAGTCCTTGATTCCGGCGCCGAGATCACGGCCGTCGATGTGATTCCAGACGGTTTGGAAGAGCCCACCCGCCGTCAGGTACCACTCCGGCAATCCCAGCTTCGGCGCACGATCCACGATCGTTGCGACCACCGGATTGGCCAGGGCGATCTCGAGAAATCGTTCACGCATGCTCTTCAGCCTCTCATATGACAAGCAAACTTGACATCTAGTGACAAGTATTCTTTACTTTTTGCATGACTGGAAAGGCCGGCGACAACAACGTGCGGGAGCACCGACGCCTCGCCGGCCTCACCCAGGCGCAACTGGCCACGGCAGGTCAGGTGAGCAGACAGAGCATCGTCTCCGTCGAACGCGGTGACTATGCACCGAGTGTGTACCTGGCACTTCGTCTGGCCCTGGCGCTGGGGACCACCGTCGAAGCGCTCTTCCCCTTACCCGAATCGGAACTCACCACAGAAATTCCAGAGGAGACGGCATGAGCACCATGATGAAGGCAATGCGGTTCGTCGGAGATCTGGACGACGACTTCTACAAGGACGAGCGTCAGCGCGACGTCTGGAACGAAGCCTCGGCCGTGGGGTTCCAATTCGCCTACTGGATCACGTTGATCGCAGCGGCAATTCTGCCGTGGGTTGCCGGACGCACCGGCGCATGGATTTCATTGGGTCTGGTCATCGGATGGTTTGTCTGTTCGATGGTGGTGCTCCGCTACGCGCAGGCCCATGACGTCGACGTCTACGCAAGCATGAAGGGTCTCCAACCCCGATCTCTCGTGGCTGGGTCCGTCTATCTGATCGCATTGATCGGCGTCGTCGCCCAACTCGTAGCTCATCCGGGCGACGGAATCGCGACTTGGGCCGGCGCTGGAGTCGGCGCACTCCTCGGCGCCACGGCAGCCGCACTAGGCGTAAAGCTTCACCAGCAGCGCGCCAAGCGACGCGACGCGGCCGAAGAACTTCTCTGACTTCCGGAAGTCTGCCCAGCACAACGGAATCCATAGAGTTGGTAAAATCGTGCCAGGTCAACCGATCGCGAGTAACGTCGAAACGGTGAGCACTCGCCTCGGATACCAGATGCCCAACTTCAGCTACGGCGGTCCGGTCAAGGACCTCTTCCCCACCGTCATAGCGCAGGCCCGCGAAGCCGAAGCCGCAGGCTTCGACACTGCATTCGTGATGGATCACTTCTACCAACTCCCCGGAATCGGAGCGCCGGACGCCCCGATGCTCGAGGCCTACTCGGCGCTCTCCGCGCTGGCGACGGCCACCGAGACCATCCAGTTGTCTGCACTGGTCACGGGAAACACCTACCGCAATCCGCCCATGCTCGCCAAGACCGTCACCACCCTCGACGTGGTGAGCGGCGGTCGGGCCATCCTGGGCATCGGCGCCGGTTGGTTCGAACTCGAACACAATTCGTTCGGATACGAGTTCGGAACGTTCACCGAGCGCTTCCAGAAACTCGACGAAGCACTGCAGATCATCGCGCCGATGCTCCGCGGTGATCGCCCCACCTTCGACGGCAAGTGGTACCACGTCAAGGACGCCATCAACGAGCCTCGCGTCCGCGACGACCTGCCGATCCTGCTGGGCGGTGGCGGTGAGAAAAAGACGTTCGGCCTCGCCGCTCGCTTCGCGGATCACCTCAACATCATCTGCGACCCGTCGGAACTGCCGCGCAAGATGGAAGCACTTGCGGCACGCTGCGACGAAGCCGGTCGCGATCCCGCAACCCTCGAGACCAGCTTCCTCACGTTCATGATGATCGACGAGGACGGCGACAAGGCTCGCGCCCATCAGCGAACGTTTCTCGCGGAGCGTGGCCTCGACATCACCACGGCGCCGGAAGACGTGGTCGCCAAGGCCACCGAACGCCATTTCGTCGGCAGCCCGGACGACGTCGCCGAGCAGGTTCAGACGCGCATCCTCGACCACGGCATCGACGGCGTCGTGATCAACCTGATCACCAACGGCGAAGAGCCAGGCATCGTCGACCTCGCGGGCCGCACCCTCGGCCCACTCGTCGGCAAGTAGTTCCCTACTCGCACTTCACGATCGGCACCGGGTCGTACTTGACGGTTCGGGTGTTCGAGGAAATCTCGGCGCCACTCGCGTGGTCGGTGATCACGCGAGTGTCGCTGACCGTGAACCCGGGCGCACCGCTCGAAGCCACACAGCCAGGCCCCTCCGGCAAGGTCACGGTGTTCGGCGACGTCGGCGACGTCCGCGGGCCGGTCGTCGACGTGACATCGACAGTTTTGGTTCCCCAGATCCGAACGGTGATGTTCGACGACGTCGCAATCGTCTCGATCATCACGCCGGTCTTCGCCGGATTACGGAACTGCAGGTCGATCGCACCATCGAAGATGGTCGCCTCACGAGCCTCGGGGTACCGCGAGATGTAGTAACTGTGCTCGGTGTGCGCGACGTCCTCCATACCTGCGAAATACGTCGCGTTGTAGAGCGTCGTCGCGAGCTGGCTGATACCGCCGCCGACAGCCTTGTCCGGGCGACCGTTGTTGATGATCCCCGACTCGATGTATCCCTGCGCCGCACCGCGCGGGCCCGTGTACTCGTTGAGCGAGAACGTGTCACCGGGCTTGATCACGGCCCCGTCGATCTCCGACGCGGCCAGGCCGATGTTCACACCAGACGCGTATTCGAAACCACCGGTAGTGAATTCGCCGATCACCTCGTTGATGCCGAGGGCCTCCGCGGCTTCGGTGGTCAACGCCGGCGGGACCGGTCCGTACACGGCGGGCGTTGCCCGAGAAGCCGTGCTGCCCAACAGAACCGGAAGTTCCTTGACCGTGTCCGGCCAGTTGATCAGATCACCGACGACACCGGGCACAACCGACGGTTTGCCACCGGCGAAGGTGAACGACGCGTCCTTGGGTTGTACTTCCGTCGACGCCAACTGCGGAGTCAGAATCTTGATCGCAGCATCCGTGTTGTACTGCGGAGTCAGCCTACCCGAGCCGTCGGGTGTGAAGGTCAGAACCTCGCCGATCTGATCGACGCCGAGTGTCGCGACCTTGCCGTCACGGCCGTTGACCACTACGTCACCCGAGACAGCTGGAATAGCGATCTCCTGCAGCGCACGATCGACACCGGCCTGAGTGACCGTCACCGGAACCTCGTCGACCGGAAGATCGACGACGCCACCATCGGACCATTCAGCGGCGAAGGTCGAACCCGCCTGCTGCGTTTCGAGCGCCTGACCGGCAGCGGGCGAAACACCAGTCGCCTTCCCGTTCTCGAACACGACTGCACCTTCGACGGGCGCACGATCGCTGTTCGCCGCGAGCTGCGCCATCGACGCATCCAACGCACCCTGGTCGATTGCCGACACCACGGGCACCTCGCGGGAGCCGAAGAACGACGTGATGCGGGTGATCGGGTTGATGGGCTGAGCGTTCACGCCCGACAGCGTCGCCGACCAGTCGACGTCCACACCCGCAGACGCGGGAACGATCTCGGAGTCGACGCCGCCTGCATGTACCGCTACCGGTTCGACGAGCCTCGGGCCGAGTTGGGCGCGCAGCGTGGCTTCCGCGTCGGCGGGCGTGAGATCACCGATGTCCACCCCGGCGACCTGAGTGCCGCGTGGTGTCTTCCCGAACGAGGTGAAGATGTCCACTCCGTAGGCAATCGCTGCGACGGCAAAGATGGCGCCGACTGCTATCGCCGGTTTGACCCACTTGCGGGAAGACTGCGAAGCGGGCGCCACCGGTTGTTGCGGCGCCGGGGGTGCAACTACCTCTGGTTCTCGGACAACAGGCTCGTACTGCTGCTGGATGGGTTCGAGTTGCTGGGTGTCGTACTGCTGCACGAACTCGGGACGCGGCGGCTTCGGGGGAACCACCACTGCCGGGGGCTCGAACTGCTCTGTCTGCTCGTCGATGGCTTCTGTCGCCGGAGCCGAGTCGACTACTTCCGTCGGCGGTGCGTCCTCCGCTGGGACGACAGGGATGACGGTGGTGACCTCGTTTGCCGATTCGTCGACTGTCGCTTCCGTGGAATCGCTTGCTTCTTCGTCGACAGGCCTTGGTGCTTCGGCTGGTTCAGGTTCTACTGATTCAGCCTCGACAACGGCCTCAGTGTCCTCAGGGGCCTCGGGTTCCTCGACCGACTGGGGTTCCTCGACCGACTCGGTCTCTTCGACCGCCTGAGGTTCCTCGACCGACTCGAGTTCCTGTTCCGGGAGGGACGAGTCCTCGCTGTTCGTCTTCTCGACGGACGGACCCTCTTCGTCACTCACCTGTTGGCTCCTCGCTGCATCAACCGTCGCTGCGGCGCTCACCGACAACTCAATACAGGATATCCGGACATACGAGAGCCCCGCGCTGCTGCCAGGTCGGGGGTCAGGCAGCAACACGGGGCTGTCATGAATATCGGTAGCTATTCTGCAGCGTTACACGCCTGCGCGAAAAAGTTTGCAAAGAGTTCGGGGATCCGGCCACCCCTCGTGGCCGGATCCCCGATTACGCATCCCCTCGCGACGATCACTGCAGGTGAGCGCAGTTTTCAGTCGCATGGGGAGATTGTGGAGCGGTTACCGCTCGATGATCGCCGTGACACCCTGGCCACCGGCCGCACAGATCGAGATCAGGCCGCGGCCCGAACCCTTCTCCGCGAGCATCTTTGCGAGGGAAGCCACAATACGTCCGCCGGTCGCCGCGAACGGGTGACCTGCAGCCAAGGACGATCCGTTGACATTGAGCTTGCTTCGGTCGATCGATCCCAATGCGCCGTCGAGGCCGAGGCGTTCCTTGCAGTACTCGTCGGACTCGAAGGCCTGCAGGGTTGCCAGAACCACCGAAGCGAAGGCTTCGTGGATCTCGTAGTAATCGAAGTCCTGCAAGGTCAGACCGTTGCGGGCCAGCAAACGCGGGATCGCGTACGTGGGAGCCATGAGCAACCCGTCTTTGCCGTGGACGTAGTCGACGGCAGCGGTTTCGGAATCGACGAGGTGCGCCAGAACCGGAAGATTGCGCTCGGCTGCCCACTCGTCGGTGGAGAGGAGCACTGCAGAAGCACCGTCGGTGAGCGGCGTCGAGTTGCCTGCCGTCATCGTCGCGTCGCCGAGCTTGGTACCGAAGACGGGCTTGAGCGTCGACAGCTTCTCGACGGTCGAACCGGGACGGAGGTTGTCGTCGCGGGTCAGGCCGAGGAACGGGGTGACGAGGTCGTCGAAGAAGCCGCGGTCGTAGGCAGCTGCCATGTTCTTGTGGCTGGCAGCGGCAAGTTCGTCCTGGTCCTCGCGCTTGATGCCGAATTCCTTGGCAGTGATCGCAGCGTGGTCACCCATCGACTTGCCGGTGCGAGGCTCGCCGTTGCGCGGAATCTCCAGGCCGAGCATGCCCGCACGGACGTTGCCGAGCAGCTTGATGCGGTCGCCCGTGGACTTCGCGCGATTGAGGGAGAGCAGGAACTCGCGTGCCTGATCGTTGACGCCGATCGGAGCGTCGGACGTGGTGTCCGTGCCGCCGCCGATGCCCGAATCGATGCGGCCGGCCGAAATGGCGTCGCCGACGGCGATGATCGACTGCAGTCCCGTGCCGCACGCCTGCTGAAGGTCGTACGCCGACGTGTACGGGCTCAGCGCGCTGCCGAGAACGGACTCGCGAATGAGATTGAAATCACGGCTGTGCTTGAGCACCGCACCACCGACGACCATGCCGAGCTTCTCGCCCTGCAGATTGAATCGGCTCACCAGACCGTCGAGCGTCGCAGTGAACATGTCCTGGTTGGACGCCTGTGCGTACGCCTTGTCCGAGCGTGCGAACGGAATGCGATTTCCGCCGACGATCGCAACCGGACGGCGCTGACCTGCAGAATTTGCAGCGGCTGCGGCCGGTGCAGTGCGCGGTGCGGCGGGCTTTGCATTTGAACGGGCTTTGCTTGTCACTTGCGTCTCCAAGGATGGTGCGATTACCTGTTGAAGACTATTCTTACTCAGTAGTAAGTTACTTGTCTATCGCCGCATTCTTTCGATTGCCCGGTGAGAGACAACCCGAAACACAACAGAAGGTAGGACCGTGGCAGCCAGCAAGGGAGCTCCCGACCTCTATTCACAGTTCCTCTCGTCCGCCCCCGGCGCATTCATCGCGTCGAAGGCCGGCCTGCCCAGGCCCGAGAACCTGCGTCGCTACAAAGCAGGGGAACCCGCACTCGCCGGACCTGTCCTCATCGGCGGCAAGGGTCGACTCGCAGAACCACTTCGCGTACTGCTCTCCGACTACCCGGCGGCTCAGGCACACGACAGCAGCTTCGGTGGACTCGTGTTCGACGCCACCGGAATCACTCAGGTCAGCGAGCTCGAGCAGCTGTTCGAGTTCTTCCAGCCCGTAATCCGCAACCTCGCACCGTCGGCTCGCGTCGTCGTTCTCGGCACGACGCCGGAAGAAACGTCGAGCGTCGACGAGCATGTCGCGCAGCGCGCTCTGGAAGGCTTCACCCGCAGCGTCGGCAAGGAGATCAAGCGCGGCTCCACCGCTCAGCTGGTCTACGTCTCCCCCAAGGCATCCACCGGACTCTCCGGCGTGGAATCGACTCTGCGCTTTCTCCTTTCGGCAAAGTCCGCCTTCGTCGACGGCCAGGTCATCGTCGTCGGCGCTGAAGATTCCGTCGCGCCCGCAAGCTGGGACAAGCCGCTCGAAGGCAAGGTTGCCGTCGTCACCGGCGCAGCCCGCGGTATCGGCGCCACCATCGCCGAGGTCCTGGCCCGCGACGGTGCGCACGTCGTCTGCGCTGACATCCCGGCCGCCGGCGAAGCGCTGTCCGAGACCGCGAACAAGGTCGGCGGCACGTCCCTCGCCCTCGACGTCACGGCAGCCGACGCAGCCGAGGTCCTCGCAGCTCACCTCCTCGAGCGTCACGGCGGAGCGGACATCATCGTCCACAACGCCGGCATCACCCGCGACAAGACCCTCGCCAACATGGACGAGGGCCGTTGGAACATGGTCATGAACGTCAATCTTCTTGCACCGCAGAAGATCACCGAGCACCTCGTCGAGAAGGGCGCCCTCAAGGAAGGCGGCCGCGTCGTCGACGTCTCCTCCATCGCCGGCATCGCGGGCAACCGCGGCCAGACCAACTACGGCACCTCCAAGGCCGGCGTCATCGGTCTCGTACACGCCGAAGCTCCCGTCCTGGCGAAGAAGAACATCACCATCAACGCCGTCGCACCGGGCTTCATCGAGACCGCCATGACCGCAGCCATCCCCTTCGCCACCCGCGAAGCCGGCCGCCGCATGAGCTCGCTCCTGCAGGGCGGCGAGACCGTCGACGTCGCCGAGACCGTCGCATACTTCGCCAGCCCGGCCTCCAATGCCGTTACGGGACAGGTCGTTCGCGTCTGCGGCCAGAGCCTCCTGGGCGCATGATGGCAACAAAGACCGTCGCGCTCACCGAGCAGCCGAAGACCCTCGACATCTACTCCCGCGCGGTACTGGGATTGTTGCCGTGGAACAAGTCCAACTCGCGCTCGGTGCCACAGCAGACCTTCACCCTCACCGGACTGAAGGTCGACACCGACAATCTGGCGGCGTACTGCCGCGTGACCGGACTGCGGTTCGGCGACACTCTGCCGATCACGTACCCCTTCACCTTGGCCTTCCCGACCGTGATGAAGCTGATGGTGTCGAAGGACTTCCCCTTCGCCGCCGTCGGCTCCGTTCACGCCGAGAACGTCATCGAATCACTGCGGCCCATCTCCGTCAGCGAACCGCTTGACCTCTCGGTGCATGCCGAGAACCTGCGTGAGCACCGCAAGGGCCTGCTGATCGACGTGATCACCGAAATTCGGGTGGGACGGGAACTGGTCTGGCGACAGACCTCGAGCTTCCTGAACCAGCAGAAGACCTCCCTGTCCGGCCAGCCCGGTCCGGAGCCCAAGGCCGACGAGGTCCCGCCGATGCCGATGAGCACCATCCGCGTCGACCAGACCACGATCAGCAAGTACGCCGCTGTCTCCGGCGACCGTAATCCGATTCACGTCTCGTCTCTGGGCGCGAAGGCTTTCGGTTTCCCGAAGACCATTGCTCACGGAATGTGGAGTGCCGCGGCAGTTCTGCGGACCGTCGAGGGGTCCGTCGCGGACAAGGTCACCTACAGCGTGCGTTTCGGGAAGCCGATTCTGCTACCGGCGACGCTGAATGCCTACGCTGATCGCACCGACGACGGCTGGGATCTGTCACTGCGCCACCCGAAGAAGGGTTACCCGCACGTCACTGCGACGCTGCGCTGACCTAGGACTGAACTGGGTTGGGCTGGTGCGTTTCCGACCCCGCCCCGACAGTGTGAACGTATCGCTCCCCCTGTTCAACAAGGGGAGCGATACGTTCACGCGATGTGACTGGGTGGCTATTCGGACTTCTTCTTGCCCGACAGACCGCGCCACGCGAGGGATTCGAGTAGATCCGCTGCAGCATCCACTTCGATTTCCCCACCCGCGACCCGGTCCGCTACCGCCTCACCGGCGCCGACGAGCGCGATGGCAATGATCCCGTAATCGTGCGCGGCATCAGGATCCTTGGTGCTGGACTCGAGCAGATGCGCGGTCAACTCGATCAACCGATCGCGACTGGACTGCACGGTGCCCGCAAAAGCCTGCTGCCCGACGGCCTGACGGTAGAGCACCATCCACGACTTGCGGTTTGCGCCCACGAACCCGAGGAAACCCTCAAGAGCGGCGCGCAATTGTTCACGCGGAGTCAGGTTCGGCGCGCCGGCCGGGGCGAGTGCTTCGAGGAAGCGGAGCCCTTCGCGATGGATGCACGCGGCAAACAACTCTTCCTTCGAGCCGTAGTACAGATACAGCATCGGCTTCGAGATCTCGGCCTTGGCCGCGATGGTGTCCATCGAAGTTTCGTGAAATCCCCTGTCGGAGAACACGTCCACAGCCGCGTCGAGCATCTGCTGCTCACGCACTGCGCGTGGCAGTCGCTTGGTACCGCCGGCCATGCTTCCTCCAACCACAGGGTAAATGTCGATCTTACTCTACGGTAAGATTGCGCGTCGAATCCTGACTTCGACTCAGCAGGTCACGGCACCTTTGGCAGCGGCAACTGTGACCACAGCCTGATCGACCCGCGTCTGCGGAAGCTCACCCGACGCGACGGCCTGCTCGAGATGATCGAGAACCCGCGGAACGTCGTCGGTGGTCAGCCACAATGCCTGATCGACTCCAGCCACCAGCGCAGCCTGAACCGCGTCGGCAATATCGTATCGGTCGGTGATCGCCTGCATGCCGCTGAGGTCGTCGGTGAACACCGGGCCGGTGAACGGCGCTGCGCCGTAACCCACTCCGTCGCGAAGCAACGCAACGGCTGCGGGGCTGATGCTGGCAGGGATACCGGGCTCGGTCAGACCGGGAACCTCGAGGTGACCCATCATGACGCCGACTCCGGTTCCCGACAGCTCACGGAAGGGAATCAGGTCCGACGCGATCAGATCCTGTAGCGGCGGCGTTGTCACCTCACCCCGGTGCGAGTCACCCGACGCGCTGCCATGCCCGGGAAAGTGCTTGATCACCGGGAAGATTCCGGCATCGCGCATGCCCTGCGCGTACGCACCGGCGTAGGCAACCACGGTCTGGGGGTCGTCGGAGTACGAGCGGTCCCCGATCACGGAGTCGTCGGGTTGGCTGCTGACGTCGACGTCGGGTGCGTAGTTGACGGTGATCCCGAGATCCTTCAAACCGCGTCCACGCTCGAGTGCCATCTGGTACGTCTGTTCCACTGTCATGGTCTGCGCCGTTTCCCTGGCCGACGGATCGGGCCCGAGGATGTCCGCGACGCGCGAAACCCGTCCACCTTCTTCGTCGATCGTCACCATCAACGGCAACTTCGACGCCGAAGCAACCTGCGGCACTTCGCGATTGGTGAGCATCGACTGATCGGTCCAACTTCCGACGAATATGCCGCCGATCTCCTCGTTCTGCACTATCGACAACGCGTCGTCGGTCCCGGTGACGCCGACGTTGAGCAGCTGGGCAAGTTTCTGACGCAAGGACAGCGAGGCTAGAAGGTCACTACCGCACGACGCGGCGACGGGTGCGGAGCTCGATGCCGCAGGCGTCGACGTGATCTCGGAGGTGGTGCTGGTCGGGGCGCTCGAAACCGGATCGGCGGTCCCGTTTTCGCCCGAGCATCCCGCAACCAACCCTCCGCACAATGCAATGGTCGTTGCAGCCTTCAGAAACTTGATCCGCATACCTCGACCGTAACGGACCCGGTACCCATACACTCCCTCACGGGCACATCGGGACGGTAGCCTGGAAGAGAACCGATTCCCCCGCTGACGAGGAGGTCGTGATGCCACAAGGTCTGATGCTCATCGCGTACGACGGTTCCGACAACGCCAAGCGTGCAGTCGACTATGCGGGGCGTTTCCTCTCCGCCAATCGTGCTGTTCTCGTCACTGCCTGGGAGCCCATGGTTCGCCAGGCCGCTCGCATGTCCGGCTTGTCCGGGGTGATGCAACCGGAGTGGGTTCCCGACGACGACGTCGAGGACATCGCGTACACCGACGCCAAAGTCACCCTCGCCGAGGGCGTCGCACTGGCCGAGGCCGCAGGCCTGACCGTCGAAGGTAGAAGCGCCGAGTGCCGATCCGCGATCTGGTCTGCAATCTGCGAAACCGCAGACGAATTGGACGTCGACATCATCGTGACCGGCACCCGTGGCACCACGGGTTTGCGGTCGCTACTGCAGAGCAGCGTCGCGGATCATGTTCTGCGTCACAGTCATCGGCCGGTGTTGATCGTCCCTCCGGGGAAGTGACCTTCGCGCATTCCTGATCCGTGGCCGACTAGTGTCGAAAGCACCATGGACGGTTTTGTTCTCTCGCGCCCCGATCACAGCGTGGTCACCCGCGGCGTACGACGCAGCTTCGACAGCTCCGACGCGGCCACCCACACTCTGTCGGCAGGTACGACAAAGCTGATCGTCGGAGCGCTCCCCTTCGACCCGGCTGCCGCAACGGCGTTGTACGAACCTGCCGAGGCGACGATCACGTCGCGGCCGTGGCAACCGCGCGATCCCCAGGCCCTGCCCACGACCCGGGTTGACCGGGAGATCCCGTCGTCGTCGGAGCATCTTCGTCGAGTGGAAAAGTTGATCGGACGCCTCCGCAGTGGAGAGATCGACAAGGTTGTCGCGGCTCGCACTGTGGAACTTCGCACGCAGACCCCGATCTCCCCAACCGCGCTCGCCGCACGCATGGCGGCGCTCAATCCCGTCGCCAACACCTTTGCCGTCGACCTCTCTGCTGCGGGAGCCGAATTCGAGGGCCACAGCCTGGTCGGCGCGACGCCCGAAGTATTGGTCAGTCGACGCGGGCGCGTCGTGACGTGTCGCCCGTTGGCCGGGACCACCAAGCGATCCGCCGACGCCGATCAAGACCGCGAGGCAGGCGAAAGCCTTCTGCATTCGACGAAGAATCTGGCCGAGCACGCCTTCGTGACGTCGTGGATCCGCCAGGTCCTGCAACCGATGTGCAGTGATCTGTCGGTGCCGGCAACTCCCGAACTGACCAATACTCACGAGGTCTGGCACTTGGCCAGCCCGATCCGCGGCACGCTGCGAAACGACACTACTGCGCTCGACCTCGCCATCGCGCTGCATCCGACGCCCGCGCTGTGCGGAACACCCACCGACGCGGCACTGAAGGTCATCCGCGAGACCGAGGAGCCTCGGCGTTTCTACGGCGGCGCCGTGGGATGGTGCGACGAGGCCGGTGACGGCGATTGGGTGGTTGCCATCCGCTGCGCCGAGATCAGTGCCGACGGCCGCAACGCCTGGGCCAGCGCGGGTGGTGGAATTGTCGCCGAATCGGATCCGCAGGACGAACTCGACGAGACATCTACGAAACTGCGCACTCTGTTGACCGCGCTTGGCGCCGAAACCCTCGACTGACCAGCACGTCACGAGGGTAATCGTCCGGATTCTCGAGTGCGGGTGATACCTTGACCCGAGCAGTTCGTACGGGCCGGTAAGTCCGTCCGACCGCGAACGACCGACTAACGACCAATTGGGAGATCCGCGATGACGAAGTTCCTTGTCCCCGGTGTGGCCAGCGCTGTCATCGGTGCCGTTCTGGGTGCCGGCGTCATCTTCGGTGTCACGGCCGCCGCGTCGGACAACACTCGTCCCGAGATCGACCGCAGCGGAAACGCAGATTCTTCCGTGCTGAACCAGGTTGAGTACGGCAGCCGCTGAGAGCGCAGGCCTCGCGAGTTCCCGTTCTTCCGCCGACGCAGCGGTGTCTTCGGTAGACACCGCCCCGTCGGCAGAGCCCCTGTCGAAGCGGTGGCTGTTCGGCGCCTCCGTCGTAGCGTTTCTTCTCACTTTTCTGCAATCGCCGGGTCTGATCACCGCTGACACCAAGTACGACCTGACGCAGAATCCGTTCGGTTTTCTCGAACGCGCCTCGCATCAGTGGAGTAGTCAGGCCCCGCTCGGCCAGGTTCAGAACCAGGCCTACGGATATTTCTTTCCGCACGGGCCGTTCTTCGCGCTCGGCGAGTTGGCGAACGTTCCGCCGTGGGTCACCCAGCGCATCTGGTGGGCGCTGCTTCTGATCGCGGGTTTCTGGGGCATCATCCGCGTTGGCGAGGCTCTCGGAATCGGCAGCCGTAGTTCGCGCGTCATCGCAGCGGTTGCCTTTGTTCTTTCTCCCCGCGTGCTGACCACTCTCGGTTCGATTTCCTCGGAAACCCTGCCGATGATGTTGGCGCCGTGGGTGTTGTTGCCGGTGGTTTTAGCCTTCGGCCCTGTGCGTGGAAAAGGAGTCCCTGGACTCCCTGACCACTCACGGGGGTTGAGGCGGTTGGCCGCACAATCCGCACTTGCCGTCGCACTCATGGGTTCGATCAACGCCGTCGCCACCGCCGCGGCCTGCCTGGTCGCGATCATCTGGTGGCTCTCGCACAAACCCAACCGAACATGGCTGACGTTCACCGCGTGGTGGGCGCTGTTCGTCGCTCTCGGCACCCTCTGGTGGATCGTGCCGCTACTTCTGCTCGGCAAGATCAGCCCACCGTTTCTCGACTACATCGAGTCCGCCGGTGTCACCACTCAGTGGGCATCGCTCGCCGAGATACTTCGCGGCACGGACAGTTGGACCCCGTTCGTCTCCCCCGAACGCATTGCCGGCGCCGTCCTGGTCACCCAACCCGCAGCAGTCGTCGCCACCGGCCTGGTTGCCGCCGCCGGCCTCGCCGGGCTCTGCATGCGGTCCATGCCTGCTCGCGGCCGGCTGACGCTCATCCTGTTCGTCGGTATCACCGGCCTGGCCGCGGGTTACGTGGGTGAACTCAGCTCGCCGGTGTCGGAGTCGGTGCGCCTGTTCCTCGACTCGGCAGGCGCGCCGCTGCGCAACGTCCACAAGCTCGAGCCGTTGGTCCGTCTGCCGCTGGTGCTCGGACTCGCACACCTGCTGGCCAAAGTGCCGCTGCCGGGATCGGTTCCACTCGCCCGATGGCGGCGTGCGTTCGCCCATCCCGAGCGCGAACCGATGGTCGCACTGACCAGCCTGATCCTCGTTGCCCTCACCCTCTCGACCGCCTTGGCCTGGACGGGAAAGCTCGCTCCCCGCGGTGCGTATCCGGACGTCCCCTCGTACTGGAACGAAGCAGCGCAGTGGCTCGAGGACAACACCTCCCCCGGATCGGAAGCCGAACGTGCCCTGGTCGTCCCGGGAGCGCCCTTCGGCAGCCAAGTCTGGGGTCTGACGCGCGACGAACCGCTTCAGGCGTTGGCGAGTACGCCGTGGGCAGTACGTGACTCGGTCCCGCTGACCCCTCCCGGCGCCATCCGAGCGCTCGATTCGGTGCAACGTCTCATCGCCGACGGACGTCCGTCGGACGGCCTCGCACAGACCTTGCTGGGGCAGGGCATCCACTACCTGGTGATGCGCAACGACCTCGACGGCGAAACGTCGCGCTCGGCCAGACCGATACTCGTGCACCAGGCGGTCGAAGGCTCGCCGGGGATCAAGCGAGTCGCCCACTTCGGTGAAGACGACAGCCCCGAACCGATCGAAGGGCTGGTCGCGGACAGCGATCTGCGGCCCGGTTACCCAGCCATCGAGATCTTCGAGGTCACCCCGCCCGACGGCACCACGGCGGTCAGCGGCCCGTACTCCGTCGACCTGAACCAGGTTCCGCGTGTACAAGGTGGGCCGGAATCGTCTGTGCGACTTCATGAAAGCGGGCTGGTTCCGGGGACCGGGCCGATGATTCTTGCCGCCGACGCCGAAGCTGCGGGACTGCCCGTCGATTCGGTCACCGTCACCGACACACCGCGCGATCGAGAAACCGATTTCGGTCAGGTCGACAACCACAGTTCCGCCCTGCGCACCCCCGACGACGCTCGTCGTACCTACAATCTGGTGCCCGACTACCCGGTTGCGAACACGCCTCTCGTGGAAGGCCGTTGGAGCGGAGCTTCGATCACCGTCTCCAGCGCCGCCTCGGATGCCACCCAGCTGGGCGGCACTTCACCGTCGAGCAGTCCCGCGTCGACGGTCGACGGCGATCCCGCCACCGGCTGGTTCAGCAACGGCATCGAGCGCGCACTGGGCCAGTGGTTGCAGATCGACTTCGACACACCGATTTCCAGTGGGTTGCTTCATCTGACCACCAGTGCCGCGGCAATCGGAGCTCCCGTCAAATGGCTCGAGGTCTCGACACCGAACGGCAGCACAGCGGTGAAGGTGGAGCGTCCCGGTGAGCCCATCACCGTCTCGATCCCGGGCGGCACCACTCCGTGGGTACGCATCACAGCGACTCACACCGAAAACGGATCGCCTGGAACACAGTTCGGCATCAGCGAACTCTCCGTCGAAGACTTCTCCGATCGCAGCGCACCGAAGACCGTACCGATCCGTTTCGACACGGTCCTGCCGAATACGCCGACGGGCGCATCCGTGAACGCCTGGAATCTGAGCCAGGAGTTCCCCGGTCGCAACGCGTGCGCGGACTCGACCGACCGCGTGCGGTGCAGCAATGCATTCATGGCGATACCCGAAGAGCCGAGCCGTTTCCAGCGCACACTCACGGTGCCCGAAAACACAGTCGTTACACCGACACTGACTGTCCGAGCGCGTCAGGGCAACGCCCTCGAAGATCTGCTTTCCGTCCCAGGCCGAATCACGGCTTCGGGTTCGAGCGACATCGGCGACACACGCGGATCTGCCTTCGCTGCCACCGACGGCGACGCACGCACCACGTGGTCGGCGCCGCAGAGCACCACCGAACCTGGCGGCCCGAAACCGACGCTGACTCTCAATCTTCCCGAGCCCACCCTGGTCACCGGCCTGGACATCACCCGGGGACTTGGCACTCTGCCGTCGCTGCCCACCAGCGTCGCGGTGAATCTCGGCAACGGGCCGCAGGTGCGAGAGCTGCCCGAACCCTCGGACGACACGCCTCGAACCAGTCGAATTACCCTCTCCCCCTTCGTCACCGACAAGATCGTCCTGAGCATCACCGATTGGGAACCGGTCCTCGATCAGACGGCGCTCGGCTTCGCCCAGGCGCAGCCCACCGGCCTCGCCGAGGTCGGCGTCATCGGTGCCGACGGAACCCCGATCGCCGGTTCGGGAGTGCAGGGCTCGGACTCATTCGACAACCGCACCGTCACCGTCACCTGTGGCGACGGTCCGACCATTTCGGTTGCCGGACAGCAATTCCCCACCTCGATCACGGCGACGGCGACGCAACTCCGGACCGGCGCACCCGTCGAGGCACGTGTGTGCGGTCTGGACGCGTCGGCGACGTTGCCGGCGGGCCAGCCCGAAGTGGTCGTCGAACCAGGCCCGGCATTCTCGGTCGACAACCTCGATCTGACGGCGGTCGGTCCTTCAGCCGCGCAACGGAATACACCGCTCGAATCGACCTCGTGGACGGCGAATCACCGGGAACTCACCGTCACGAACTCGTCCACCGATCAGCTGATCGTCAATCCCGAGAGCACCAGCATCGGTTGGATCGCCACGGCGCCGGACGGTTCCGAGCTGACGCCGGTGGTCGTGAACGGTTGGCAGCAGGGCTGGATCGTGCCGGCAGGCACCGCGGGAACCGTCACCATCGACTTCCCCAGCGACCGTTGGTACCGCCTCGGCATATTCGGCGGGCTCGTGTTGCTGATCCCGCTGCTGTTCGCGGCACTTGTCCCTACGCGCCGAGAGCCCAAGTCCCTCACACCACCCCGTCCGTGGCGCAGCGTCGCGGCAGGATGGGTGGGCGTGCTCGCGGCGGCCACCGTCATCGGCGGCGGAGTGGGAGCGGCGATCGCAGTTGTGTGCTCGATCCTCGGACTTGCCGCGCTGCGAATCTTCGGCCCGGCTCGGACCGCACGCATTCTCGTCGGCACCGCCGGCGTGGCCGCGATGATCGGCATCACGCTGCTCTCGACCGGACCGTGGCGAGCACCGGGCGGCTATGTGGGCGACTCGTTCGCGATTCAGTTCTCGATGTTGGTGGCCTTGGTCGTGACCGGGTTGGCCGCGTTGCCCTTTGCCGGTTCACCGATATGGCGGCGCTTCTCCCAGCGCGTCACCGCGACGCGCGCCGGTTCCTCCACCAAGGCGTAACTGGCCGAGGCCACAGCGACGCTCAGGACGACCGTCAGCGCCAGGACGTAGAAGAAGCTGCCCGAGAACGGAACTATGCCGAACACGGGGAACACAGCGTTCAGTACGGCCAGGTGCCAGATGAACAGGCCGTAGGACCAGCGTCCGATTGCCAGCGCCAGCGGGCTCGCCAGGAATCGATGCTGCGATTGATCGCGCAACACCAATGGCGCGATCAACGAAAAACTGATGATCGCGCCGAGTGCAATCTTGATCGCGTACTGCCACGGCTCCGGCCGCACCAGACCTTCGGGCCCGGCCAGATCGGTGCACGAGAGAACGAAGGCCACAAACGCAACAAAAGTCAGGAGCACCCGCCGGTGCGCGAGGCGATGCATCCACGTCGACGGGCCCACGGCCAACTCGGCCAGCACCATGCCTGCGCCGAACCACGGCAGGTAGCCCGGCAGCCAGTTGTCGTGGTGAATGGCGTCCGGAGTCGGGATCGGAATGAAAGCCCACGTCAGCGCCAACACCGACACCCCGAGCAGAAGCGGTAGCCGGAACCGGGCCGAGTTTCCGCGTAGTCGCACCATCAGATACGCGAACAGCGGCAGCAGAACATAGAACGCCACCTCGACCGACAGGCTCCACATCTGCGTGAGGCCCTCGGTGAGTGTCAACGGCACGAAGACCTGCGCCAACCCGAGATTCGCCAACCACACTTGGTAGCCCCCGCCGGCACCGGGCAGGAACAGCAGGATCAGGACCACTGCCACCCAGTACGCCGGCAGAATGCGCGTCGCGCGGGAGATCCAGTACCGGACGGTCGACTGCGGCTGCCCGATTCCGCGAGCCTTTGCCGCGTGGGGGCGCCACAGGAGAAATCCGGACAAGGCAAAGAACACCGCTACGGCGAGATCGAGTCGACCGAACGCGCGCCCGATCGCGCCGGACTGCGCTTCACCGGTTTGGAACGCGACATGGGTGACGAGGACACCGAGCGCCGCCAATCCACGCATACCGTCCAAAGCCGGAACGAAGCCCCGAGCCTGTGGCGGGACCGTCTGAGGGGAATTCGTGGAACTGATCATCACGGATAAGTGTGCACCCCAGGCCGATTGAGGGAAACCACCAGGGACTCACAACAAAATGCCTGGCCAATTCATGCCCTCATGCGACAAACCGGGCCGGTGGACTGTTAGTGTTCTGCCACACATGGTGTCCATCGGGGGCCCCATGCGATCTGCGCAGCTCATATTGTGCCGGTTGGGGAACCTCGAAAGACTTAACGGGTTAGGAGTCACAGCATGGCGGAACGCTCAGGGCCGAGCCGGATACTTCCTTGCATTCTGGTGGGCCTCGGTGCCTTCCTTTTGGCCATCGCCATCCTCATTCCTACCTACACGGTAGGCAAGCTGGAGAAGACGCCACTCGACCTCGAGGTGACCACTGTCGCCACAGGCACCGGTAGCGTCCTCAACTCGGCGGCCCTCCTCGGCGGAAAGGCACAGGTCGACACCAACGTGCCGATCGTCGCTCAGCGCTACGTCACCACGCAGGACCCGTCCGACGCCGACATCATCACCGTCGAAGCCGGCCAGACCGTCCGTCGTACCGACAAGCAGGGTGACACCGGACTGCTGACCGCAACCCTGGACCGCGTCACGCTCGATCGCGTCAGCTCGATGCCGACCAACGATCCGGTCGGAACCGTCCAGACGTCCAGCGACCAGCCCGCCGAAGAAGTTTCCCGCGACGGTCTGCAGTACAAGTTCCCGTTCAACACGGAACAGAAGAGCTACCCCTACTTCGACCTGAACGCTCGCGCCACGAAGGACATCGACTTCGTCGAAGAGACCGAGATCAACGGTCTGAAGGTGTACCACTTCCAGCAGACGATCGATCCCGTCGACCTGTCGAAGGTCGTCAACTCCCCCACCAACAAGCTGAGCCTGCCCGCCGACACCTGGGGCGTTCCCGGTGGCGCTACTCCGATCACGATGACGCGTTGGTACACCAACGTCCGTGACCTGTGGGTCGAGCCCAAGACCGGCGTCGTCGTCAAGGGCCAGGAGCAGTTGCACCAGTACTACGGACGCAACAAGGACTCGGTCGACGTCGAGGTTCTCAAGGTCACGCTGCCCTTCGACGAAGCAACCATCGAGTACCAGGTCCAGCAGGCACGTGACGGCATGGACAAGCTCTCGCTGTTCGGCCGCACAGTCCCGATCGTGGCAGGTGTGCTCGGCGTCATCGCGCTGATCGCCGGTATCTTCCTCGGCATTCGCGGCGGCAAGGGCGGAACTCCGGCCCGCGCTGCACACGGCGGAACGAACCAGAATCCCAGCGGCCAGGGCTCGCCCGAGCCGGCTCCGGGTGAGCACGACTGGACCTCGGACGACACTCAGGTGATTCCGCGTCCGGATCTGCGCAAGGACTGATTCAGACAGTAAGCAGAGCGCCCCTTCCACACGGAAGGGGCGCTCTGCTGCGTTTCGGGGCTTTGTTGCCGGATCGGCGTACGGATTGGCGCAACGGGTCGTTCCCTCCGCGTGGTTGCGGGCTTAGCGTTTTCTGGAAGTCCAGACCACCCCGAACACGAGGAGCCACATGCCCGCATCAACAGTTCTGGGTTCGCACATCTGTGT
The DNA here is from genome assembly GCF_030056935.1 of Rhodococcus sp. IEGM 1302. Lineage (NCBI taxonomy): Bacteria > Bacillati > Actinomycetota > Actinomycetes > Mycobacteriales > Nocardiaceae > Rhodococcus > Rhodococcus sp. IEGM 1302. The sequence goes on along the minus strand of NZ_JASHKY010000004.1, from coordinate 274,019 downwards.
CAGCGATCTGACGCGACGGAGATTTGTTGTCGGCACGGCTGCATTCTCCGGGCTGTTCGCCGCCGGTTGCGCGAGGTCCGCCGGTACCGAGGGCGATTCGGCCGGGATGCGCACGGTCACGACCTCGCTCGGAACCTATGACATTCCGGTCACCCCGAAGCGCGTCGTCGCCATCGACTCCAGACTCGACCTCGAACCAGCCGTTGCGATGGGCCTGCCGGTCATCGCGTACAGCTTCGACGCCGCCGAGCCGTGGGTTCCGGCCGATCCCACGGCACAGGTGTTCGAGGCACCGGTCAACGTCGAGGCAATTCTCGCGCTGGAACCGGACCTGATCATCTGCACCGACATCGGTGAGGCCTCCGACATGTGGCCGCTACAGCAGTTGAGCCAGACAGCGCCTGTGCTTCCGATGGACTTCACGCGCCCGTGGCGCGAGAACATCGATCAGCTGGCGAGTTGGCTGAATCGCACCGAGAACCCCGACGTCCGTCAGGTCATCGGAGCGTACGAGGACAAGGCAGCCGGATTGAAGGAACGTCACGCCCCGAGCTTGGCGAGCAAGCAGATCGTGCTGCTGAACTACGTGAATCAGAAGGTCAACGGCGTCAACCGCAAGGGCATCTCCACGCAGGTGGCCGAAGACCTCGGCGTCCAGCTCCAGTGGCCGGTCGAGGGACAGAAGGAGATCTCTACCGAAAACCTCGTGACTGCTCTCGACTCGGCCGACGGAATGATCGTCACCACCGCGCCCGGCGTGGATCCCGTCAGCGACGACCGCGCGATGTGGAACCGTATCCGCGCAGTACAAGGCGACAACGTCGTCTACACGGGTGGGAACATCAACTACGGATCCGTCTACACCGCGATGCGTACGCTCGACTACTTCGACGATCTGTTCACGCGTCTGGAGAACTGACGCCGGTGTGAGGTGCCGGCCGGGCGCGGTCGGCACTTCGCACTGCGGCGACGGACACCGCCAACGCCGTCGTCGACGCAACCACCACGGCGACGCCGATCAACTCTCCCGGCGTCTTCGCCCACACCAGCATCACCGTCGCCTCCACGGCCAGTCCTGCCCACGCCAGAAGGGCCACTCGCGTGCGTTCTGACGCGATTGCGGACAGCAAGGCACCCTGGAGTACCGCTAGCGCTGCACCGTGCAGTGCGAAGGCCCACAGCATCGGAGCCACGGCGGCGTACGCGTCGCCCACGAGCATCGGCACCAGCGGGCCGGCAACCGCCGCCCCCAGAACCAACACGGCGCCGATGCCGACGAGCACAGCCAACGCCGAGCGAACCGCTTGCGCCGAGTGCGCCGGATTCGCCATCTTCGGGTACAGCACGACGCCCACTGCCTGTGGCAGCCAGAACGCCACCTTCGTCGCGACGGCGCCGAGTGCGTAGACACCGGCGTCGTATTCGCTGAGAACGACACGGACGATCAGCAGGTCCAGCGAAGACAACGCGATCAGCGCGAGCTGGACTTGTGACGCCGCGAGCACGGAGACGACGCCGATACGCACCGGACGGTCCTCGCTCACCGAGACGGTTCGGTCGACCACTCGAACTATCGCCACCAGCAACGCAGTTCCGGCCGCGCCCGCGACCAATGCCGCGCCTGCCCCGCCACCGAAAGCCAGAACGATCACTGCCGGAAGGACTTTCATCACCCCGGCCCCGGCCAGTACGGCGCTGAGAGTGCCGAATCGACCGTGTCCTTGCAACAACCCCTGCTCCGTGGCCAGCAGAACCAACATGGGCGCAGTCACCAATGCCGAGAACGACGCCACGATTCCGGTGTCGAGCAGCCACGCCATCGCCGGAGTGAGCGCCACCGCGAGGACGGCGACGATCGCGGTGCATCGATACCCCAACGACCGCAACGCATCTGTGCTCTTGCCACGCACCGCCTCGCGGGCGACCACCGTCTGCAACGCCAAAGCCGGAACCGCAAGTACCAACTGGGCGGCAAGCAGACTCGCGAACTCTCCGTAGCCGACCGGACCCAACCATCGGCTGGCCAACCATGCCAACAGGTACGACGCGACATTGGCCGTCATCGATCCCACCAAAACCATGCCGACCCCGGCCGCGGCGGCGCGATCGAGTGGTTGGCGAGGCATGGCAGTAATGATGCACCACGTATCGTGCGCGTCATGACAGTGCAAGCCGGATACCGCCGTTACCTGCCTGCGGCGTACAGCCTGGCGCTGGCACTGTTGATCCTCGGACCGCTGCTCGGCCCCGGCTACCTCCTGCTGCGCGACGCCGTCAGCACGCCGCGCTCGTACTTGACCGACTCCGCCCTCGGACTCACCGACGCCGCAGCCCGCGCCGTTCCCCAGGACGCGCTGATCGCAGCGTTGAGCACCGTGATCGACGGCGGACTGGTGGTCAAGTTCATCCTGCTCGTGGCGCTCTGGCTCGCCGGTTGGGGTGCGGCGCGCATGGTCGCCGTCCTGCTGCCGACGGCCGGTCTCGGTCCACAACTGGTCGCGTCGACGGTGATGCTCTGGAACCCCTACGTGGCCGAGCGCCTGTTGCAAGGACATTGGAGCCTGCTGACCGGTTATGCCGCACTGCCGTGGATCGTGTGTGCCGGAATCGGAGTTCGCCGAGCCACGCCCGGGTCCTGGTGGGCGTTGGCCGCGTCACTGGCATTCGCGGGCCTGACACCTACCGGCGCTCTACTCGCTCTGACGGCCGCACTGGTGGTAGTTGCCACCCCCGGAGGCCGAACCTCGGCCATGCGGCGTGTCTGCGGCGCTATCGGGCTGTTCCTCGTCGCCGCCTCGCCGTGGTTGGTCGCCACCTTCGTATCCGGAGCAGCAGGCGACGGTTCCGATCCGGCGGGAGTCGCCGCCTTTGCCGCCCGAGCAGAACCGGGACTCGCGACGCTCGGCAGCCTCGCCGGTCTCGGCGGTATCTGGAACTCGGCAGCGGTACCGTCCACGCGCACAACACTCTTCGCATTGGTGGGAACAGTTCTTCTGCTTGTCGTGGTGTTCGCCGGTATGCCCGCTCTGTGGCGCCGACGCCGGAATCCTGTTGTCAGTGGACTCGGACTGCTGGCCCTGTTCGCGGTGCTGGGTCCGACCATGGGCGCTACCCCGTGGGGTCTCGACGCCGGCCGATGGTCGGTCGAGGTGTTCACCGGCGCCGGTCTACTGCGTGACGCGCAGAAGTGGGTCGCGCTGGCCGTCCCGTTCTACGCACTTGCTGCGGCCGCCGCGGTGATGTGGGCAGGCAATCGGTTCTCCCTCCCCCGCCCGGCATTCTCGGTCGCCGCCGTCGTGGTGACGATCGTGGCACTGCCGGATCTGGTGTGGGGTGTCGGCGGCGCGTTGAAGCCCGTGCACTACCCCGGGTCCTGGACCGTGGTGACCGAGCAACTGCGAGACGAAACCGGTGACGTTGCAGTGCTTCCCGCCGGAATGTTCCGCGCGTTCCCCTACAGCGGTGATGCGCCGGTACTCGACCCTGCACCACGCTTCCTGCCCCTCGACGTTCTGCAGACCGGCCAACTGGTGGTTGCCGGTGGCGCTGTCGGCGGCGAGGGGACTCGGGCAACTCGGGTCGAGGACCTACTGCTGGCCGGCGGAAGTCCTACGCAGTTGGCCGATCTCGGAGTCGGATGGGTACTGATCGAGCGCGGGACACCAGGTCAACTCGGCAACTCGGCAACCACGCTCGACGGCTTGGAACAGGTCTTCGCCGACAACGATCTCGCGCTATTCCGAGTACCGGGAGACATTGCCACGCAGGAAGCCTCGACCAGTGCCCGAACTGCCGTCGTAGTTGCGCATCTCGCGTGGGTCCTGATGGGTGCGATCGCGCTGATCTCAGTCGGACTGAACCAGAACCGAATTCGACTCGCGCGGCGCGGCCAGTCCTGAGACCCACCGACCGTCCTTGTGCGCGGTCAGCACCTCGAGCACTCCGGTGCCGGTCTGTTCCCAGGAGAACTCACCGGACCACACGCGAGCTTTCTCACCGAGCACCATGCGAAGTTCGTGGTCGCGGAGCAGAGTGCCGGCAGCCTGCGTCAGATCGGCGATGTCGCCCTCGCCGGCGTTCTCGCCCCCGACCAGAAGGCCCGTCACTCCGTCGACGATCGAGTCGGTCAGACCCTTCGAACTGCGGTAACCGATCGTCGGAACACCGTGCTGCGCAGCCTCGATGACCGCCAGGCCCCACCCTTCCTTCCGCGAAGGCATGAGGTGGATCCACGATTGCGCCAGCAGTTCGTGTTTGCGAGCCTCGTCCACGTGGCCGTAGAACGAGACGGCGTCACCGATCCCCAACTCGGCGGCACGATCGCGCAGGTTCTGCTCCCACCAACCACCACCGATGACGTCGAGATGGATGTCCGGAAGCGTAGGCCGCAGGGCTGCGACCGCTTCGAGTGCGTCCTCGATCTGCTTGTGCGGCACCAGCCGTGAGAGAACCGAGATGGTGGGACGCTCGGCCCTGGTGATCGATCCGCCCGCGTCGACGCCGACGGGGAGCCGATCGGCACCGTTACGCACCACGGCAATTCGTTCGCGCTCGACACCGAGGTCCACCAATTCTTCCGCTGAGGGAAGCGACACCGTCAGATACTGACTACGTCGATGGGTGCGCGGTGACAATCGCGATTCGACCCACCAGCCGATCCGGCCGACGAGCTTGCCTGCCACCGGCCACTGTTCGCGATGGCAGTGATGGACCAGAAGCGTGACCGGTGCACCCGCCACGGCCTTCGAGAAGAAGGGGATGCCGTTCTGGGTGTCGATCACCGCGTCGGGGCGGATGCCCTTGAGCGATCCGAAACCCAGACGTCCGGCGGCAATGGCGGCCAGAGCGCGGGGGTACACGCTGAAACGTCCACCGGCCCGGCTGATCGTGATGCCGTCTCGAACCTCCGACGCGGGCGCCCCGGGATACGACGCCGTCCGCAGCGTCACCTTGATACCGCGCTCGGCCAACTGGGATCCGACCTGCTCGAGGTAACGCTCGCTTCCACCGCCCTGGGGATGCCCGGTATCGCGCCAGCAGAGCAACAGAACCTCGCGCACGTGCGTTACTCCCTGAGTTGGTCGGTGGCCACCCCGGTTCGGGCGATCCTGCGGGATGCCCCGCCTGACCGGCCGGTAACCCTGCCGAACACCCTAACTGTTCGAGCGTCCGTATTGCCGCGCTCCTGACGGTGTTCGTGGACCGGGCGACCCAGTGGCTAAAGTTGCTACCCGTGACCAAGCCCGCAGTGACCCGCATTTTCGGCCGACGGGCAACCCTGAAACGCTCGTTCGGCCTGCTCAGCGACTTCCGCCACGAGCAGTCCGCGCCCGACATCTTCTACGGCGCGCTTGCGCGCGACTCCGTCGAATTGATCTCGGACCTGCACGAAGGTCACACCGGACGATCCCTCGACGGTCTCACCGTCCTCGACGTCGGCGGTGGTCCGGGCTATTTCGCGGAGGTCTTTCAAGCCGCAGGTGCCCGCTACATTCCCGTCGAACCCGATCCGTCGGAGATGCATGCTGCGGGTCTGACCGTGGGCGGCGCGGTGCGTGGATCCGGTTTGGCACTGCCGTTCCTGGACTCGTCCGTGGACATCTGCTTCTCCTCCAACGTGGCCGAACACGTCAGCGAGCCCTGGCTGATGGCCGAGGAAATGCTGCGCGTGACCAAGCCCGGCGGCTTGATGGTTCTCTCGTACACCCTGTGGTGGGGTCCGTTCGGCGGCCACGAAACCGGACCGTGGCACGCGCTGGGCGGCGAGTACGCAGCCAAGCGGTACCTACGCAAGACCGGGCGCGAACCGAAGAACAGATTCGGGGTGTCGTTGTTCAAAGTCGGCGCCACAGACGGCTTACGCTGGGCCCGTGGAACCAGCCAGGGCACGTTGCTCGCCGCGATCCCGCGCTACCACCCGTCGTGGGCGTGGTGGATGGTCCGAGTCCCCGGTCTGCGGGAGTTCCTGGTGAGCAACCTCGTCGTGGTTCTCGAAAAGCGATAGCGACATGCGCCTCGCAGTCGACATCGGTGGTACCAAGATGGCTGCCGGGGTCGTGTCCGAGGACGGCCGCGTTCCCGTGTTCGACAGCGTGCCGACGCCGCAGACCGACCCGTGGAGAGCGTGTGCGGCGCTGCTCGAACGAGTCGCAGACGGCCGAGAGGTCGACGGTGTCGGCATCGCGTGCGCCGGGCCGGTGGACACCGTCGCCGGCGTCGTCGCTCCCATCAACATCACCGAGTGGGCACAGGGATTCGAGCTCGTAGCGGGCGTCCGCAGCGTCTTTCCCGATGCCGGAACCGCCCTCGCCATGGACGGAGCCGCAGCGGCATTGGCGGAGTTCCACCACGGCGCCGGACGCGGAACCCCGAACCTCCTGAGCCTGGTCGTCTCGACGGGAATCGGCGGAGGAATCGTTCTCGGCGGTGAGATTGCTCGGGGTCGCACGGGGAACGCCGGTCACATCGGCCACATCGTCGTTCCAGGATCTGCCGAACCGTGCAGCTGCGGGGGCGTCGGCTGCCTCGAGACGGTGGCAAGTGGACCGTCCGCGGTGCGATGGGCTCGTAGCCAGGGCTGGTCGGGGAACACCGGCCGTGAACTAGCCGAGGGTGCACGCAGCGGCGACGCGATCGCCGTGGACGCGCTTCACCGTGCAGGCACGGCGCTCGGTGGTGCCATCGCCTCGGCGGCTGCCCTCCTGGACGTGGACCTCGCGGTGATCGGCGGCGGTTTCGCCCAGTCGGGTACACCGCTGTGGGAACCGATGCTCGACGCGGCTGCCCGACATGCCCGTTTGTCGTTCGTCGCCGGGCTCCGGATCGTTCCCGCCGAGCTGGGTGGCGCCGGAACTCTGACTGGTGCGGGCTTGCTCGCGCTCACCGCCGTTATCTGACACGCGTTCTTCCCCGATAAATCCGCAGGGAGTCCCACTAAACGGGTGCCACCTGTTCCCAATTTCTGTAACGTGTTTTAGTGTTCTGACTCACACCGTTACGGGCATTGCACGTGACGCCTACGGGAAGGAGGTGACCGTGAGCCCAGACGCTTCCTCATCTGACGTTGCCTCGACTGCTTCTTCGACCGATGAAACCGAGCATCACGCCCAGGTCGCCCGACCAAGCGATTCCCTCCGCGACACCGAAGACCTCCGTGAGCGCCTGGAACGGTGGATGGCCGGCAAGGTGCCGAGCGGATCCACTGTGACCGTCGCCGACGTCACCTTGCCCGCAGCCAACGGCATGTCCAGCGAAACCATCCTCTTCGACGCCACCTGGGACGGCGAACATCATCCCTTGGTCGCTCGGGTGGCGCCGACGGAATCGACCATGCCGGTCTTTCCTGCCTACGACCTCGAATCCCAGTTCCGCACCATGGCTCAGGTGCGCGAGCACTCGGCAGTGCCCGTACCCGCGGTGTACTGGTCGGAATCCGACCCGGACGCGTTGGGTGCGCCGTTCTTCGTGATGGAACGCATCTCCGGCGACGTGCCACCGGACGTCATGCCGTACAACTTCGGATCGTGGGTCACCGAAGCGTCTCCCGAGCAGCGAAAGACCCTGCAGCGCAGCTCGGTCGACGTCCTGGCTCAGTTGCATGCCATCGACAAACCTGGTGAGCGTTTCGACTTCCTCCGACTCCCGAATTCGGGAACGACTGCACGAGAAGCATTCACGGCGCACATCGCCGAGCAGCGCGCGTACTACGAGTGGGTGGTCTCCGACGGGATCAGATCACCGCTCATCGAACGTGCCCTCGACTGGATCGAGGAGAACAATCCCGCGGACGATTCGCCGGCAGTGCTCTGTTGGGGCGACTCGCGCATCGGCAACGTCATGTACCAGGACTTCGCGCCGGTAGCCGTACTGGACTGGGAAATGGCAACTCTCGGCCCGCGGGAGATGGATCTGGGCTGGATGGCATTCCTGCACAGGTTCTTCGAGGACATCGCCGGACTGGCGAACCTACCCGGTCTTCCCGACTTCCTTCGACTGCCGGATCTCGCGCAGACCTACGCCGAGATCACCGGCCACACCCCACACGATCTGGAGTTCTACGTTACCTATGCCGCACTGCGTCAGGCGGTCATCATGTGGCGAATCCAGGCTCGCGCCATAGCTTTCGGCCAGTCACAGCGACCCGAAGACCCCGACGACATGATCATGCACCGCGCTTCGCTCGCCGCGATGCTCGACGGTACCTACTGGGAGAGGTTGGCCTGACATGCTCTCACCGATGGACGACTATCCCGTTCACCAGATCGCCGAACCGATCCGTCACGTAGCCACCTCGGATCGAAACTTCTACGACCGCTACTACTTCAACTGCTACCCCACCGAATCCCCCGACGTGTTCCTCATCGTCGGACTCGGCCAGTACCCCAACCTCGGCGTCATGGACGCCTTCGCGGTACTGCGCCGCGGTGACGACCACATCGTTGCTCGTATGTCGAAGGCTCTGGGCGCCGACCGCACCGACACCACCGTCGGACCTTTGCGCATCGAAGTGCTGGAAGGACTGCAGAAGCTCCGCGTCGTCCTCGAACCAGGCAGCGAATACGATCTCTCCTTCGACATCACCTTCGACGCCACCATCCCGGCGGCGCTCGAGCCCAAGCACTTTCGCCGTCAACTCGAACGAGTCACGTTCGACACCTCACGCTTCCTGCAGACCGGAACCTGGACCGGATCGCTCACCGTCGACGGGGAGGACTTCGCGATCGACCCGAAGACGTGGCGAGGTAACCGCGACCGCTCGTGGGGTGTGCGTCCGGTCGGTGAAGCCGAACCGCAAGGCAGACGCGCCGTCGACGGAATCCAGAACTTCTTCTGGATCTACGCGGTCATGCAGTTCGACGAGTTCACGATCTCGGTGATCATGCAGGAAGACGAGCAGGGCAGGCGCATCGTCGAAGAAGCCATGCGAGTGTGGCCGGACGAAGCCAGGGACAACGAATGGCTCGGCCGGCCCGAACACGAGCTGACGTTCTGCCCCGACACCCGCGACGTCACCGGAGCGACCATCACCTTCCACCGGCCAGGCGGTGAAGTCCTCACCGTCGCCTGCGAACTGCTGCTGGCCAACTACATCGGAATCGGCACCGGCTACGGGCTCGAACAGGACTGGCGTCACGGAATGTGGCAGGGCGAACTCGTCGTACAAGGGCTCCGCCACAAGGTCCACGAGATCGAACCGTTCCAACGCATGTTCTCCCCCGTCGACAACCTCGCGTCCTTCACGCTCACCGAAGGCACGAACACCAACACCGGCACCGGTCTTTTCGAGGTAGCCGCCATCGGACCGCACGAGAAATACGGATTCACCAGTTTCACCGACACCGCACAGGCAGACGACGCGTATGCCCTCGCGGCGACCGACAACACCGAGGAATGAATTGATGACTGACTACGACAAGCTCTACATCGGTGGAGCATGGGTGGCCCCGGCCACCGACCAGGTACTCGAAGTGTTCTCTCCCGCAACGGAGGAGCGCGTCGGCAGCTGTCCCATCGCAGCACCGGCAAACATCGACGCGGCCGTGTCCGCAGCCCGCGCGGCGTTCGAGGGACCGTGGTCACGCACCACCCCCGCCGAGCGCGGCGCGATCCTCGCCAAGGCCGCCAAGCTGATCGAAGAGCGCAGCGCGGAGATCAACCAGCTCATCTCCAACGAGATGGGCCAGCCGCCCGCCATGGTCGGCATGATGCAGCAGACCCCGTCGATGGCGACGCTGGGCTACTACGCCGAGCTGGCCGACAAGTTCGCGTGGGAAGAGAAGCGCACCGGCGCTTTCGGGCAGACCAAGGTGACCCGTGAGCCCGTCGGCGTCGTCGCCGCCGTGCTGGCCTGGAACGTCCCGCTGTTCCTGGCGATCAACAAGCTGGCCCCCGCACTGCTCGCCGGCTGCACCGTACTGCTCAAGCCCGCACCCGAATCCCCTCTCTCCGTCCACGTGATCGCCGAGATCTTCACCGAGGCAGGCGTTCCCGAAGGCGTCATCTCCGTGCTCCCCGGCGGAGCCGAGACCGGCGAATACCTGGTCTCTCATGCGGGCATCGACAAGATCACGTTCACCGGATCCAGTGCCGTCGGCCGCAAGATCGGTGCCATCGCCGCACAGAACCTCAAGCGCTGCTCCCTCGAACTGGGTGGCAAGTCCGCCGCGATCATCCTCGAGGACGCCGACATCGCCGCCGGAATGCCGATGCTCGTCATGTCCGGCCTGATGAACACCGGTCAGGCCTGTGTCGCTCAGACCCGAATCCTCGCTCCCCGTTCGCGTTACGACGAGGTCATCGAGGGAATGAAGACCGCCGCAGGCTTCATGACCGTCGGCGATCCGTCCGATCCCGCAGCACAACTCGGCCCGCTGATCTCCGAGAAGCAGCGCGAGCGCGTCGAGGGTTACATCGCCAAGGGTAAGGAAGAAGGCGCGCGCGTCGTACTCGGTGGTGGACGCCCCGCCGGCCTGGACAAGGGCTGGTACGTCGAGCCGACCATCTTCGCCGACGTGGACAACTCGATGACCATCGCACGCGAGGAGATCTTCGGACCCGTTCTCTCGGTGATTCCGTACGACTCCGAGGACGAGGCCATCAAGATCGCCAACGATTCGGATTACGGCCTCGCCGGATCGGTGTGGACCACCGACATCGATCACGGACTCGAAGTTGCTGCGCAGATCCGCACGGGTACCTACGCGATCAACTGGTACGCCTTCGATCCCGGATCGCCGTTCGGTGGTTACAAGAACTCCGGTATCGGGCGCGAGAACGGACCTGAGGGCCTCGAAGCCTTCTGCGAGACCAAGTCCGTACTCATGCCGCCCGGCTACGTGGGCTGACCCACCCGGGAGTTGGCACCCTTTGCTGACAGTTGGCACCCGTTCCGACCTGCCGGAACGGGTGCCAGCCCCATGAAATGGGTGCCAACTCCCAGCGAATCCACAGATCCACCCGGTACCGTCGAAAACGAATCAGTCATCTCACAAAGGACATTCATATGCTCACCAACGCCATCAACGCTTTCCTCGCACTCTGGGGCAGCGCCTCCGTCGGCAGCAGTGGATACCAGATCCCGCCGGGAACCCTTCCCTTCGGTTCCTGAGACAGGACAACAGAACCCGCTGAGCGCACTTCGCGCTCAGCGGGTTCTCTGTTTCGCCGACCTGTATCTACCGGTCCAGAACGTGATCCTCCAATTGATTCTCCTGACCTGCGACCAATGCTTCAGCGTCACCGGCGTCCACGTGCCCGAACCAGGTACCGCCGGGGTTCGCGATCACCAACGGCCCCAGGTTGCACGGGCTCAGACAACCGGTTCCGGTCACCTTCGACGAGGTACCTTTGGCCGCCGCGCTCATCGCCCGGTGCAACGGTCCTGCTCCGTACGCCATACAGCGAGGGCCCTTGCACACCAACAGATGCCTATCGTGCTGCTCGATCACGGACCACGCCGGACTGCGATACGACGCCGGACTCGCGGTGATCGGCTTTCCCGCCGAGTCGAGTTCGTCGATCACCTGCCCGGCCACCGCACCTTCGAGCGTTTCCGTTTCATGGAGCGTCACTTCCAGTTCGGCGTCGATCCGGGTTTCGCGCCAGTTCGCAACCGCCTTGCTGGTCCACGTGAGCAGGTACCGATCCCTCGGCACCGCAACTGGAATCAACACGACCTTGTCGACGTCATCGACATGGGCTCGATCGAGTTCCTCGTGAAGGCTCGGCGAGGAGACATCGAGGTACGCAACGCGAACGTCGGCGTCGGTGCCGGCCCGAACAGCGTCGAGCATCCGTCGCGCAGCCGACTCGTCCAGGCCGCTGACAGTCGGCCGTAAGACGACAATCACCCGACGCGAGCACCGGTTGTTGCTCATGCCGACGGCGCGGTTGTCCAGTCGATGCTGCTCGACGGAGCCAGCCCGAACTCTTCGATCTTCGCGCGCAACTGTTCCGCGCCGTAGATATTGGGGAACCCACTGGTGAACATGGCGAGCGGGAGTACGACGAAACGGTTCTGCTTGACTGCGTCGAGGTCACGCAGGCCTTCTCGGCTCTTGATCGCGTCGATCTTGCCCTGTACTTCGTCGGCACTCTTCTTGTAGTCCATGATCACGATGATGTCGGGTTCTGACTTCGCGACGGTCTCCCAGCTCGCTTTGAACCAGGTGTTGTCGACGTCGGCGAACACATTGGTTCCCCCGGCGACGTCGATGATTCCGTTGGGGGCTCCGTTGCCTCCGCTGGTGTACAGATCTTCTTCACCGCTGTCGTAGATCAGCACCTTCGGCTTGTCGGCGGCATCTGGCGCGGACTCCAGACGTGCCAAACGTGAATCCAATTCGGTCAATGCCTCGGCGGCGGTGTCCTCGGTTCCGAACAGCTTTCCGTAATTGGTCACGTCCGCACGAAGGGCATCCCACGGACCCATCGTGCCGAGCGCGGAATCCGCTGCGGCACTCTGCCGACAACTATCGGAGATCACATATGCATCGATGTTGTTGCTCTGCAGCGATTCCGGCGTCACACCGGAGGCGCCCTTGAACAAGCCACTGTAGGAGCCGACCACCAGGTCCGCCTGCTTACCCAGAATCGTCTCCATCGTGATCGTTCCGTCCAGGTGTGGGACGTCCGCAATTCCAGGGCCGAACATCGACTCCATGACCGCGTCGTTGTTCGTGTTCAACACGACGGCCGCGAGACGATCCAAACCACCGACTCGGAGAATGGTGCCGATATTGGCCGCATTGCTTGTCGCAACGACGTTCTCGATCGGAAGCTGGAAAGTGCTTTCGGTCCCGCAGTTCTCCAATGTCACCGAAGTCTTGTCTGCAGCTTCGTCCACCGGTGCAGTTGCCGAGCAGCCGGCAACTGTCAACAACGCTGTCGCGGCTACAACCGCACCGAACGACGCTCGAGTCTTGACCTGTATCAAAGTGCACTCTCCGAAAATGATTGTTGTAGTTGAGAATTTCGTGATTCGAATACGAGGTGTGAACGGCCTGTCGCGGGGTTCACGAGCTCGAAAGTCTCGACGCCGAAGACAGTTGCCACCACCGAGGTGGTGAGTACGTCGGATGGATGTCCGAACGCCCTGGCCACTCCATCCGCGAGCACGAGCACCCGATCGCACACTGCCGCAGCCAAATCGAGGTCGTGCAGTGCCATGATCACCGTCCGGTCCAACGACCGGACCAGATCGAGCAGTTCGAGTTGATGCCGGATGTCGAGATGATTGGTCGGCTCGTCGAGGATGAGCACACCGGCGTCCTGCGCGAGACCTCGGGCGAGAAACACCCGCCGGCGCTCACCGCCGGAAAGCGTGTCCATCGAAGAGAACCGGTGCTCGATCATTCCGACCTCGCCCAGAGCACGATCGACGACGGCATTCTCGTGCTTTCCACCGACGCTCCAGGGCTTTGCATGTGGCGTGCGGCCCAGACTCACGTACTCGTGAACCAACAAATCGGCGGGACTCTGCTCTTCCTGCGCCACAAAGGAAATGGCTTTGGCCCTCGACCGCGCGGACATCGCGTGCACGGAGTCGCCGCCGACACGAATGTCACCGCCGGCGATCGGCCCGAGACCGGCGAGAGCACGCAAGAACGTCGACTTGCCCGATCCGTTCGGACCGACGACGCCGACTACTGCACCGGCGTCGGCCGCGATGTCGACGCCTTTGACGATGGTTCGACGGTCGATGCGGACAACGACTCCGGACGCGGTCAGCGCCAGGGCTCGGGCGCTCACGAACTGCCACCGAATCGGTAGCGCCGACGGCCGAGAAGCAGGAGAAACAGCGGTGCACCGATCACCCCGGTCACCACGCTCAGCGGGATCTCGGTCGGCCGCAACGAGGTCCGCGCCACGACGTCGACCCACACCAGGAACGACGCGCCGATCAGTGCTGCCGCCGGCAACACCACTCGATGTCTGGCTCCGACAAGCATGCGTGTGACGTGCGGTATGACCAGGCCTACGAAGGCGATCGCGCCGGACACCGCAACCATCGTGCCGACCAACGCTGCCAGCACGCCGAACAGCACGTTTCGCAGGGTTCGGATGGGAATACCGAGCGAAGCCGCGACGTCCGGCCCGGCCGCCAGCGCGTCCAGCCAACCGTGCAGGGCGAACACCGCTGCCGTCAGCAGGAACACAACGATGACCGGCGCCCACAACTTGTCCCAGGATGCCCCGGCCAAACTTCCCAGGAGCCAGAACAATACGGACTGCGCGGCCTGGGAATCATTGGTACGCAGCACCAGAAAACTCGCGATCGCCGACAGGGCGGATGCGGTAACGGTGCCGGTCAGAACCAATCGCAGTGGAGTGATACCGCCTTGCAGCGTCGCGATGGTGAAGACGAGAATCGCAGCTCCCAACGCCCCGATCATCGCGCCGAAACTGAGCGCCCACACTCCCGCGCCGGCGAACAGTCCGGTGGTGATGACGGCGGTGGCACCGACACTCGCGCCGGACGACACTCCCAGCAGGTGGGGATCGGCAAGAGCGTTACGGACGAGGGTTTGCACCACCGCGCCGGCGACGGCAAGACCAGCGCCGACGGCCAGACCGAGCAGTACCCGAGGTGCTCTGATCCCCCACACGATCGCAAGTTCGGAACGCGTGACGGGTGGGCCTCCAAAGCGCGAGTGCACCACGTCCACCACAGTGGACACGGGGAGCATCTCGGATCCGAATGCCAACGCGCACACAGCAGAGAGCACGGCGACGACCAGCAGAGCGGGCAGCACGATACCCGGACTGAGCCGTCCTCGAGGCGCACCAGCCTTCGGCGAAGGCAGGTGGGTAGGTGGAGACAGAGCTCCGCCAACAGCATTCATGGTGTGACCGATCCATCCTCGTGGCATGACACAACGTCAACGAGGGTGGTATCTGGCTACGGTCGACGCATGGACGACCTCACAGTGGCGGGACCGCGCCGGAATTGCACCGACTTCCCATTACCTCGATGATGACGTCAGAACCATAACGGACTGTGGTCACCATTCTCGACACCGGATCAAGGTTGCGACCCGATCATCGATCTCGCGTGCCGTACGACGGCTTCCGTTCGCACTCGAAGTTCTTCGGGTGAATCCGATTCCAGCACAACCCGATGCACCTGACTGTCCACGGCAGTCACGGTCAGCCGCGACGTCAACAACGCATCCTCCGCACTGAAACCGTAGCTCTGCAAGTAATCCGAAAAACCCAGTACCAGTTGACGATTCATTCCTTCGACCTGCTCGATGAGCTCACGCGTACGCGGAACCTGATCGTAGAGCAGGTGAAAGAACTCTCGCGGCTTACTGTTCACTTCGACCGCGCACTCCACCAACATCCGGACGGCCTCCTCCGGGGTGAGCTCACGCTCGACGATGTCGGCAAGGCAGAGCGCAAAACTCTCCCGCGCAGCACTCACGTGACGGTTCGCCAACTCCGAGAGGATCTCGTACTTGTCGCCGAAATACTGGTAGAGCGAGCCCACCGACACCCCTGCTTCGTCAGCGATCCGGTTGGTGGTCGCTGCCATGGCTTCCGAAGCGAAAACGCGAGTAGCTGCCTCCAGGATCGCGTCGTAGGTAGCCCTCGAGCGCTGCTGGGAGGGCCTTTTCCGCCGAGTCGACACGGTCCTCCGATGCGAGTTGTCAGCCGCGACGCCGATACCGAGAATTGTGTAGGTGACCAGCGCCGATTACTCGAAGTTTATGCCCGACCGGTACACCGACCACATGCCGGCGCCGACCCCGACGTGGTGGGAGTGGAACGGCAACACCGTCCACGTCGCACGGGCCGTGGTTCCAGACGCGCCGGTTCGTGTTCTCGGCATCCACGGCGCCGGCGGCTACTCGGGCGCGTTGTGGCCGTTCGCCGGGATCGGCGTGAAACTCGGAGCCGAAGTCCTCTTCCCTGACCTTCCGCTGTACGGCGACACCGTCGTAGCCGATCCCGCCGGCGTCCGGTACGAGCAGTGGGTCGATCTCCTCTGCGATCTCGTCCGGGCCGAGAAGGCAGCCGACGATCGGCCGCTGGTGTTGTTGGGAGCCAGCATCGGCGGTCTGCTGGCCTACGAGGTAGCCGCGCGGACCGGTCTGGCCGACGCCGTCGTCGCTACCTGCCTGCTCGATCCCTCGGATCCATCGGCCAGAGCTGCCGCGGCGCGGTTCGGCCCGATGGGTGTCTACGGCGCTCCCCTGATGCGGCGCACCGAACGACTGGTGGGCCGTATCCGCGTGCCCATCCGTTGGGTCGCCGACGTGGCGAACATGAGCAGCAATCGGGAGCTCGCAACGCTGTGCGCAACCGATCCGCGCGGTGGCGGTGTTCGGGTGCCACTCGGATTCCTCAGCAGCTACTTCTCGTTCGAGCACACCGCACCCGAAGCATTTCGGACGACGCCCGTTCTGCTCACCCACCCGGCCGACGACCGATGGACGCCACCCGAACTGAGCCTGCAGTTCCTCCGCCGCATCAACGCACCCACCGAATTCGTGATGCTGGACGGGTGCGGGCACTTTCCCGTCGAAGAGCCGGGCCTGACGCAGTTCCACGACGCCGTCGCCACACTGCTGCACTCCGTCGCCGAGCGTCACCGCACGAAACCGTCGTCACCCGCCTAGCCTGAGAATCGTGAGCACCGAAACGGAAGCATCGGCCGACGAGAGCACCACGACGGTCGTACTGGCGTTTGCGGCGAACGCGCTGATCGCCGGTGCCAAGACGGCGGCCGCCATCGTCACCGGATCTGCATCGATGGTCGCAGAGGCCACCCACTCCTGGGCCGATACCGGCAACGAAGTGCTGCTGCTGATCGCGAACCGTCGCTCGAAAAGGGTTCCCGACCGAGACCAGCCACTCGGCTACGGCCGGGAGGCATACATCTGGTCGATGTTCGCCGCTCTCGGACTGTTTGCACTCGGCGCGGGTGTCTCGATCACTCATGGCATCCAGGAACTGTTCCATTCCGAACCGGCGTCCGACTTCGGTGTCGCCTACGCCGTCCTCGGCGTCTCGTTCATCCTCGAAGGCATCTCGTTCCGGCAGGCGTACAAACAACTCCGAAACGAAGCGTCCGCCGTGAACCGCGACGTCATGACCCAGGCACTCAACACATCCGACCCGACGACTCGGGCCGTGTTCGCCGAAGATGCTGCGGCACTTATCGGTCTGGTCATCGCGTTCGTCGGTGTTCTGTTGCACCAGGTCACCGGTTCACCCATCCCCGACGCCCTCGGCTCCATCTTCGTCGGCATCCTCCTCGGGGTCATCGCAATCATCCTGATCGATCGGAACCGCCGATTCCTGGTCGGCGAAGAGGCCTCGCCGACGCTGCGGGCAGCAGCCGTCGAAGCTCTCACCCAACTGCCCGAAATCAACCGAATCACGTTCCTACGCATGGAATACCTCGGGCCACGGCAGGTGTACCTGGTGGCCAGCGTCGACCTGGTCGGTGACTACGCGGAATCCCGAGTTGCCCACACGTTGCGCGAACTCGAGCGCTCACTCGAGCAGAGCCCACGTGTCGTGCGGGCGATCCTGACCCTCTCGACGCCCGAAGAACCGTCGATCGCAGTCTGAATTTCCGGCCGGGCGATAGGCTCGTCCGATGCGCGCACTGATCGTGATTCTGGCGGTTCTGGGATTTGCAGTCGGGGGAATTCCCCTGGTGGGCAGTCTGATCGACGTGATGACCAGTCCTGACGAGACCATCGTCTATCAGGGTTCCTACGTACCGTTCCGGGACGTGCAGATGGCTCGGGACTACGAGTCGACGATAGCCACCGCCTACGAACCCCTGGACGGACCGCGCTGGTTCGTCCTGGCCTGCTATCCCTTGATCGGAGCAGCATTGGGCGCTGCGACGGCCGTCGTACTGGGACGTCGCGGGTGGCACTTGACGCGAGCCTGAACAGACGCCGATGGCCACCCGCCGTCTACACGAGGGTGGCCATCGAAGAAGGAGCGCTTCAGATGTACATCGCAGGATCGATGTAGCTGTTCGGGTCCACCAGTTTTTCCTTGGTGGTCCGTGGCCGCGCCACCGCCGGGATACCCGTCGCGATGGATTCGGCCGGAACATCTCTGGTGACAACGGCATTAGCGCCGATAGCGCTACCTTCACCGATGACGACAGGTCCGAGGATCTTGGCACCAGCGCCGACGGTGACCCGGTCTCCCAGCGTCGGGTGACGCTTGACCTGCTCGAGCGAGCGACCACCGAGAGTGACGCCGTGATAGAGCATCACGTCGTTACCGACCTCGGCCGTCTCCCCGATCACGACGCCCATGCCGTGATCGATGAAAAACCGCCGGCCGATGGTGGCACCGGGATGAATCTCGATGCCGGTGACGAAGCGTGTCAGCTGCGAGAGCACTCGCGCCGGGCCGCGTAGCGCAGGGACGGCCCACATGCGATGCGCAACCCGATGTGCCCAAATGGCATGCAGCCCTGAATAAACGAGCGCGTTCTCCACATTGCTGCGCGCGGCAGGATCCTGACCGCGCGCAGCCTGCAGGTCCTCGCGAATTGTCCCGAGGATACTCACAAGTCTCAGTCCCGGATGTGTTCGAACAGCGGGGTGGAGATGTAACGCTCGCCGAAGTCGCACACGACAGCCACGATCAGCTTGCCGGCGTTTTCCGGACGCTTCGCCAACTCGAGTGCTGCCCAGACGATGGCGCCGGACGAGATGCCGCCCAGGATGCCTTCCTTGGTACCGAGTGCGCGAGCGACCTCGATGGAATCGGGGAACGAGACGTCGATGATCTCGTCGTAGATCTCGCGATCGAGGACGTCGGGCACGAAGTTCGCGCCGATTCCCTGGATCTTGTGGGGGCCGGGCTGGCCACCGTTGAGGATCGGCGAGTCGATGGGCTCGACGCCCACGATCTTGACCTCGGGCTTGTACTTGCGAAGGGTGCGTCCGACGCCGGTGATAGTGCCGCCGGTGCCGATGCCGGACACGAAGATGTCGACGGCGCCGTCGGTGTCGGCCCAGACCTCTTCGCCCGTCGTGGCCTCGTGGATGGCCGGGTTGGCCGGGTTCGCGAACTGGCTGGCCGAGACAGCGTTCTCGGTCTGCTCGACGATTTCCTTGGCCTTGGCGACCGCACCGGCCATGCCCTCGGATCCCGGGGTCAGCACGATCTCGGCGCCGTAAGCACGCAGCATCACGCGACGCTCGGTGGACATGGTCTCGGGCATGGTCAGGATGACCTTGTAGCCGCGAGCAGCACCGACCATGGCGAGTGCGATACCCGTGTTACCGCTGGTTCCCTCGACGATGGTGCCACCGGGCTTGAGTGCACCGGACTTCTCGGCGGCGTCGATAATCGCCACGCCGATCCGGTCCTTGACGCTGTTGGCCGGGTTGTAGAACTCGAGCTTGACGGCAACCTGTGCGTCCAGGCCCTCGGTCAGACGGTTGAGCCGCACGATCGGGGTGCGCCCGACCAATTCGGTCACGTTGTTGTAGATCCCGCTCATATCTGGTCCTCCTGAGGATCGAGTGTGTCGACCCGCTCGCTGATCACTGCTTTACGGCTGAACTGCATAACGGCTGAACTGCTTAACGGCTACAGGCAAGGGCATACAGACGACCGATGCCGCATCGGTTCATCAAATTGAACCAATGCGGCATCAGGCCACTACATACGGGGGCGGTTTATCAGGCCAACCGCTGCTTCAGAGCTTCGAACTCGTCGCGAATGCCGGTCGGCAGCTTCTCGCCGACGAAGTCGAACCACTCTTCGATGAGCGGGATCTCGGCCTTCCACTCGTCGATGTTGACCGCGAGAGCCTCGGTGATGTCGGCGTCCGACACGTCCAGGCCTTCGATGTCGAGTGCCGATCCGGTGGGAACGACGCCGATCGGGGTGTCGATACCGGCAGCCTTGTGCTCGATACGCTCGACGATCCACTTCAGGACGCGGGAGTTCTCGCCGAAGCCTGGCCACAGGAAGCGTCCGTCGTCGCCGCGGCGGAACCAGTTGACGTAGAAGACCTTGGGGAGCTTGGACGCGTCCGCGGACTTGCCGAGGTCGATCCAGTGCTGGAAGTAGTCACCGACGTTGTAGCCGAGGAACGGCAGCATTGCCATCGGATCGCGGCGAACCGTACCGACCTGGCCTTCGGCTGCTGCGGTCTGCTCGGAGCCGACCGTTGCACCCATGAAGACGCCGTGCTGCCAGTCGCGAGCCTCGGTGACCAGCGGAACCGTCGTCTTGCGGCGTCCGCCGAACAGGATTGCCGAGATCGGCACGCCCTTCGGGTCGTCCCACTCGGGAGCCATGATCGGGCACTGCGACATCGGGGTGCAGTAACGCGAGTTGGGATGAGCCGCATGGGTGCCCGACTCGGGCGTCCACTCGTTGCCCTTCCAGTCGATCAGGTGCTGCGGGTCGCCTTCGAGGCCTTCCCACCAGACGTCACCGTCGTCAGTCAGAGCGACGTTGGTGAAGACCGTGTTGCCCTGGTCGATGGTGCGCATGGCGTTGGGGTTCGAGGACCAGTTGGTGCCGGGAGCCACGCCGAAGAAACCGAATTCCGGGTTGACGGCGTACAGCTGTCCGTCCTCACCGAAACGCATCCAGGCGATGTCGTCACCGAGGGTCTCGGCGCGCCACCCGGGGATGGTCGGCTGGATCATCGCGAGGTTGGTCTTGCCACAAGCGGAGGGGAATGCCGCCGCGATGTAGTAGGCCTTGTCCTCGGGCGAGATGAGCTTGAGGATGAGCATGTGCTCGGCCAGCCAGCCCTCGTCGTGCGCCATTGCCGAGGCGATACGCAGCGAGTAGCACTTCTTGCCCAGGAGAGCGTTTCCGCCGTAGCCGGAACCGAAGCTCCAGATCTCACGATCCTCGGGGAAGTGGGTGATGTACTTGGTGTCGTTGCACGGCCACGCGACGTCTTCCTGGCCTTCGGCCAGCGGAGCGCCCAGCGAGTGCAGCGCCTTGACGAAGAATCCGTCGGTGCCGAGCTTGTCGAGAACCTTGCTGCCCATGCGGGTCATGACGCGCATGGATACGACGACGTACTCGGAATCGGTGAGCTCGACGCCCAGCTTCGGGTCCTCGGCGTCGAGGGGGCCCATGCAGAACGGCACGACGTACATGGTGCGTCCACGCATGCAACCGCGGTACAGGTCACCCATGAGGGTGCGCATCTCCGCCGGGTCCATCCAGTTGTTGGTGGGACCTGCGTCGATTTCTTCCTTCGAGCAGATGTACGTACGCGATTCGACTCGCGCGACATCGGACGGATCGGAGTTGCCGAGGAAAGAGTTCGGCTTCTTCTCGTCGTTGAGGCGGGTGAAGGTTCCTGCCTCGACCAACTTCGTTGTCAGTCGGTCCCATTCTTCGTCCGAGCCGTCTGCGAAGACGACGCGATCAGGCTGGGTGAGTTCGGCAACCTCTTGCACCCATGCAAGCAGTTCCTTGTGCTGCGTGGGGGGCGTGCCGTCAGTTCCATTGAGACCGGGAATGGTCGCTGAGGTCATCAAACTCTCCTGGGGTGAGCCGGAACCGGGTTCTCGTGACACCGGATGCGAACTGCAGCGCCCCGATACCAGTCGATCCCGGTGTCCCCCTCTCGACGGGGTCCAGCCGCGTCATCCACTCACGTGGATTTCACGGACGCCGGGTGTCCTATGTATTGAGGTTAACGCTGGCTGTTCACCTGCAGGTAATCGGGTGCGGTCAGAAATGTCACAGAAACGATTCAGTTGGTGTGTTCAGGTGCCTACCCGGCGCTCAGAGCACATAAACGGAAGCTTTTCAGAGCGCTCCGGCATCGATTTTCTGCCACACGAGGGCGCCTTCGTCGTCTCGACTGCATTCCCAGGCCGAGTAGTCGCCGTCCGACTCGATCATCGTGAGGCGATCGGCGCTACCGTCGCGATCGAAATCGGACACGATCACGACAGCGTCGTCGGAGTGGACGACACGGCTGTCGACCGTTCCGTCACCGTCCAAGTCGAAGGCGTCGAAGTTCAGGTCGCCGGCATCGACCGGTCCCGACGCGGGCCCGAAGGTCTCGGGCTCGATACGCCCAGGATCGAGCGCTTCGGCTTCGTGCCCGTCGATGTGTCCGGCCGTGATCAGAAATGCGTCCATTACTCCCCCTACTGGATGGTGACCTACTGCTTCGGCAACCCCTACCGAAACCGTCCGCTCAGTATTACCAGACCCCGACGATCAGTCGTGGCCGAAATTGCCGCACTGTGGAGAACTCTGCACTCGCGAAATGATCAGTAGGCGGTGTTCAAAACGGCGAGGTCGCGCTCGCACGACGCGAGCTGACCCGATCTGGCCGCGGCGAGCTCACGAAGTTCACCGTCGATCTCCACGATTCGAGCCTGCGCCGACGCCAACTGCTCGCGACTCTCCGCCATGATCGCCGCTCCCAGATCCGCCTCGGCCTCGAGCAGCACGCTCTGCACTCGCTGCTCCCACTGAGCGCGAACCGCCGACATCGATTCGACGATCCACGACCTGGAGTGGGCACGATCGGCCGTCAGCCCGCGATTTCGCGCCAACCACCACGCCGCGGCGCCACCCAGAATCAACGTCACGGGGATACTTGCGAACTCCAAGGCCGGAATCATTTCCAGCGGAGTCACTGCGATACGGCCGAGGCCGAGACCCGCGGACGCGCCGACAAGAATTGTCACCCGGTCCTCGTTTCCGCGCTGACGGCCCGGCAGGCCCTCCGGAATCTGCGGGGAAGGCATGTATCCGTTCGTCCCCGCAGATTCCACCGCTGCCGCCATCGCGGCGTCGAACACCCGGGTGTGATGGTCGACCTCGTGCTGCAGTCGCGTCGGCACGCTGCCCAATTCGGCTCGCGAGGCCGTGCCGACCCAGGCACGTGCCCCGGCGACCGTCGCCCGGGTTGCCTCGGCGATTTGTTGTGACAGATCCCCGCGCGCTCGTTGCAGTCGGCTTCGCACCTGCACCAGGCGTTCGCCTCGCCGGCCGTCACGGTCTGCGAGCAGCTGCGATCGCTCGGCCCGCAATTCGGCACCAGGAACACTGTCACGTAGATTCCGGATCTCCATCTCGATCATCCGGCGCGTCTGTGCGATGACTCCGGAATCCGAACCACCTGCTTCCCTCTCCCGTGCCGCCCGGCTCACGACCGCAACGAGTGACTGCTCTTGACCGGGCGCAATCGGGACCACCGGGGCCTGAGCAAAAGCGGTGCAGTGCGAAGCGAGAATCTGGGCATCACGCCGGCGCACCGCCTGCCAGTCTCGATAGACGTCGATGCGGGTCAGCGCGACCACCACCGGGGTTCCGCTCGCCGCAGCGTCGCCGAGGAGAAGGAGATCCTCGCGTCCGATCACACTGGCGGCGTCGACGACCAGAAGTACGACGTCGGCGTCCACCTCGCGTGTCACTGTCGAACAGTCATCAGAAGCATTGAACATCCGGGCGACGTCTTCCCGTCCACACCTCGGTGGGCCGACAACGTAAATGCGAGTGCCACTGGATGTTTCGGCGGCGACCCGGCGACCCGGATCGGATGCCGGATTCCATCGCTGCACCACGCGCAGCACCGAATCCGGAAGTACCGAAACGCTATTCATCGGTCACCGCCGGGGCAGAGCGATCGCCTCCGAGCTGCGCCCACCGACGCACATACCCGCGTCGAATCAGTGAGACCCGTTGTTGCGGACACTGTTCCGACTCGTTCACGAGCTCGCTCCACCACCGGCTGCACGTGCCCGCGTCGTCAGCAGTCCGAGGATCGGGAGGTTCGCCTTGACGCAGGGCTCGAATTTCGGGGCTCATCATCGCCGCCGCGGCGCCGAACAACACCGCGGAGTCCGAACTCAGATACAACTCGATCTCGTCCCTGCCCGCAATGCTGCGCGAGGCAGATCGCCTCAGCGCCGGGCCGATCTGCTCGACCCGGCCCCACCACTGCGCCTCCAGAACAGGTCCGAGAGCCGCGAACAACTCTTCGACGCCGCGCCCGGTCAGTGTCTCCACCGGAACCGTGGGCACGCCGACGTTCTCGGAGATATCCGCGGCCCGTCCCAGCGCCTCGTCCCAGCGCGGACCGAACAAGTCAGCCTTGTTCGCAGCGACGACCACACGATCGGAAACTCGAGCAATGGCTCGGCCGTCGACGTCGCGGACCGCGTCGACCACCACGTAGACAACGCAACGACGACCCAGATCGGGGTTCGACGTTCCAGGGACATCGAATGCCCTCGACTCGGTCACCACAACCGGTGCGCCGACAACTCTGCGCGAGAACCGGTCGTCGCGCCCCAGGATCCGCGCCAAAGACGACCGCCCCACCCCGGCTCGCCCGGCGACCACCAATTCGAGCGGCGCTGTCAGCGATCCGAGCACCGAGTGAACCGCCTCGGCGGCTCCCGAATCGATCGATGTCAGCCGATATGCCAGAGCGCGCAACTGATCGATCGGCTCCACGCAGGCGTCGTCGATCGATTCTGCGGGCAACATTCGTGACCAATTACTGCATGCAAATCCTGTGTTCATCCCCACCCCACGTCCCCATCGTGTCGGTGAGATTCTGTCAGGTTCTCGGCAAGGACGGCAGGTGACACCACCCTTTCGCCGACAGTCCGAAGTCGACGGTTTCAGGACTTTCCGTGGAAAGTCTCAACTCAAACTTCAGACCCGTCTGCGCTAAACGGGGGTCATGCGTGACAATGGGTTCGTGAACGAAGCCGATCAGCATGCACCGCAGACCCCTGACACGGGGCAGACGGACCACACCAAGGGGTCCCGTCTCCATCCGAGAGTGACCAGCTTTCGCTCTCGCCGGGGTGCGCTGACCGACGCACAGCAGCAGGCTTGGGACCGTCAGTGGCCGCTCATCGGCGCCGACGTCTCGGACACACCGCTCGACGCGAACGCCTGGTTCGGACGCGAAGCACCCCTGATCATCGAGATCGGTTCGGGTACCGGCACCGCGACGGCCGCCATGGCCAAGGCGGAACCGCACGTGAACCTGATCGCGATCGAGGTGTACCGCCCCGGGCTCGCGCAGCTTCTCCAGCAGGTCGAACGCGAAGAAATTCCCAACGTCCGCGTACTGCGCGGTGACGCGATGGACGTACTCGAGAACATGGTCGCCCCCGAGTCCCTGACAGGCGTCCGGGTGTTCTTCCCGGATCCGTGGCCCAAGGCCCGCCATCACAAGCGTCGCCTCCTGCAGGGGCCGACGTTCTCGCTGATCGCCAACCGCCTCAAGCCCGGCGGAGTCCTGCACGTGGCAACCGATCACGCCGAGTACGCCGAATGGATCGAAGAAGCCGGCAATGCCGAGCCGCTGCTGACCGCACTCGACTGGGAGTCTCCGATGACCCACGAGCGTCCGGTCACCAAGTTCGAGGACAAAGCCCATAAGGTCGGAAGTGCAATCACCGAGCTTATATGGGGGAAGATCAGAGCATGAGCGTCAGCGAACAGCTATCCGACGACGTGACGTCGTCGGAATCTCCTCTCGACTTCGGTCGTGACTCCCGCCACCCCAAGCGGGTGCTTCTGGTCTGGGACGCCCCTAACCTCGACATGGGCCTCGGCGCCATCCTCGGTGGCCGGCCTACCGCCGCCTACCGGCCACGATTCGACGCTTTGGGTCGTTGGCTGCTCTCTCGCACCGCCGAACTGTCCGCACAGAACAGCGGCACGCTCGAGCCTGAAGCGACCGTCTTCACCAACATCGCGTCCGGCAGCGCCGACGTCGTTCGTCCTTGGGTCGAAGCCTTGCGTAACGTGGGTTTCGCGGTGTTCGCCAAGCCGAAGGTCGATGAAGACAGCGATGTCGATTCGGACATGCTCGAGCACATCGCGCTCCGGTACGGCGAGGGCCTCGCCGGAATCATGGTCGCGTCCGCCGACGGCCAAGCGTTCCGCGAACCTCTTGAGGACATCGCAGCAACCGGCATCCCGGTCCAGGTTCTCGGGTTCCGTGAACACGCCAGCTGGGCTGTGTCGTCCGATATCTTGGACTTCGTCGATCTCGAGGACATCCCAGGTGTCTTCCGTGAGCCTCTGCCACGGGTAAGCCTGGACACCCTGCCCGACGAGGGCGCCTGGTTGCAGCCGTTCCGACCGCTTTCTGCCCTGCTCATCGGGCGAAAAAGTGTTGCCGAGTAGGAGTTGATCAGTGTTCGCCAGCTGGGGAAGCATCGTCTATCGAGCCCGCTTCACCGTCATCGCTGTCATGGTGGCGGGGCTCCTCGGGCTCGCTGCGTACGGCCTGAGCCTGCAGGATCATCTCAGCCAGAGCGGCTGGGACGATCCGGGGTCGGAATCGGTAGAGGCTGCCAAACTCGCTGACGGCACGTTCGGACGCAGCACGACGGGTGACGTTCTGGCGCTGTACACGGCGCCGGAGGGCAAGACCGTCGACGACCCCGAGTTCCAAGCGAAGGTCATCGACAATCTGCAGCGACTCGTCGCCGACAACCCCGACCAGATCATGAAGATCAACGGCTCGTACTTCAAGGTCGACAACGGTCTCTCGGTGGCGGCCCTGGCGGACAAGACCAAGCAACACGCGGTCACCAGCATCGCGATCGCCGGAGACAACGACACCGCGGTGTCCAACAACTTCCGCGACGTCGAGTCGCAGTTCTACATCGACGGCGTCGACGTGCAACTCGCCGGCCTGCAACCTGTCGCGAATTCGCTCAACGACACGATGGCCAACGACATCAAGCGCATGGAAATGCTCGCGATTCCTGCTGTCGGTGTCCTGCTGTTCTTCGTCTTCGGTGGCGTCGTCGCTGCTGCCCTCCCGTTGATCGTCGGCGGTCTGACCGTCATCGGCGCCAACGGCATCATTCGACTGATCACCAACTTCACCGAGGTCAACGCGTTTGTTGCGCCCGTGGTCTCTCTGGTCGGCCTGGGTCTCGCGATCGACTACGGACTGTTCATCGTCAGCCGTTTCCGAGAAGAGATAGCCGAGGGGTACGACACCCCGACCGCTGTACGCCGAACGGTCATGACGGCGGGTAGAACGGTCATGTTCTCGGCGACCATGGTTGCCGTCAGCCTCGGCGGTCTGCTGTTGTTCCCGCAGGGCTTCCTCAAATCGGTGGCTTACGGCGCCATTGCTGCCGTCATGCTTGCCGCGATCTCGTCCATCACGATTCTTCCCGCGATTCTCGGCATTCTCGGCAAGCGGATCGACGCGCTGACCTTCAAGAAGCTGCGCCAGACCAAGACCAACGAGGAAATCGAGAACGGTTTCTGGGGCAAGCTCACCCGCTGGGTCATGCAGCATCCGCTCAAGGTCGCGGTCCCGATCGTCGCGGCTCTACTGCTGATGATCATTCCGCTGACGGGCATCAAGTTCGGCGGTATCAACGAGACGTACCTGCCCCCGGACAGCCCCACGCGTGTCGCGCAGGCGCAGTTCGACGAACTCTTCCCCGGCAATCGCACCGAGCCCGTTCGACTCGTCATCGAGGGAGCCGACAACACCACCCTCGGTCAGATTTCCAAGACCGCAAATGCTGCGCCGGGTCTGGTCGAGAAGTTCACCCCGGAGGTTGCGACGAAGGACGGTGTCAACGTCCTCAAGGCCGGTCTGACGGAGCGGAACGAGGCACGTCCCACCATCGACTATCTGCGGTCCGCGGACTGGCCCGAGGGCACAACTGTGCTGGTCGGCGGTACTCCGGCCATCGAGCAGGACAGCGTCGACGCATTGCTCGATCGTCTGCCGCTGATGGTCGTATCCGTCATCCTGCTGACGACCTTGCTGATGTTCTTGACGTTCGGCTCGCTCGTCCTGCCCATCAAGGCCGCATTGATGAGCGCGCTCGGACTGGGTTCGACGCTCGGAATCCTGACCTGGATCTTCATCGACGGGCACGGTTCCGGTCTCTTGAACTTCACGCCGGGACCGATCATGTCTCCCGTCCTGGTGTTGATCATCGCGATCGTCTACGGCCTGTCGACCGACTACGAAGTGTTCCTGCTCTCCCGCATGGTCGAAGCGCGCGCGCAGGGCGCGAGTACTACCGAATCCATCCGTATCGGCACGGCACATACCGGCCGGATCATCACCGCTGCCGCACTGATTCTGATCGTGGTCACCGGCGCATTCGGCCTGTCCGATCTGGTGATGATGAAATACATCTCCTACGGCATGATCTCCGCGCTGATCATCGACGCGACTCTCATCCGAATGTTCCTGGTCCCCGCGACCATGAAACTGCTCGGCGACGACTGCTGGTGGGCTCCGGCCTGGATGAAGCGGATCCAGCAGAAGATCGGGCTGGGCGAGCCGATCCTCGACAACGAGCTGGTACTCGCGAACGTCCCGCAGATCGCGCCTGTCGGTGCGATCGCCGGACCGGGGCAGCCGCGCAAGATCGAAGCGGCCTCGCGGGTCATGCCGCCGCCTGCCCCGGCTGCACAGCCGGAAAGCGGACCTCGCGTTCCCGATCCTCTCACCGAGCCCATTCCGCTCAGCGAAATGGCGATCAAGGCACCCAACACGGAGGCTCCCGCCGCGGAGAAGCCGGCACCGCGACGTCGTCTCGATATCGGGAGTGCAGCCAGCGCCCCCCAGAACCTGATCGAGGCACCGGTACCCAATCCCTCGTACCGGCCGCAACCGAATGCCAGCGACAAGCGCAGAAACCCCACGCCCGCTGCGCCGGCCGAGCGTCCCATCGAGAGTTGGTTGTCGGACCTGCGGGCCCGGGAACAGACTCCCCCGGCCTCACGTCCACTGCCGGTGGTCCGGACGCCTTCGCGGACAAACGGTTCGGCGACCAACGGTGCTGCCAGCAGCAGTTCAGGCTCCAACGGCGCGAGCCGGAACGGCTCCGCAAACGGTGCTACCAACGGCTCTGCAACAAACGGTTCAGCCCCGACCTCGGTGGAGGCGACCCCCCAGTCGCCGCCTCCACCGACCGCTCCGGAGCGTCGTAACGGGGTTTTCACGGATTCGCCTTCGCCTACCAACGAGCCCCGAGTCTCGGACGCCACCCCTGACGGCGACGACAACGCCACCGGCAGGCACCGGCCTGACGACGCAGGCGCCATCAGCGTGAGCGAGCTCATCGCTCGCCAGAAGCGAAGCTGACCTGCTCCTGCTCCTGCTTGGCGAAGGCTCGTGCATAACGTGTCCCGACCAGCAGGAGCAGCAAGCCGACCACCAGGAAGGCAACGCTGCGCACCAGCCCACTGAGTGTGGCCAGGTCGAAGAGGAACAGCTTTGCCACGGCCGCACTGGTGAGAGCAAGCCCGGCTCCGAGCAAGACGCGAGCGTGCTGGCGGTTGTTCAATCCGAGCACCAGCGCTGACGTGGCGGCAAGCATCCACACGATGGTTGCAACGCTGTGCCCGGCAACGAAACCGGTTGCACTGTCGAAAATTTCGACGCCGGATGAGACGAGCGCGCACGTCACCGCGTAGAGGACACCGAACCCTGCGGCCGCCCATAGAACCGCTGCATTCGAATCGGCGATCAACTTCAGTCGGTGAATCGCCCAGACCAGCATCACCAGCGCGCCTATCGCCGTCAGGCTCGAGAGTGCCGTGATCGCACCGAGTTGCCTGGACGCGGCGCGAGCGGTCGTCAACGCTTCCGGCGGAACCGTCGTGAGGTATCCGATCGATCCGATTGCCGCAAAGGCGGTTCCGAGTGCGAAGACGAAGCGCGAACCCGCATACAGCGAGACTCCGAGGAAGATCATTCCGACCGTGAGGATCAGCGGTACGACCAGAGATTCAGTCGCCCCGGAGAAGCAGCAGAGCAACAATGCGAGGGCGCCGGTTGCGCCCAGTCCGAATCGCAGTTGCGTCGGCAAAGGCTTGGCCGCCGCTGCAGCCGAAAGAAGTAGTGCCGCAGCAATTCCGTACAGCACTGCGGATTCGGTGCGCCCGAGCACGGCTCCGACGCTCATCAGCGGAAGGGACGAGACAACAAAGGTAGCGGTGGACCACGCCCCTGCAATGCCGTCACGCGAGGGCGAACCCGTCCACTGCATAACCATCGCGCAGCCGGCCCCCACGATTGCAACCACGCCGGCACTGACCACCAATTGCACTGCACTGTTACCGGATTCGTCAAAGATGGACTCCGACGCTATCGCTGCGAGCAGTGCGAGAACCACCGGTACGGTGCGCGCCATGCCCAGGTACTTCCAGTCACGACCGAGCTGGGCGGAGAATGTCGCCGACTGGATCGCGAAGAGGAAACCGATGAGGGTCAACGATATTCCCGACGTCAACACGGGAGCCAGCAGCGCTGCTCCCAGAACGATCATGAGCGCCAGCGATTCGGAATGCCACTTCACGGCGAGGGCAACGCCGGCGGCGGCGATTCCGAAGGCAATCACCACCGCGAGCGGTGTCGTCACCCAACCGTAGAGAACGGAGGCTGCGACGACATCGAGATACATCCCTGCAAAACCTGTGGCAGCCAGGGCAATTGCCCCCACTTTGCCCCCTGGTCGTCCGTGGACCCGCACCCCGGCAAACACCAAGGCGCCGGAAAGGAGCGCACCGCCGAGCACCCGCAGCGGAGGTCCGAAGAATCCGGCCTGCGCTGCAAGTACCAGCAGCATCACGACGCCGATCAGTGTGACGGCAACACCGGCCGCGGCCAGGAGTCGACTGATGACACCGTCGCGTTGCCACCAGGGCTGGCGAGGTGCGGCAGCCGGATACGTCGGCGGCTGCCACGCGGGCACGCTCTGCTGAGGACGCATTGGCGGCATCTGCGGCACCTGTGGCACCGGAGCTGCGGGTGCCGGAACTACCGGCATGGGCGGGGTCGCAGTAGCCGAGGCCAGCTGAGTCTGCAGGATCGACAGGTTCTGGCCCATGTGACGCAACTGCCGGCCGATGCTGTCGCACTCGGCCGAGAGGGCGGTCACCAGTCGCGGATCGACGGCGGAAGAGCTCGGTGTGGTCATGGCTTCGAGCTTGCTGCGTGGCCGAACCGATCAGATGAGTAGTACTACTCGATCAGCCTGAGGACTTCTCGTACTCAACTGAGGACACCTTCGACTGACTGCATCATCGACTGACAGGGCACTAACGCCGAGGTGCCGCGTTCCGCAATCGTTCGGACAGAAGCCGACCCGAAGTGTGAAGCGGAGCGGGATCCTGACGCGCCCGAGCAAGGACCAGCGCGCCCTCGAGTGCGGACAGAGCGAGAATTGCCTCGGACTCGGCGTCTTCGCGGGACCAACCGTCTGCCTCGAGGCGCTGAGCCAGCAGTGCGAGCCACGAGTTGTACCCGTCCGCACAAGCACCGCGGATGACCTCGGATTCGGTTGCGGCATCCAGTGTTGCCGTAGCCAGGGCGCATCCACGTTCGTAGTCCGAATCCGACAAACGCGCAGCCAATGCGGCGGCGAATGCCGAGATCGCGGTGGCTGCATCGGGTGAGCTCTCCAGCAGGTGCCGGATGAAATCGGCCATTGCCTCGCCACGTCGTCTCAGAGCCTCGCCTGCGAGTTCTTCCTTGCCGCCGGGAAAGTGAAAGTACAAGGAACCTTTGGTAGTCGCACTAGCCGAGAGAACTTCCGACACACCCGTTCCGGCGTAGCCCTTCCGCTGCAACAGATCGGCAGCGGCATCGACCAACAAATCCCTCGTAGACATACGTTCAATATACCGATCAGTACACATATCGACAACAGTTGAAGTGCATAAATTGTCAAAACCTTGCATCACTAGACCGATTGGTACATGATTCGGGAATCAACAAACCGGAGCGCGGCCAACGACGCTCACGACGACGAAGGACTGAATCGATGTCACCGAATTCCCCGAACAACACCACCACGACCGTCCTCGGACCGGACGAAGACCTCGCCGGGACCCTCGCGGCCACCGGCGTCCGGATGATGGTTCGTAACAAACAAACCGAGGGAGGTTTCTCTCTTGTACAACACCGCATCGCTCCGCATTCGATGACCTCACCGGTCCATCGCCACAGCCGGGAAGACGAGTACACGGTGGTTCAAAGTGGCCGCGTCGCAGCGATGGTCGGAGACGAGGTCGTCTACGCGGAGACCGGCGCCATGATCTTCAAACCGCGTGGCCAGTGGCACGCCGTGTGGAATCCCGACGACGCTCCAGCGCGGATTCTCGAAATCATCACGCCCGGAGGAATGGAAGACCTGTTCGAACTGATGCCGAAACTACTGGCCGAAGCAGGTTCCGCCGCGGAATCGGTTGCAGCGCGGGTAGAAGCAGACTTCGGGATCGAATTCGATCTCGTTGCCACCGCCGAGATCGCACAGACACACGGTGTGGGATTCGGCATCGAAAGTCACTGACCGACTGTCAGCACCTACCGATCGAAGGAAGATTCATGCTTGTACTCACCGGAGCAGAAGACCTCAGCGCCAACCTGAACCAAGAGCTGGGCGTCAGCGACTGGCACGATGTCACCCAGGAGTCCATCGACGAGTTCGCCCGGGTCACCGGCGACGATCAGTGGATTCACGTCGATGTGGATCGCGCGAAGGAGTCACCGTTCGGCGGAACCATCGCGCACGGCAACTACACGCTCTCACTCGGCCCCAAGTTCTCGTACGCAATGTTCTCGCTCGAAGGTTTTGCGTTTGCTCTCAACTGCGGATTCGACAAGGTCAGGTTGCCTGCTCCGCTTCCGGTCGGCTCTCGTGTCCGCATGCGCGCGACGTTGAGCAAAGTCGAACCGATCAACGGCGGTGTCCAGATCACGGTGACGCAGACGTTCGAACGAGAACACGGTGACAAGCCCGTGTGCGTCGCCGAGATGTTGACCCGCGCGTATCACTGAAAGGTCAGGAGCCGAACATCTTTCGGATCGTGGTACCGAAGGGATGCTTCGCGGTGACACTGCCGAATCGCACCTTGCCGTGCACCACCAGATGCAGCGGGCCCATCTGTGGGCCGGACCGAACCTTGTTCGACGCGCTTCCCCCGACTGCCTCGACACCGTTCATGTCCACCGTCGCCTCTTCGGGAACGATCAGTGAAATCGAGCTGGCGTAGTCGTCGATCGAGATGTTCACGACCTGCGTCTGCATCACCGCACGCGTGAAATCGATAGTCACACTGGACATTCTGGTGTCGACCACGACAGCTGGTGGAACGATCCAGGCACCGTTCCGCGTCACCGTCGCCATTCGTCCACGGATCACGGCAGCATTTGCCGCTCCGTAAGTACCTACAACCGGAGCCCCGACGGGAGCGCGGTAAGGCGGGCTCGGGTGAACCGGCGGCGGTTGGGGGTGGTACGTCGGCGCCGGGTAGGGCTGGCCTTGGTACATCGGCTGACCCGCATTGGGATACGCGGGTGGGTCGTAGTCGGAGATCAGTGTGATGCCCGGAAGATCGGCGAGAACCGAGTTGAGCTCACCTCGTGTCTTTGCGGCCAAGGCAGTGTCCATGCGCTCGGTGAACTCACCGAGCGAGAGCATCCCTTGACCGACAGCTTTCTGCAGCAGCTCGCCGACATGCTCTCGTTCGGCATCGGATACGCGTAGATTCCTGGCCTCCATGATTTCCAGGATAAACGTTATTCGAGACCTTGTTCTATCGCGTATCGCGTGAGCTCGACGCGATTGGCCAACTGAAGCTTCCGAAGCGTTGCCTGCACATGGTTTTCGACGGTCCGGTGGCTGAGCGAGAGCCTCGTGGCGATCTGTTTTGCGCTCAGCCCCTTGGCGACAAGACGGAGCACTTCGGTCTCACGGTCGGTGAGCCGAGGCAGCTCGGGTGCGCGATCGTCGGCCGGTGCCGTCGACATCCGGCGGTACTCACCGAGCACCAATCCGGCGAGGCCGGGGGTGAAGACGGCTTGTCCGTCGAAAGTCGCTCGCACGGCCTCGAGCAGTTCCGCCACCGAAGCACTCTTGACCAGGTAACCCGACGCTCCGGCTTTGACCGCGTCGAGGACGTCGTCACGTTCGGCAGAGGCCGAAAGCACCAGTACCTTGCTCTTCGGCGAAACCTCGAGAACTGCGGTGGTGGCGTCGGCACCGTTTCCGTCCGGCAGGTTCATGTCCATCAGAACCACCGCCGGTTGCACGGCGGCGGCCCGGCGGCGCGCACTCTCGACACCCTCCGCCGTGGCGCTCACGGTGAAGCCGGCAGCTTCGAGGTCCCGGGAGACACCGTCGCGCCACATCGGGTGATCGTCGACGACCATCACCGTCACCGGATTCTCGCCATGTTCGTCAGCCACGCTCACTTTTCCCCTTCGGAACGTTGATCTCCCATTCGGTGCCCTCCCCCGGCCCGGTTTGCAGGACTGCAGTGCCGCCGAGCACCTGCACTCGGCCGAGAATGGACTTCGATACTCCCATGCGGCCTTCGGCTTCGGCCTGCGCCAAGCGACCCTCGGGGATTCCGACGCCGTCGTCGCGGATGCTGACGATCACCTCGTCCGGCAAATCTTCGAGCAATACGTATGCCTTCGCCGCGGGCCCGGCGTGCAGCCCGACATTGGACAGAGCATTGTCGACGATGGCTGCCAGTTCGATGGCTCGATCACGCTCGATCACGACGGGGTGCGCGGGCGTCGACACCGACACCGACGTGCTTGCCTGCGTGGTCAGCAGCGGACACAGATCCACTGTCTGTCCGCCGACGTCTGCCGCGGCGCCCGAAACCTGCTCGGAGATCAGCATTCTCAAGGCGACCTCCTGCTCACCGGCCAGAGCAGCCAGTTCAGCTGCCTCGCCGCCGAGTGCCGCACCTCGCCTGCGCACCATCGCCAGCACCTGCAGAACGCCGTCGTGTACTTCGCGTGCCAAACGCTCGCGCTCTTCGGTGGCCGCCGCCAGACGGACGGCTTGCTCGAGTTGTCGATGCGAGCGCCGAGCGGTGGTGGTGGCCAAGCCCAACGCCAGGCCGACCGATACGAGCACGGGAGCCGTCGCATCGCGCCAGAGGTCCAGGTTGACCTGGTCGCGGATGATCGCGCTGGCCGCCGAGATGACAACTCCGGACGCCATACCGAGCCACGGCCCGCCGAGAATTGCCGCGGAGATGACCGCGTTGGTGGCCCACAGCGTGGTGGGCAGCGTCTGGTGATTCTGATACCACTCGTGGTCGGAGACCAGCCTCGTCGACGCCATCAGCAAGATGACGACCACCTGATCGGCGATCACCACCTGATACCGCGGCAGCTTCTTCCCGAACAAAGCACCGGATGTCCCGAGCAACAGTGCCGACACCCCGGTCCACACGGCCATCAGAGCGACGAAGAACCAGCTGAGCCGAGAGTTGGTGTAGTCGGAGGCCGAGGCGAACTGGTAGCTGATCGCGTACACCAGCGTGACGAGCCGAAATGCCTGCGCCGCCCGCCACAGCGGGGCATCAGGGTCGGTGTCGACGCCCGACGCCTCGCGAACGGTCGGCTGATAGTGCAGCCGACGACGGCGGGTGGGCTCAGTCATCGGGAGGAGTGGGGTTCACGATGCGAGGCTCGGCGCGCGGCTCGTCGGGTTCGGCGGGGAACAGTGGGGTTTCCGGATCTTCGACGTGCAGTTCGGCGTACGCGATGTCCGGGTCGTCGGCGAGGAGGGAACGAATAGCGGTATTCAGGACCGCGACGATCGGAACAGCCAAGAGCCCGCCGACGATTCCAGCGAGAACGATGCCCGTTGTAATGGCGAGAACGACTGCCAGCGGATGCAGGCGAACAGCGCGACCCAACAACAGCGGTTGCATCACGTGCGCTTCGAGCTGCATGACGCCGATGATGATGCCGAGGACAATCAGCGCCGTCAGGAAACCCTTCGTGACCAGAGCGACAAGCACCGCGAGAAAACCGGTCAGAAATGCACCGACGATCGGAATGAACGCGCCGATGAACACCAACGACGCCAGCGGCAGGGCGAGCGGCACCCCGAGGATCGCCAGGCCGGCACCGATACCGATCGCGTCGGCGGCGGCAACCGCGACCGTGGCGCGCACGTAGCCGATCAGCGACCCGAAACCTGCAGAACCGGCGATCCGTACGCGACGACGCGCGTCGGTGGGAACTATCCGGGTGACGAACTGCCAGATCTGATCGCCGCCGTAGAGGAAGAAGATGAGAGTGAACAGCGTCAGCAATGCCCCGGTGAAGATCTCGCCGATGACTGTCGCCGTGGTCAAAGCGCCGCTGGTCAGGGACTCACGATTGGATTGCACCGACTTGACGACCGAATCACCTGCCTGGCGGATCTGATCCTCGCTGAAGTGCAGCGGACCGCTGGTGAGCCAGTTCTGAATTTGCGTGACGCTGGCCGTGAACTGGTCGGTGAGCTGGGGCAACCCGTCGATGAACTGCTCGACGACAAACGTCATGATTCCCGCGACCAGCCCGATCGAGGCAAGCAGAACGACGATGACGGCTGCCGAGCGGGGAACACCCCACACCTGTAGCCGATCGACAATCGGGATCAGCAGAGCTGATGCCAGCAGAGCCAGCCCCACCGGGATGAGCACGGTTTCGAGGCGGAGTACGACGTACCCGAGAACCAACAGTCCGGCGAAGATCACAATGAGGCGCCACGACCATTCCGCAGCGATGCGCACGCCGGGATGCACCGCCCGAGCGTCGGCGGAGATGGGTTTGTTCATCCTCGATGCTCGCTCCGCACGCCCCCTGTTTGCGTTCACATCGCGAGCCTAACCGGCCCGGCCGACACAGGTGAGCGGACGAATAATCGGACGCGCGTACCAACACTTCGACCTCTGCCAGCTAAATTGAACCCTGTGCGGGCCTCATACAGAGCAATAGCGGTGACCATCCGCAGCCGGTGGCCCCTCTATATGCTCTCCATGCTCGCAGCCAATCTGATCGGCGCGGTACTGGTCTTTGCCTTCGTCCGGTACGGCGTGCCGATCCAGGAGTCCGACGCGATAGTTGCCGACCGGGTCCGCAACTTCGCGATCTTCGGCGTGTACCTGGCATTCGCCGGCGCCGTCAGCCTCACGGCGGCGGCGATGATGTTGAAGTCGGTCATTCGCTGGCGGCTGCGCGGGGGTCCACCCACGAGGTCCGAGCAGATGGCGGCACTGCACGCGCCGCTTCGCCAGGCCATCGTCCACCTGGTGCTGTGGATTCTGGGCGGCATCATCTTCGTGTTCCTGACCATCACCGAGATGCCCGGACTCGCGATCGCCGTGATCGTGACGGTCTGCATGGCCGCGACCACGACCTTCGGGTTCACCTACATGCTCGGTGAGCGCATTTTGCGTCCGGTCGCCGCCCAGGCCTTGAGCGAGGGCGAATTCGATCGGACCATGGCGCCTGGCGTCGGAACCCGGCTGGCGATGACCTGGGGTCTCGGCACGCTGATGCCCGTCGCAGGCATCATCTTGCTGTGCTCGACGCAGCTCACGACCGATCTCGAGTTCTCCCCCGACTCTCTCGCGTGGGCGATCCTGCTCATCTCGATCATGGCGATCGTGCAGGCCTTTGCGCTGTCGATGCTGACGGCTACCCAGATCTCCGATCCGATCCGCCAACTGCGACGCGCCATCGAGCGGGTGCAGCGCGGCGCCACCGACGTACGCGTCGAGGTGTTCGACGGCAGTGAGATCGGCCGGCTGCAGGTCGGCTTCAACCGCATGATGAAAGAGTCCGACGAGCGTCGTCTGCTGCGTGAGCTGTTCGGTCAGCACGTCGGCGAGGATGTGGCCCGGCGCGCGTTGAAGTTCGGTACCGAGCTGGGCGGCGAAACTCGATTCGTGGCAGTTCTGTTCGTCGACATGGTCGGATCCACCGGTGCCGCGGCCGAGCGCCCGCCGGGTGAAGTGGTCGAACTGCTCAACGAGTTCTTCCGTGTGGTCGTCGACGTCATCGATCGTCACCATGGTTTTGTCAACAAGTTCATGGGTGATGCAGCGCTCGCCATCTTCGGTGCACCACTCGATCGACCCGACGCTCCGACGGCAGCCCTCGCTGCGGCTCGCGAGCTGCGGTTCAAGCTCAACGACATCACCGGCCTCGACGTCGGAATCGGTGTGAGCGCGGGGCTCGCGGTCGCCGGCAACATCGGTGCTGCCGAACGTTTCGAGTACACCGTGATCGGTGATCCGGTCAACGAGGCGTCACGGCTCACCGAGCTCGCGAAACTTCGGCCCAGCCGGGTGCTGGCGTCGACGAGCGCGTTGTACTTCGCCGACGAAGAGGAACAGGCCGAGTGGGAACTCGGAGAGCAAGTCCAACTGCGTGGGCGCCGACGACTGACGCATCTGGCGTGGCCGGAAAAGTATCCAGAGGTCGATCCGGATCAAATTGGTTAGGGTGAGTCGATGGCTCAGCCTGGAAACACCCCACGGCGACTGAGACGACCACGCTCGCCCGTGGCCGAGACCAGTCGGGTCAGAGGGCGCTTCTGGTGGCTGAAGTGGCTGCTCGGGGTGGCTCTGATCGCTCTTCTGATCGTCGAAGGTGCAATTCTGTGGTCCAAGCTCAGTGAGTCCTGGCAAGCCTTGACCGAAATCCATTGGGGTTGGGTGGCCGCGTGCGTCGCGGCGCAACTCATTTCGCTCAGCGGATACGCGTCCGTTCAGCAACGTCTTCTCAATGCCGCCGGTGTGATTGCCGGTCACCTCAAGAACCTCTCGGTCATCTACGCCAGCACCGCGATGGCGCTGACGTTGCCAGCCGGCCAGGTCTTCTCGACCGCATTCACCTACAAGCAGACTCGGAAGTGGGGCGCTACACCAGTTGTCGCGTCTTGGCAGTTGGCGGTGTGTGGAGTGATCGCTGCGGCGACTTTGGCGCTGTTGGGTGCCGCGGGCGCGTTTGCCTTCGGCACCAAGGTCAGCCCTATAACGCTCACGATCTCGATCATCGGCATGGCGGCACTGTTCCTGGCGTTGCGATACATAGCCCAGAATCCCGGCAGTATCGAGCGAATCGGGCATCGAGTCCTAGCCCGCTACAACCGAATTCGCAAGAATCCGCTCGGCCACGGGATGCGACGCTGGTCCGAGATCCTGAAGCAACTGGATACGGTCGAGCTCAGCCGCACCGACTCGGTCATCGCATTCGGGTGGTCGGCCATCCATCGTGTCGCCGATGTCGCTTGTTTGGGTTTCGCATGTTGGGCTGTTGGCGCGGAGCCCTCTTTTGCTGGGCTCCTGATCGCTTTCGCCGCCGCAAAAGCAGTCGGCAGCATTCCGCTGGTTCCCGGCGGGCTGGGTTACGTCGACGCTGCTCTGGTCACCGCGCTGACGATCGCAGGGGCCGGCGGAGCGCAGGCAATCGCGTCGGTGTTCGTGTATCGGATGGTCAGCCTCGTCATGGTCGCTGTCGTCGGTTGGATCGTCTTCTTGATCACTTTCCGTGCAACCCACCACGAAGACCTCGAGATGGACCTCGAGTTCGAACGCCGCGAACAGCCGGGCGTCTAGCGTCGCAACGCTGCCGCCATGTCGTCGAGGTGTGCCCGGCTGATCCGAACGGCTGCCTCCGCGTCGCCGGCTTCGATGGCGTCCACCAACATTCGATGTTCGTCCGCGTCGGGCTGGCTGTGGGGATGCAGGTCCAGAACCGCGATCAACTCGATCAACGCAGCCCGCAGACGCGGTACAAAGGTCTCGAAGAGTTCCGACAGCACGGGATTGTGTGCCGCGTCCACCACTGCTCGGTGGACGGCGATGTCGGCGTCGACGAACGCTGCGTCGCCAGAGTGCGCTGCGGCAGTTCTACCGTCGAGCGCTTGCCGCAGAGCCGCGACGTCAACGGCATCGCGCCGCTGCGCAGCGAGGCGAGCTGCTTCGATCTCGACCGCGTTGCGCACCTCGACGACGTGAAGGATCGCCTCGGCTTCGAGCACTCGGGGCCACTGATCCGGAGGCGTCGTACTCCGTAGGAAGACCCCGGCGCCCTGCCGCGATTCGAGCATGCCGAGGCCCGCGAGAGTCCGCACTGCTTCCCTGATAGTGGACCGCCCGATACCCAACTGCGCAGCAAGAGTGGTTTCACCTGGAAGTTTGGCGCCGACTTCCCATTCACCGCTCACGATCCGCGCGCGTAGCAACTCCGCGGCCTGGTCGGTGAGCAGCCGACGCTCGACGATCGGGGACACGTGAACTCCTCAGGTTGTCTGATAAGTAATTTCGTTCTAGTGTAGCCCGCATGGCTACAGGAGCACTCCTTCTCGACTGCCGCGGCGGGGCCTGAAAGACCGGCACCCCTCCGCGGGGTTTCGCCATGCCGGTCTCTCGACTCGACCGCAGGAGAAACCAAAGATGAGTACTACCCGCGCCAACCGCTGGAACAACCAGAAGCCGTCACCCATGCCGTCCGAGCGCTATCGCGCCGCGTGGGATCGCGTCGACATTCCGACTTTCGAGCGGACGTGGCCGTCCAATCGCACGACCGCGGCGCCCCTGTGGGTGCCCGTCGATCTGCGTGACGGCAACCAAGCCCTCGCAGAACCGATGGACCCCGAACGCAAGCGTCGAATGTTCGAACTGATGGTGGCAATCGGCTACAAGGAAATCGAGGTCGGCTACCCCTCCGCGAGTCAGACCGATTTCGATTTCGTTCGCGACCTGGTGCGCTTCGATCTCGTTCCCGACGACGTCACTATCGTCGTATTCACTGCCGCGCGTACGGATTTGATCGAACGGACGTATCAATCGATCGAGGGGCTGCCTGACGCGGTCGTCCACATGTACACGGCGACTGCGCCGACGTGGAGAAACGTCGTTCTCGGCAAGGAGCGAGAAGAGTTGCACGACATGATTTTCCGCGCCGCGCAAGACGTTGCTCGTGGCGGCGAAGGCCACGACGGCTGGCGATTCGAGTTCTCACCCGAGGTCTTCAACCTCACCGAACCCGACTACATCCTGCAGGTCTGCAACAGTCTCACCGAACTCTGGGACGCCAGTCCCGATCGCCCGGTCATCCACAACCTCCCTGCCACAGTCGAAATCGCCACCCCCAACATCTATGCCGATCAGATCGAATACATGCACCAGAATCTGGCCCGACGCGATTCGGTGATCCTCTCGGTCCACCCGCACAACGACCGCGGCACCGGCGTTGCGTGCGCCGAACTGGCAGTGCTGGCCGGCGCACAGCGCGTCGAGGGATGCCTGTTCGGCAACGGCGAGCGGACGGGCAACGTCGACCTGGTCACACTGGGGCTGAATCTGCATGCACAGGGCGTCGATCCGGAAATCAACTTCTCCGACATCGACAAGATCCGTCGAACGGTGGAGTACTGCAACCGAATTCCCGTCCACGAGCGCCACCCGTACGGCGGCGATCTCGTGTACACGGCATTTTCCGGAACCCACCAGGACGCGATCAAGAAGGGCTTCGCGCATCACTACGAGAGCGCGGAGGCTGCCGGCGTCGATCCGGGATCGGCGCCGTGGGCGGTCCCCTACCTGCCGATCGACCCCGCCGACGTCGGCCGCGACTACCAGGCGGTCATTCGTGTGAACAGCCAGTCGGGCAAGGGCGGAATCGCATATCTGCTGCAGACCGAGTACGGGGTCGAACTCCCCCGGCGCCTGCAGATCGACTTCGCCTCGCGGGTGCAGCTCGAAACCGACGACTCGGGCACCGAAATGACTGCCGACAAACTGTGGAGACTGCTGCTGCGCGAGTACGGGTACAACGGAGGAGTGCGTCGGTACTCACTGGAACACACCGCCGACGGTGATCAGTTGTTCGTTGCCATCGATCGCAACGGGCGCGAGGTCACCGCCGCGGCCAGTGCGTCCGGCCCAGTCGAGGCATTGAGCAAAATCCTGACCGAAC
This sequence comes from Rhodococcus sp. IEGM 1302, assembly GCF_030056935.1. Lineage (NCBI taxonomy): Bacteria > Bacillati > Actinomycetota > Actinomycetes > Mycobacteriales > Nocardiaceae > Rhodococcus > Rhodococcus sp. IEGM 1302. The sequence goes on along the minus strand of NZ_JASHKY010000004.1, from coordinate 232,279 downwards.
AGGGCTCGGCTGTCGAGGTCGTCTCGCTCACCCAGCATTCACTGCCCCGCAACCCGAATTCTTCCGGGAGTGCGAATTCGGCAGTCACCATTGCAGAGTGCGTGGTGAACGGTGAAGGACGCTGGGGCATTGCGGTGCATCAGTCGGTGACAGCGTCGGCGCTTCACGCGGTCTATGGCGCAAGCACAAACACTGTGATGCAGCTCACATGATCTTGCGGAAGGATTTCCCGGGGTCCATAGTTGAAGCTACAAGAACTTGAACATTCAACTACTTATTCAGGAGCTTCCATGACCACCGCAACCTTGCCCGCATTGACCGCCGGAACCTGGGTCATCGACACCGTCCACTCCACTGTCGGATTCTCGGTTCGCCACCTCATGGTTTCCAAGGTTCGTGGAACGTTCGACGAGTTCTCCGGAACGATCACCGTTGCCGAAGACGGAACCCCTGCCGTCGAGGCCGAGATCTCCGTGGACTCCATCAACACCAAGAACGAGCAGCGCGACGGCCACATCAAGTCCGCTGACTTCTTCGACGTCGAGAAGTTCCCGAAAGCCACCTTCAAGTCCACCGCAGTGCGATCCAAGGGCAGCGACTTCGTCCTCGCCGGCGACTTCACGCTCCACGGCGTCACCCGCGAGGTCGAGCTGAACCTCGAGTTCAACGGCGTCAACCCGGGCATGGGCCAGGGCCCCGTCGCCGGATTCGAGGCCACCACCGTCATCAACCGCAAGGACTTCGACATCTCCATCGAGATGCCCCTCGAAGGCGGCGGAGCAGTTGTCGGCGACAAGATCACGATCACCCTCGAGATCGAAGCCGGCCTCCAGGCCTAACAGCACTGTGCGCCTTTATTAACCGCCCGCGGTTAATAAAGGCGCACAGTCGTATGGTGTGAGCGTGAAGAAGTACGCACCATTCCTGCTGATCGACGCCATTCTTGTCATAATCTTCTGCGCGATAGGGCGCCGTACCCACGAAGAAGCCAATGCGCTCGCCGGTCTGGCGAAGACATCCTGGCCCTTCCTGACCGGCCTGGTGATCGGATGGGCTGCCACGTTCGCGCTCTACCGCGACAAGTTCAACGCCGTTCTCCTTGTTCCCACCGGCGTTGTCGTTTGGCTCGGCGCCGTCGTCATCGGGATGATCCTGCGAGTGTTGAGTGGCCAGGGCACCCAGTTCAGCTTCATCGTCGTCGCGACGCTGGTCCTCGGCGCGTTCCTTCTCGGTTGGCGCGCACTCGCTCCGCTGGTAGTGAAAATCCGCACCAAGTCGTAACCAAACTCCACGGCTCGGAACCACCCGAAATGCCCGAGCACGTAGGACACTTTTCGGATGAGCAACACTACGGAGCCCGTCGAACGTAGCGAGAAGGAAGACCGGGGGTTCTTCGGCCAACCCTTTGCGCTGGCGAACCTGTTCGGCGTCGAGATGTGGGAGAGGTTCTCCTTCTACGGGATGCAAGGCATCCTCATCTATTACCTGTACTACAGCGTCAGCGACGGCGGCCTCGGCATCAGCCAGGCGGCAGCGACCAGCATCGTCGGCGCGTACGGCGGCACCGTCTACCTGTCGACGATTCTCGGGGCGTGGGTGGCCGACCGACTGCTCGGCTCCGAGCGCACGCTCTTCTACAGTGCTTCGCTGGTGATGGCCGGCCACATCGCACTGTCGGTTCTTCCCGGCATGTGGGGTGTCGGCGTCGGCCTCGTCATGGTCGCCTTCGGCAGCGGCGGCTTGAAGGCCAATGCGACCTCTCTGGTCGGAGATCTCTATTCCGAACAGGATGTTCGCCGCGACGCCGGATTCTCCATCTTCTACATGGGCATCAACATCGGCGGTCTTGTCGGTCCGCTGCTCACCGGAGCCGTCCAGGACGCCTGGGGATTCCACGCCGGTTTTGCTCTCGCTGCCGTCGGCATGGCGCTCGGCCTGATCCAGTACACGCTGGGCCGCAAGCATCTTCACGGAATCGGTGCCGAACCAGGCAACCCGTTGCCCGCGGACAAGCGCGCACTCTACATCGGGATCGGCATTGCCGCGATCGTCGTCGTCGCGGTCGCCTCCGTCACCGGCTTGATCACGGCGGACAACATGTCCGACGTCGTTGTCGGACTCACGATCGTCGCGTCGGTCGGTTACTTCCTCCTCATGCTCACCAGCAAGAAGGTCACCAAGGTCGAACGCAGTCGAGTCTTTGCATTCATCCCGATGTTCATTGCGAGCGCGGCCTTCTGGTCGCTGTTTCAGCAGCAGTTCACCACCGTGCCGGTGATCTCAGACAAGCTCCTGGACCGCAATCTCTTTGGTTGGGACTTCCCGCCGACGTGGGTGCAGTCGATCAATCCGGTGTTCATCATCATCTTTGCCGGTGTGTTCGCAGCGATGTGGACCAAACTCGGTGACCGTCAGCCGTCGTCGCCGATCAAGTTCGCGCTCGGCACCGGCACGATGGGTCTGGCGTTCCTGGCGTTCATCCCGATCACCGGGGGCGGACCGAACAGTGCACCGCTCCTCGGCCTTGCCGGTGTGCTTCTGCTCTTCACCTTCGCCGAACTCTTCCTGTCCCCCGTCGGCCTTTCCCTTGCAACCAAACTCGCGCCCGAGCATTTTCACACTCAGATGGTGGCGTTGTTCTTCTTGTCCGTTGCATTGGGTTCTTCGATGGCGGGAACCTTGGCCGGTTACTTCGACATCGACGACAGTCGCCCGTTCTTCCTGATCATCGGTTTCTCGTCGATCGGAATCGGAGTGATTCTTGCTCTTGCCTCGCCGTGGATCAAGAAGCTGATGCAGGGCGTGAAGTAGACGGGCTCACTTCACCCACAACCACAGAGCCAACACGAATCCCGCTATCGCTACTGCCACACGCAGTACCGATGGCGGGATTTTCTTGACGACGGGCGGGCCACACCAACCTCCGGCCAACGCGCCGAGCGCCATCGCCAACGCGGCCACCCAATGCACCTGTCCAGAGAAGGCGAAGATGAGTGCAGCCACAAGATTGGCGATGCCGAGAAAGAAACTCTTCAGGATCGTTGCACGCCACACCGTTTCGGAAGTGAGGATGAGCGTCGCAGCCAGGAAGATGACGCCGGCACCGGCACCGAAATAGCCCCCGTATACCGCGACGGCGAACAGTGCTGCGGAGTAGATTCCGGGGCGGTCACCGCCGCCGGACAACTCACGAATCTTCGGTTGCAGCAGCAGCGCGAGCGAGGCGAACACGACCATCGCCGGCACAACGGATTCGAACGAGCCTTCCGGTGCCAGCCACAGGATGAGGGCACCGATGATGCCACCGGCCGCCGAATAGAGAGACCAGCGAACAAGTTTCGGACCGGTATCGGCAACTTCACGGGACGAGTTCGCCAACGCTCCGACGCCGACGGCCACCAACGCGACGGTATTGGTCATGTTCGCGCTGACCGGTGAGAGCCCGACGCTCAGCAGCGCCGGATACGAAACGATCGATGCAAGACCGGTGACAAAACCGACTAGACCGCTGAAGAATCCCGCTACGACGAGGAAAAGGAAATCGAGCAGGTTCACGAACCAGGAATCTACTCGCGGTGCCCGGTACTACTTGTCGGCAGGCTTGCCGAGTTCCTGGAAGAGCTTGTCCGTCATCTGCATTGCTCGATCGCCGCCGTCGGCGTCTGCGACGAACACTGCGAATGCGAAGTCTCCGCGTGATCCGTAGAACCAGCGATCGTCACCGCTCGCTGCACCGGCCGCCATCATGTCCGGGTACCCAGCCAGTCCGCCGGCGCCTCGCATGGCGTCACGCAGACGATTGTTGACGTCGCCGGGCAATGCCGTCGGCGTGACGTCGGCGGTAGCCGGTTGTCCGAAGACCATCATCGGCATCGGGGCACTGCCGCGGGCGATCGATGCCGCGAGCATCGCCATTCCGAACGGAGTTACCGTCGGCGCGCTCGCGTCGTTGGACGTCTTGTTGGCCATGACGTTGTTCATCGCCTGGTCCACGCCGGGGCGGTTCGCGGCAAGCACTGCTGTCTGCTGTTCGAGTCCCTGAATGTGGAAGCCGTTGCCGAGTCCGAGTTGCTGCCCGGTGTCGGCCAACTGCTCGGCTGACACGGCGCCGGGGTCGACGCCGTTCTGCATCGACGATGCGAGACGGACCAGATCGAGGGCACCGCCGGCCGGGCGCAACCCGGTGAAGGCGATCGGGCCCTGTTCGATGGCCTGATTGTTCTGTGCGGCAGCCAGAATGGCGCCGTCCGACGGGCGGATCGCGACGATGGCCGCAGGAGTACCTGCACTGACGACAGCTTCGATCGCGGCGAGTTGAGCGTGCGAGTCGAGGGTCGCGGCGACGTCGGGGCCGGGAGGTCCCTGGAAGCCGGCTTGCTTGATCGGGAATCCGTTGGGCTCGACCAGATTGACCGCCCAGCCGGCGGTGGCGTCGCGATTGGCCTGCCACACGGTCCGCAGTGGGTCCAGCAACGGCGAGTTGATGCGACGGTCGGAGGCGATCAGCTTGGGTGTCTTGACCACGACGACACCGGGGATCGCAAAATCGCTTTCCAGGTAGGCGTAGTCGGGATCGCGGAGCAGTACGGCGGTGACGGGCTTGCCGGGGTTTGCGGCGAGGTCGGCCAACATCGACTCCGAAGTGACCAACGGTGCGACAGGTTCGAGCACCGTGGCGAGGCGACGAGTGGTGTCGACGGGGTCCGGCATGGTGGCCGGGTCAAGAGTGATCGCGTTGATGGTCTGCTCGTTCATGAGCAGGGTGCCGGTGCTGTCGACTACCTTCGGCGGCGCTGCGTCCGTGCGGGTGTACGAAACGGTGCGACCGTTGCCGAGGTCGGGGACGAGGACCGACGGGTCCCAGGACACACGCCAGCCGACCGACAGATCACGAACCTCACCCTGCGACTGGTAGCTCCAGTCCTTGCCTTCGCCGAAGTTCCAGGACGCGTCGAGTGTGAAGAGTCCGGAGTCGCTACCCAGATCCATGACCTGAGCGACGTCGAAGTCGGTGGACTTGGCGGCCAGTCCGTCGAACATCTGCTGGATCGACGGCCGCGCCGCGTTGGGGTACGACGTGAGCGCCGCGGCAGCTTCGGCGTCGTGGTTGTTGAGGGCGGTGACGAAGTCCTCCACCACCGAGGCGGCGTCGGATTTCTTCTCCCCACCGATGACACACGACGCGAGCGCCACTGTCAGAACGACAGCAGTTATCGACGCAACGACATATTTTCCACGACGGTTGTGCTGTCCTCCGGGCCCCATGCATGTAACTCTTTACTTCTGTCACACGAGTAACAAGCACGGGATGCCTACGAACGTGTCACGGTTGAGCTACGACGGTGTGATCCAACTGCAACGGAAAACAGGTTTCAGCGCAGAAAAGTGCCCGCTACCTGCACTGCAGGCGAAGAGCTGTCCGCACCCGCGATGAATACCGCAAATGCGAGGTCTCCCTTGATTCCGACAAACCACCCATGTGCCGGGCCACCCTCGGTTTCGGCCGTGCCGGTCTTGCCGAGAAGCCCCGGAATGTCCTGCAACGACGTCGCCGTACCGCCGGTGACGGTCTCGCGCATCATCACCCGCAACTGTTCGGTCACCTCCGCGGGAGCCGGTGCAACGGTCTGATCTGCCACGCCGGGCTGTCCCTTGACCAACATCGGCGCGGGTGTCGTTCCGTTGGCGATCGAGGCCGCCACGAGAGCCATCCCGAAGGGCGTGGCGGTCACCGTGCCCTGTCCGATCGCGGACTCGACGCGTTCGGCGGGGGTGTTCGCGTCAGGGACGTTGCCCGTCACCGTCGTGAGTCCGGGGGTGACGTAGTCGACGCCGAGCCCGAACTGCAGCGCCGCTTTGTGCAAAGCATCGGCGGGCAGACCGACGGCCATCCTCGCCATTGTGGTGTTGCACGACTTCGCGAACGCGGTGTGCAGCGGAACCGATCCGAGGTCGAACTCGTCGTCGTTGGGAATCTGACGGCCCTCGATGTTCTCGGTACCCGGGCACGGCAGAACGGTGTCCGGTGTAGCGACGCCGGCTTGCAGGGCCGCGGACGTCGTCACGGTCTTGAACGTCGAACCCGGTGGGTACAGGCCGGTCAGAGCGATCGGGCCCTGTGCGTCGGCGGGGGCGTTCTGGGCCACCGCCAACACCGCTCCGGTCGACGGCTGCAGCGCAACGATCGCCGCCTGTTGTGTCACCCCGGCGAGCGCATTCTCGGCCGCGAGTTGCATCGGTCGGTCGATCGTTGTCGCGATGTTCGGAGCAACCGGCCCGTCTTGGCCGGCGACGGTGGTGACGGTTCCGTTCTGCTTCACCTGCTGTACCGCCCAGCCCGCGGACTTGTCCTGCCCCTCCTGCCACAGATCGGACAACCCACTGAAAGTCGGCGACGCCAGAGTTTTGTCCACCGAGAGCAACCGAGCCTGCGGCGCCAAGCTCACTCCGGGAATCGCCGCCAACCTCTCCTCGATCGGTGCAAGATCCTCGGCCCGCAAAGTGATTGCGGTGACCGGCTTCCCACTTGCCGACGCAAGATCGCCGCTCAGCGATGCCGCCGTGATCGTCGGTGCGACGGGCGAGAGAAGGGCCGCCACGGCTGCCGTGTCCACCGGGGGCACCGCGGCGGAATCGAGATTGACCAGCGTCACCACCTGCTGCTCCATGATCGGCTGGCCCGCCGCGTCCAGCACCGACGGCGGAGCACCGGTGGTGGGTGTGTAGCGCAAGGTCGTCGAGGAGGTCAGATCCGGAGCCAACAGCGCCGGGTCCCACTGAATCAGCCAGTTGTCCCCGCTTTTCGACGCGTTTCCCTGCGTCGAGTAGTTCCAGTCCTGACCTTCACCGAACTTCCACGCCGCATCGAGTGTGAACTTCCCCGCAGAATCACCGGACTCGGTGGCGTCGGAGACGGTGAATGTTCCCTCGTCCTTGCCCAGCCCGTCGATCAGAGCCGAAATCGCAGTCGACGCCGCCGCCGGATCGGTGGTCAGGGCTGCCGCCGCTTGCACGTCATCGGACGTGAGCGCGGAGGCGAACTCCTCTGCCACTGATTTCGGCTGGTCAGGGCCAGAACTGCAGGCAACTACCGATCCTGCGGCCAATACCCCCAGTGCCACGGCAGCCACGGGACGACGGAAAGTTCGGAAGCTCTGACGAGCGTGTGAAAGGCGCACGACTCCGATCATGCCCGAATTTGTGGCGCCAGTTCGACTATCGGTGTAATCATGTAATCAGTGCAATAAACGCACGACACACTCCACCAACTCTCCGAGGAGAACGCCATGAAGAACTCACAAAACTCCGGCGACCGCAGGTTCGGCCGTCCCGGAGGTTGGCAACAGGCGTCGGTTCCCGACGCGAGTGATGCGTCCGACTGGTTTGCCGGTCGACTTCCAGATGACTGGTTCACCGGGACCGCCGACGTCCAGGTCGACCGCGAAGAAATCGTCGTGATCGGTGAACTCCCGGCAGTCGACGGTGGCGAGGCCGCCGCGGACGGAAGGATCTCACGCTTTCGCGAAACCACGCGCGCCGACCGGATGCGCATCGCCGACGAGGCCGAGGCTCGCTACGGGCGCAAGGTCGCCTGGGGTGTACGTCTGGACGAAAAGACCGTCCTGTTCACACATCTCGCAGTTCCGGTGATGACACGACTACGTCAGCCCGAACGCAAGGTTCTCGACACTCTGGTGGACGCGGGTGTTGCTCGTTCGCGAGCGGACGCCCTCATGTGGACAGTCCGGTTGGCGGGCAAGCACAGCGAACAATGGCTCACCGAACTCCGCGAAGCGATGTCGAAGGTCGACGACCTCCGATCCGAGGGTCCGAAAATCTGACGGCCCGAAAATCTGAGCACCGAACACTGACGAGACCGACAGCACAGAATAATTCGATTGCACGGGACCGTTCGAGTGTTCTAACCTGGAACACGAATCATTCCCGACAGAACAGGAAACGGGCCGTTGCTCCTCTAGAGGTTCATCACGCGAAGGCACTCGCACCCATCAGCACTTGCTGAGCCGGGCGCACAGTCCAAGCACCCTCTGGAGTACTCATGACCCAATCCCATCTTTCTCTGTCGCTCTCGGATCTCACCTTCATCTGGCCGGACGGCGAATCAGTCTTTTCCCACACCAATTTTGTATTCCCCAGTGGCCGTGTCGGTCTCGTGGGACTCAACGGATCGGGAAAGTCGACTCTGCTGCGATTGATCGCAGGAGAGCTCTCACCGGAATCCGGATCCGTGACCGCTTCCGGCGAGGTCGGCTACCTCCGTCAGGACATCACACTCGATCCGAGCGTTCGGGTGGATGACATCCTCGGTATCCACGAACTCCGAAACGCATTGCACCGCATCGAAACCGGCGACGGCTCCGAATCCGACTTTGCGCTCGTGGACAACAACTGGGATATCGAGGAGAGCGCCCTCTCCACCTTGTATCGACTCGGCCTCGAGAAGGTGGTTCCGGATACCGCAGCATTGAGCCGAACTGTCGGCACCCTCTCCGGCGGAGAGACCGTCTTACTCGGCTTGACCGCAACGCTGCTGAAGAATCCACAGGTACTTCTCCTGGACGAGCCGACCAACAACCTGGATCGCGACGCTCGATCACGAGTTCATGCTGCAGTCCAACAGTTTCCGGGAACCGTGCTGATCGTCAGCCACGACCGGGAACTGCTCGACACCGCGGAGTACACGATCGAACTACGTCGGGGGGATCTACGCGTGTTCGGCGGCAACTACTCGCACTACCAGGAGGTCGTGACCGCTGAGCAGGAAAACGCACTCGCCACCGTTCGCGACGCCAAGGCCGATCTGGCAAAGCAGAGCCGCGAGCTGATCGACGCTCGAACGAAACTGGACCGGCGTAAGCGCTATGGGCAGAAGATGTTCGAGAACAAGCGGATGCCGCCGATCATCGCGCAGACACGAAAACGTCAGGCCCAAGTTTCAGCGGGAAAGCTGGCCCTCAACCATATCGGGAAGGTGGACGAGGCCAAGTCTGTCCTGTCGGAGGCAGAGGAACTCCTTCGAGACGATCGCGAGATTCGTCTGGATCTGCCTGCTACAGAGGTTCATCCGGGGCAGCAGGTTGCGCGGCTCGACGAGGTGACGTTGCAGAGCGGCCAAGTGGTATCGCTCCAGATCACCGGACCGGAGCGGATTGCGATAGTGGGACGCAACGGAATCGGCAAGACGACGTTGCTCGATGCACTCGCCGCGTCGACTCCGTTCGTAGCCTCTCGTGCGCTCCCCCAACGTCTCGACGTGTTCGACGAGGACCTCTCGGTGGCGGACAACGTCGCGTTGGCCGCGCCACACGCGACAGCCGAGGAAATTCGCGGGCAGTTGGCACGGTTCCTTTTCCGGGGAACGGATTCCGACGTATCGGCATCCGCACTCTCCGGCGGTGAACGATTGCGTGCGGCGTTAGCCACGATCCTGCTGGCCGAACCCGCGCCCCAGCTGCTTCTTCTCGACGAGCCGACCAACAACCTGGACCTACCGAGTCTCGCCCACCTCACGCAGGCACTTTCCGATTTTCGCGGCGCCATGGTGGTGGTGAGTCACGATCTGCCGTTCCTTCGCGGCATCGGCATAACGCGATGGATCAGCATGGACGAGACTGGTATTCGAGACATCGATCCCGAGTAGGCCGACGGTTGACGCTGTCGGCGCTCGACGGTCTGGCCTACCGTGGGGCGATGTGCCTTCACCTCGACGCAACCGCCGCGCTGTCGCTCGCAGGTTGGGTTCGCGAAGAACCCACTCGATCGGCCTCTGCCCCAGTTCCGCAACCACTGGTCGGCGGTTGTGACCAACTCGTAGTGTGGGCGAGTTCGTTCTCCGTACTTGCCAGTTCCGACGACCAGGTGTGGTTTCTCTCGGCGGAGAACTATGCCGGTGGCGTTGGCGTCAGCGATGAGGCGTTTCCCTGGAATGCGTTCCGGCACGAGAGCCTGGCGGTCGCTTCCGGGCCGGCGGAGCGCGCGGCGATCAACGCCTTCTGGTCCACTCACCTCCCGGTCCTGCTGTCGGTGCGCAATGGGTACGAGTACTTGGCGCTCGCACCCGACGGTCAGGTTGTCCGTGGAGGAGAGCCGGAGTTCGAGGAGGTCACCATCGTCGCCGCTGATTTCGAGGCTCTGATTCGGGGCATAGCCGCAGGCGTCAGCACTGCAGACCCCTCCACCGATGCATTGCTTGGAACAGTGGGTACTGCCCAGCCGGGCAGTGACCAGTAGCTCTGAGGGAGGCCGAGTTGACGGCCCGACTGTTCGTGAGAGCCCACGCCATCCGTCGAATGGGTCCGGACGACTACTCGAGTTCACGTGCGTAGCAACTGGCACCCATACTGGACGGGTGTTGCACGACGTGAGAAATCCGGTGGACGGTGCGCGGATCACCTATCAGATCGTGGGCGATGGCCCACCCCTGTTGATGGTGCACGGCACAGCGTTGTCGCGCTCCATCTGGCGTGGCTTCGGGTACGTCAAGGCACTTCAGGAGCAGTATCGTCTGATCCTCGTCGACATGCGGGGTCACGGACGCAGTGACAAACCACACGACTCCGATTCGTATGCAATGGATCTGGTGGTCGGCGATCTCCTGGAGATCCTCGACACGGAGTCTCCGTTCGAACCGGCACACGTCCTCGGATACTCGTTCGGCGGACGCTCGGTGATGTCGCTGACAGTCGAGCACTCCGAACGGGTGCGATCGCTGACCGTCGGGGGCGGTAGCAGCCGACCGATGACGGGCGCGTTCGACGCATTGTTCTTCCCGGGTTGCATCGACGTACTCGAAAGCGGCGGTATCGAGGGATTTCTGACCGGTTGGGGCGTGAGGCGCGGCAAACCGGTGGATCCTCAGACTGCGACTGCCTTCCGAATCAATGATGCCATCGCGCTCGCTGCCTACATGCGCCGCGCAGAGAAGGAGCACGGCATCGACGACGCCGTGCTGCAACGGATCACCACACCGGCGTTGTTGTTCGTCGGATCGAGAGATCGCGAGCGCCTGCCGGATACCGAGCATCTCGCGTCGCTGATCCCGGACAGTGCCTTGACTGTGATCGAAGGGGCTGACCACGCAAGCGCAGTCGCAGACTCCGATGCTGTACTGCGTGCGCTCATTCCGTTCCTGAGCCGACAGTAGTCCGCCTTCAACCTCTCGCTACTGCGATGTGAGCACTCTCGACTCCAACGCGGTCACCGGTGGTTGCCGCAAGTCCAAGCGCCTCAACAACTGGGCATTCGCGGCAACGACCACAGTGGATACCGACATCAGGATTGCTCCGACCTCCATCGGCAGCACGAACCCGACGGGCGCCAGTACTCCCGCAGCGAGGGGAACCGAGATCGCGTTGTATCCCGCTGCCCACCAAAGGTTCTGAACCATCTTGCGGTAGGTGGCGCGGGAGAGCTCGATGACCGAGCTCACCGAACGCGGATCATCGCTGGCCAGAACAACTCCCGCCGACGCGATCGCCACGTCGGTTCCGGCACCGATCGCGATGCCCACATCCGCCTGGGCGAGTGCCGGCGCATCGTTGACCCCGTCACCGACCATCGCCACGCGGTGGCCCGCAGCCTGAAGCCGAGATACCTGCGCTCCCTTGTCCTGCGGAAGCACTTCGGCGAAAACTTCGTCGATCCCGAGCCTGCGAGCCACCGAATGGGCCACGGCCTCCGCGTCTCCGGTGACCATGGCCACCCGCACACCGCGAGCATGGAGGGCGTCGACGGCCAATGCTGATTCCGGACGAATCTCGTCGGCCAATGCCAATGCGCCGATTACCTTCTCGTCACGCACTACATGCAGGACGGTCGACCCGTCACTGAGCCACTCTTCGGTCCCCGGGATCGCGGTGGCCCCGACCGATCGCAGCATCCCCGGTCCGCCGACACCGACGCGTGCACCGGCGACGTCCGCAGCAACCCCGATCCCGTTGTGCGCCTGAAAGTCGGAACCCGAAGTGAATTCGAGCGACAACTCCCGCGCCGCCGCGACGACGGCGCGCCCGAGTGGATGTTCGCTGTCGAACTCGACGGCAGCCGCTGCGCTGAGAACGTCGTCATCGGAATACCCGTCGACACCGCGTACACCGACCACTGCGGGCTCCCCCTTGGTGAGAGTGCCGGTCTTGTCGAAGAGAACGGTGTCTACGTTACGCATCGCCTCGAGGGCCATGCGGTCGGTGATCAAGATCCCAGCCCGAGCCGCCCGTTCCGTCGCGATCGAGACGACCAGTGGAATCGCCAACCCGAGCGCGTGCGGGCAGGCGATCACCAGAACGGTGATCGTCCGGGTGACTGCGCTCTCCGGGGTGCCCCAGATACTCCAGGCGATCGCGGTCAGCACTGCCGCGCCCAGTGCGTACCAGAACAGCAGAGCAGCGGCCTTGTCCGCCAACACCTGCGCGCGACTCGACGAGTTCTGGGCTTGTTCGACCAGGCGCCGGATACCGGCGAGCGCGGTGTCTTCTCCCACGGCGGTGACTCGAAGCCGAAGTGCCGAGTCGGTGGCTACCGTGCCGGCCACCACCTGATCTCCGACAGTCCGGCGGACGGTCTTCGACTCGCCTGTAATCATGGATTCGTCCATGTCGGCGCTTCCCTCGACCACCGTTCCGTCCGAGGGAACACGGGCCCCGGGACGAACTATCACCAGGTCGCCGGTCGCCAGAGCTGCGGTGGGCACGGTTTCCACCGATTCCCCCACCACCCGTTCTGCCTCGTCGGGCAGCAAAGCGGCAAGTGAATCCAAGGCGCTCGATGTCTGACTGAGCGAACGCATCTCGATCCAGTGGCCCAACAACATGATCACGATCAGAAGCGCGAGCTCCCACCAGAAATCGAGAGTGTGATCCACCCAGTGCAGACTCGCAGACCATGACGCGAAGAAAGCCACGGTGATCGCGAGCGCGATCAACAGCATCATTCCCGGCTGCCGAGAACGGATTTCGGCAACAGCGCCGGCGATGAACGGCTTGCCACCCCAGAAGTACATCACCGTGCCGAGTACCGGTGAGATCCATTCCACCAGAGAGTTTTCCGGCAGTGTGTACCCGACCAGATCAGCGAACATCGCGTCTGCCGCAACGACCGGAACCGCGATGACCAGCATGACTGCAAACAACGTCCGGAACTGTGCGACGTGATCCCCGTGACCACCGTGTGCCCCATGCTCCATCTGGCCATGGCTCATCTCGCTATGGTCCATCTGGCCATGGTCCATCTGACTGTGATCCATGTGGCGGTCATCCCCTCGCGTGTGATTGCAGCACAGCACCGGTCAAGCCATCAGCCTCGAACGTATGCCCAGGTAGCCACCCGAGCAAGGTCACGCGGCCAAGGCCTCCTGTTCAACTCCCCTTCAACATCGCTTCCATCTGAGTGATTTCCGCCTGCTGACCGGCAATGATCGCTTCTGCCATCTTCTCCGCCGACGGGTCGAGCCCGTTGTCGAGTTCGGTCTGGGACATGGTGATGGCACCCTTGTGGTGCTCGATCATCATCGTCAGCCACAACTTGTCGAACTCCGCGCCACTGGCATCGGTGAGGGCGGTCATGTCGTCGGCCGACATCATTCCCGGCATCTCGGCCATCCCGACGCCGTGTCCCGCGTGCGCCGACTCATCCATGCCCTCCATCGAACTCGACGAAGGCTCGGGGCGTCCCCACTCCGTCAACAATTCGGTCATCTGAGCCATCTCCGGGCCTTGCGCTGCCTCTATCTGCGCTGCAAGAGAGAGAAGTTCGGCATTGTCGGTTCGACCGTCGACCATTCTGGCCATGTCCAATGCCTGCGCGTGATGCGGGTACATCCCTTCGAGAAACTCGATGTCGGCAGCATTGACACCCGAAGGAATCTCCGACTGTGCTGCAACACTGGTTGTTTCGGAGGAATGGTTGATGCTCTCCCCGGAGTTGTCCGAGCATCCGGCAATCAACAGTGCTGCCGCTGCCACAACCGGAACGAACCGCGCGGCGCTCTTCCTGACCGTCAAAGACATGTTTTCACTCCCGAGAATTGATTCTGTTCGATATGCACTGCACCACAATTGATTTGACAAGAGTGCTGCACATGCACAGTTGCCACGTTACCGGCGAAAATCCACCGCGAAGCCCGATAACCGGCTCGAACAGGCTTCCTTCATCGAATCTTCACAGTCGAGTGGAAACCACCACGCGCCAGCAATGCAGACACGCAGTCGACTAACCTCGGTCTGATGAGCGCCGAACTACGACCTGGCGAGGAACCGGGGCGCGTTCTTGTCGTCGACGACGAGACTGCCCTCGCCAAGGTTGTCGCCAACTATCTGACACGCGAAGGATTCACCGTGCGCCTCGCCCACGACGGGCCGAGCGCGGTACGTTCGGTGCGCGAATTCGAGCCCGCGCTGATAGTGCTCGATCTAATGCTCCCGGGCTTCGACGGCATGGAAGTCTGCCGACGAATCCGTACCTTCTCCGATGCGTACATCCTGATGCTGTCCGCCCGCGGTGAAGAGTCGGACAAGGTGACGGGTCTGGCGGCCGGCGCAGACGACTACGTGGTCAAACCCTTCGGCCCCCGCGAACTGGTTGCGCGAGTGAAAGCACTGCTCAGACGGCCACGCGCGTCGAGTTTGCTGCCAAAAGTGCTGCCGACGCCTCCCGGTCTCGACATCGACGTCCTCGCCCGCACCGTGCATGTCGACAACCACCCTGTCGATCTCACTCCCACCGAGTTCGCGTTGCTCTCCGCGCTTGCATCCCGACCCGACGCTGCCTGGAGTCGGGCCGAGATCATCGCCTCGGTGTGGGGCTCGTCCTGGTTCGGGGACCAGCACATCGTCGACGTCCATGTGCGTGCATTACGCCGCAAACTCGGCGACGACGCGACCGATCCTCGGTTCATCAGAACCGTCAGGGGCGTCGGATACTCCCTGAGGTCGTCATGAACGAGGTCGTCATGAAGAAACTCGGGCTACGCGGAAAACTGCTGCTGGCGCAGCTTGTCGTCCTGTTCGTCTCCTGCCTCGCCATCGCCGCAGTCGCCATTGCCGTCGCTGCCCCGCTCTTTCACAACCACCTCATGATGGCCGGCATCGAAGACTCGAATGTCCGTACCCACACCGAAGAGGCATTCGCTCAGACCATGACCATTGCACTGTTGTGCGGGATCGCGGTCGCACTGGTGGGCGCAAGCATCGCCGCGGTCTACATCGTCCGACGCATCACGGCCCCGATCACAACGCTCGCGGAGGCGGCGCAAAGCGTCGCAGACGGGAACTTCGACGTGACTATCGACAGGTCTGACGTGGACGCAGATTTCACGCGTCTCGAAACTGCCTTTGCCGACATGGCGGCACGCCTTGATCATTCGGATCGGGTCCGCAAACGCCTGCTTGCCGATCTTGCCCACGAATTACGCACTCCGGTATCGACTTTGGCTGCGTACGTGGACGGCATCGAGGATGGCGTCCTCCCCACGGACAACTCTTCATGGTCGGTCATGCGCGATCAACTCGAAAGACTGCGTCGGCTCTCTTGCGATCTGGCGGACGTCTCCGCGGCCGACGAACACGCTCTCGAACTCGATCGCCGAGACGAGAAGATCGACGACATCGTTTGCAGCGCAACGGCAGCAGCGGCGCCACGTTTCGCCGATCGTGGAGTCGAATTGACGACCGCGCTACCTCCGCAACCGATCACGGCCGAGGTCGATCGCCAACGAATCGAACAGATCCTCGCCAATCTGCTCGAAAACGCATTGCGGCACACTCCGAGCGGAGGTTCGGTGACGGTGACACTCGCACGGGAAGGTGACCACCTCTCGGTGTCCGTCACCGACACCGGTGACGGAATTCCCGCAGACCAACTCGAATCAGTCTTCGACCGTTTCCATCGCGGTGATCGATCCGACGGTTCCGGTTTGGGGCTCACGATTGCGCGCAGCCTCGCGCTCGCACACGGCGGCGATCTGTCGGCGCTCCGAAACGAGCAACCTCTCGGCAGCACGCTGATCCTCACCTTGCCGACAGGTTTCAGGCTGCCGCTTTGAACGGATCGTGCTCGGCGATCAGCTTCTCGAGTCGAGCCTCGTCCACTCGAACCCTGACTGTGGATGCCTCCTGCTGATCACGAATCACCTTGGCCAACGTGAACGTACTGGTGACCAAGAACAGCAAGGACATTCCGAGAAATCCGCGTTGCCACGCATCGATCGGAAGATACGCAATTCCGAGGAGGGTGCCGACAAAACTGACGGCAAAGGCTATTCCGGCCTGAAGATAGAAGGCTGCAGTGGTCTTCGAGGGTGTTGTCGGTGTGCTCATGCTTCGAAGTCTGCTCGCCCATCCCGGCACTCGGATGCGTAGTCCTACTCGAGTGCGCACGGTACTTCCCCGCAAAAATCAGATGCCGTTACCCATCCTGGTGGATAGTCTCGGTCCGGTATCCGGAGTTGTTCCAGAACAGTCAGACGGCAGGAGTGATCGATGACCCGCAGACATATCGCCATGGTGAGCATTCCGGCACCGGGCCACGTCAATCCGAGCCTGGCGATCATCGCGCGTCTCGTCGCCGCCGGTCACCGCGTCACCTATGCCAACGACGAGTCGATGCGTGAGATCATCGAGGCGACCGGGGCCGAATTCGCACCGTACGTCTCCACGCTGCCCAGCCTCGTCCCTTCTCCCGACGGCGCCGAACCGGAGAAGAGTTGGGACGGGGATCTGATCGATCAGTTGACGATTTTCCAGGACGATTACGAGTCGATGCTGCCGCAGCTACGCCGAATCTACGAAGACGATCGCCCTGACCTCTTTCTCTACGACATCGCCGGCATTCCGGCACGAATACTGGCTCAGCAGTGGGGCGTTCCCATCATCCAGTTGTCGCCGACGTACGTTGCCTGGGACGGTTACGAAGCCGACGCCGCACCGATGTACGACGAAATTCGTTCCGATCCGAGAGGCGTCGACCTGCTCGATCGGGAGACCCGGTTCTTCCGCGCCGAAGGCGTCGAGGTCGATCCACGTGAGTTCACCGGACGCCCACCCCGTGCAATCGTGCTGATCGCAGAATCGATGCAGCCCAACGCCGATCGCGTGAACTGCGACGTCTACACGTTCGTCGGCCCCGCACTCGAACCGAGCAGTCAACCTTGGGTGAACCCGGATCCCGAACGCAAGCTCTTGTTGATCTCGCTGGGTTCAGCATTCACCGATCATCCGGATTTCTACCGCACCTGCGTCGAGGCTTTCGGCCAGATGGACGGCTGGCACGTCGTCCTTCAGATCGGAAAGCAGGTGCAGATCTCAGATCTCGGACCATTGCCCGACAACGTCGAAATACACCGTTGGGTACCGCAGTTCGCGATTCTGCAGCAGGCCGACGCGTTCGTGACCCACGCGGGTATGGGCGGATCCAGCGAGGGACTGGTGACCGGGACACCCATGATCGCAGTGCCGCAAGCCGTCGATCAGTTCGGCAACGCCGACTCGCTCGTCGACGCCGGTGTCGCAGTACGCGTCGACAGCGCTACCGTCACGGCAGTAGAGCTTCGTGAGGCGCTGACTCTGGTGAGCGCCGACGAGTTCCGCCGACGCAGCGCGGAGTTGGCAGAAGAACTCGCAGCGGCGGGCGGTGTGTCCCGTGCCGTCGAATTGATCGAAGCCGCTCTACCCGGCAGCGGGCCCAGATAATGTCTGCTACCAGTGCCAGGCGTCGCCGCCCACGTTCTTGATGGTTCGCTGCAGCACAGTGATGGTGGTGACAAACTCCTCTTCGGTGATTCCCTGCATCCGCTCTTCCTGCAGCATCTGCTGTACCCGCGCGGCGCGATCGAACTGCTCGGAGCCCGCATCAGTCGGGCGAAGGACAGACCCGTCTTCGCGCGCCCACCCCAGTTCGAGGGCAGAGTCGACGGCGTCATCGATCACGTCGGTGGATTCGTTCGGACCGATCGTCCGCAAGAGGACAGCGCGCTCCACCCCTTCAGGGTGCAGCGAAAGTTGGTGCAGGACCCACCACCCCGGCTGGGTGACGCCGATCGCTTCGAGTGCTCCGCGCGTGCGCGCGCGAATCGCTTCACCGGCTCGCGCGGTCCAGAATCCGATCGGCTGGTTGGCCGGTGGCTGCATCGCTTGTTTGTTCATGCACACGACGATAAAACCTCAACGGAAGTTAAGGTCAACCACCAGCGAGGTGAAGTTCTACATATGTTGCGTGATTGCTCTGCCGATAATGCGGGCGGCGTCGGGGAACTCACCCGGGTTCGGTCCGGCGTAGTTGAGCCGCAAGAACTTTCCAGTCGGTTCTGCCGGGAACCAATCGTCACCGGCTCCGACGATGACGCCGGCCGACCGGCAGTCCTGCACTACACGTTCGAGGTTCGTGGTGTCCGGGAGCCGAAGCCAGAGGTTGAGTCCGCCTTTCGGTACGGCATCGAGGTGAGCGTCCGGCGCATGCTCGCGCAGACTCGAGACGAGGAGGTCGCGTCTGGCCTCGAGTTGGTGACGAAGCCTGCGCAAGTGCGTTCGCCAGGCCGGTTGGGTCACGACGTCGAGCGCTACCGCTTGCAGCATCCCGCTGACGTACATCGAATCTGCCTGTGTATCAGCCAGAATCCGCTCGTACGCCGGACCCCGAGCGATCAATCCGGCAACTCGCACCGATGGGGACACGCTCTTGGTCAGCGCACGAAGGTAGACGACGTGACCGCTGTCGTCTCGTGCAGCGATGGGGCTGGGATCTGCGGTGATTCCGAAGTCGAGCGCCGAACTGTCCTCGATGAGGAATGCGCCGTGCCGACGGACGGTGTCGAGAACCTTGTCAGCCAACGACGGCGACCACAGCGCTCCGGTCGGACTCGCGAAGCTCGGTTGTGCGTAGAACGCACGGGCACCGGTCTGTTCGAATGCACGCGAAAGCTCTTCAGGATCAGGACCGTTGGCGCCGCTGGAAATCGGAATGACCGTGACTCCAGCCTGCGCGGCGGCCAGGATCGCTCCCCAGTAGGTCGGCGATTCCATGAGCAACGGACGCCCCTCCCCCACCAACGCGCGAAAGGACGTCGCAAGCCCACCCTGACTGCCGGGAAGTACAACCACGTCGTTCGGCCCCGGCGGAGTGATCCCGGCAGGAGTGGCGGAACCCAATTCGGAGGCAAACCAGGACTGCAGTTCCGGAAGCCCGGCAGCGAGGGGCCGATTGAACACGGCGTCGGTTCGCGTCGCCCTGGTGAAGGCTGCACGAACCAGACCTTCCGGCAACAGCTCTCGGGCCGGATAGCCGGAATGCAGCGCGATCACGTCGTTGGAGGTGGACTGCAGCGCCATGGGCAACTGCAGACGATAGTTCGGCGATCCGAGCGCCGCTGTCTGCCACCCGTAGTCGTTGGGTCGCACGACGCGCGCTGCGCGCACGAAGGTCCCCACACCGGGACGAGCCTCCACAACCCCCTGAGATACCAGTGTTCGCAGCGCCTTCTGCACGGTGACCGGACTCGCCCCGTGCAGGCTGACGAGCGACCGAGTGGACGGAAGCTTCGCGCCTGGAGGAGCCGTCGCGATCCACTCACGCAAGGCTGCGACAATCCTCGAACTGCTATCATTGGACATGTCGAATCATAGTAGCGCTACTCTTCTTTCGCCGCCAGCGCTATCGCGAATCAATGTCCGTTTCCAGACCGAACCCTGAGGCGCCCTTCTCATCTGAAACACAACTCACCCACCCGAACCGGAGAGGTACGTAACCGCGTGAACACACCCATCGATCAGGCCCGCAAGCTCGAGAATGTCAGGTACGACATCAGAGGGCGAATTCTCGACAAGACCGAAGAACTCGAGGATCAGGGACACACGATCCTGCGACTCAACGTCGGCAATCCGGCCCCCTTCGGGTTCGAAGCTCCGGACGAAATCATGATGGCCATGATCCGCAATCTCCCTACCGCGCAGGGATATTGCGATTCTCGCGGACTGTATTCGGCGCGCACTGCGGTGGTCCAGTACCACCAGACGCGGGGTATCACCGACGTCACCGTCGACGAGATCTATCTCGGAAACGGTGTGTCCGAACTGATCACCCTGACGATGCAGGCCCTCTGCAATCCAGAGGACGAGATCCTGATTCCCGCTCCCGATTATCCCTTGTGGACGGCTTCGGTTTCACTTGCCGGCGGCACGCCCGTGCACTACCTCACCGATGAAAGCCAAGGCTGGGCACCGGACTTCGACGATCTGGAAGCTCGGATCACGCCGCGCACCCGAGGGATTGTCGTCATCAATCCCAACAATCCGACGGGCGCCGTCTACTCGACGGAGGTGCTGCAACGCTTCGTGGATCTAGCGCGCAAACACGATCTGATGCTCTTCGCCGACGAGATCTACGAAAAGATCGTCTACGACGGCCGATCCATGACAAACCTTGCGACGATGACCGGGCGAGACGTTCTGTGTCTGACGTATTCGGGACTGTCCAAGGCCTACCGCGTGTGCGGATTCCGAGCCGGATGGCTGGCCATCACCGGACCACTCGAGCGGGCGTCGAGCTTCATCGAAGGCATCAAATTGCTGGCCAACATGCGAATGTGTGCCAACGTGCCGGCGCAGCACGCTATCCAGACTGCACTCGGCGGACGCCAGTCCATCGAGGACCTGTTGCTTCCACAAGGTCGGCTGACGGCCCAGCGCGATCTCGCACACACCACGCTCAACAGCATCGACGGGATCAGTTGCCAACAGGCCGACGGGGCGCTGTACCTGTTCCCCAAGCTCGACGTCGACAAGTTCGGCATCGTCGACGACGAGAGGTTCGTTCTCGATCTACTGGAATCGGAGAAGATTCTTGTCAGCCACGGTCGCGCGTTCAATTGGATCGAACCCGATCACTTCCGGTTGGTGACTCTCCCCAACACCGACGATCTCTCGACGGCACTCGAGCGACTCGGCAACTTCCTCAGTTCCTACAGCCAGTAGCCCTGGGTACCGGGCCCACATACGACTGAACGCCGACCGGATTTCCGGTCGGCGTTCAGTGGTGAAAATCAGCAGGCGATCAGGCAGTGACGATCGCGTCG
The DNA here is from genome assembly GCF_030056935.1 of Rhodococcus sp. IEGM 1302. NCBI lineage: Bacteria > Bacillati > Actinomycetota > Actinomycetes > Mycobacteriales > Nocardiaceae > Rhodococcus > Rhodococcus sp. IEGM 1302. The sequence goes on along the minus strand of NZ_JASHKY010000004.1, from coordinate 211,200 downwards.
AGGGCCGAGTAGAACAAGCCCAATCCGTCGTCACTGGGACCGGTGAGAGCCTCGGTGGCGTGCTCGGGGTGCGGCATCAAACCGACGACCCGGCCGTTGGCCGAGGAGATGCCGGCGATACGACGCTGCGAGCCGTTGGGGTTCTCCTCCGAGTAACGGAAGACGACGCGGCCTTCGCCCTCGAGTTCGTCGAGAACCTTCTCGGACGCCTGGAAGCGACCTTCACCCGACTTGAGGGGGATGAGGATCTGCGCGCCGGCCTCGTATCGCGAGGACCACGCCGTGTTGTTGGCTTCGACCGTCAACCACTCGTCGCGGCAGATGAAGTGCAGACCCTGGTTACGGGTCAGGGCACCGGGCAGCAAACCTGCTTCGCAGAGGATCTGGAAACCGTTGCAGATGCCCAGGACCGGCATGCCGCCCTTGGCTGCTTCCACAACCTTGCCCATCGCGGGAGCAAAACGTGCGATCGCGCCGCAACGAAGGTAATCGCCGTACGAGAATCCGCCGGGCACGATGACCGCGTCGACACCCTTGAGGTCTGCATCGCCGTGCCAGAGTTCGACAGCTTCACCGCCGGCCAGGTTCACTGCCCGAGCCGCGTCGATGTCGTCGAGCGTGCCGGGGAAAGTGATTACTCCGATACGTGCGCTCATGCCTCGACTCGCCTGACGGTCCAATCCTCGATCACCGTGTTGGCCAGCAGGCCTTCGGCGATCTTCTCGAGTTCGGCGTCTTCGACACTGCCGTCGATCTCCAACTCGAACCGCTTGCCCTGACGGACATCGGATACTCCTGCAAAGCCCAGGCGAGACAGTGCCCCGACAATTGCCTGTCCCTGGGGGTCGAGAATCTCGGCCTTGGGCATGACTTCGACGACGACACGGGCCACGTGCTGCTCCTCGGTACTAGTGCGCGAACCCGGAGTGAAACGCTCGGGTGATGGCCAGTTTACCGGGCGGACCCGAGATGGTTCGCATCGAGTGATCGGGGCGTGACGGCCACCACCTGTGAAACCCGCCTGCGAGTCCCTTCGGGGCGGCGCATACTCGAAATCATGCGACTGACACATTTTGGCCATTCCTGTGTGCTCGTGGAGTTGAACGGCTCGAAGATCCTCTTCGATCCCGGCAACTTCTCGCACGGATTCGAAGGCATCACCGGCCTCGACGCCATCCTCGTGACACATCAACACCCCGATCACGCCGACCCTGCGCGGCTGCCCGAACTGGCCGAAGCGAATCCCGACGCCGTGCTCTACAGCGATCCGCAGACGGCTGAAAAGCTCGGTGGGCGCTGGGCCGGCGTCCGGCCGGGCGACCGGTTCAGCATCGGCGACGTCGAGGTGACCGGAACGGGCGGAGAGCACGCAATCATCCATCCGGACCTACCGATGATCGACAACACCGCGTTCCTCCTCGGTGACGCCACCAACCCGGCACGGTTCATGCATCCCGGCGATTCCCTCTACGTCCCCGAACAAAAGATCGACGTTCTCGCCCTCCCCGCTGCCGCACCGTGGCTCAAGATCTCGGAGGCCATCGACTACCTCCGCGCGGTGGCGCCGCGCGTTGCGGTTCCCATTCATCAAGCGATCATCCGCGACGAGGCCGCAGGCATCTTCTACGGTCGCTACTCGGAAATGGCTGCCGACGGCACCGAGTTCCGAGTTCTCGGCGAGGAGTCGAGCGTCGAAGTCGCCTGATTCGGTTCTCACGCACTCACATCGACGATGATCCAGCCGGTGCTCGTGCCACCGGCTGCGTCGGTGAGTGTGTAGAGAATCCTGTCGGTGCCTGCCTTCGTTCCGGCTTCGAACACCACTTCGCCGTTTTCGAGCTTCACGGTGCCACCGAGAAGTGACGTCGCCCCGACGCCGGTCACTTTGATCGAATCTCCGTTGCTGTCATGATCATTCGCGACGGCGTCGACGGTGACTGTGCCGCCTGAGCGGACCCGCGCGGTGTCGAGTGCGGCGTACGGCGGGATCGGGCTTGCCGTGTACCGACCGACGTCGTCGAGTCGAGCCGAGGCAACCTCCGCCGCATCGACGATGGCAGCGAATTCGGTGCCGTCGAAGCGCGAGAGGTCGTTACCGTTCATGATGGTCGATCCCTCGGCGCCGCCGCCGTGGTAGTCGTCGGCATAGAAGTTGTGGCCCAACTCGTGGCGGAGAACGCGGCTGAAGTTGCCGTCGGACTCGGCACCGACATGCGCGTAGCTGTGGTCGAGTTCGAACTTCGAGTAGTAGGCATTTCCGCCACCGGATGCGCACACGACGGTCGCCTGATCGACGCTCGACCCGACCTGATCGGACCACAGATCTTCCAACTGCTCGAGATTTTCACAACTGCTCGAGTACGGATCACCGGCGGAATCTGCCCGTAGGACAACTCGACCGAGGGCCGGCCGAATCCCGACGTCTCTGATCCAGATGGCAGCGGTGCGGGCCATTGATTCCTCGGCCCGATCCAGAGCGACGGCGGGACTGCCTGCGCCGTGCGCGGAGTACCACTCGCCACTGAGGTCCAGTCCCACCACGAACTGCTTGACCGTCTTGCCGACCCTTGCGGCCGAGGCCGGCGCAATGGCGGCGGTGGGCCACTTGGGTTTTGCGTCGATCGGCGCCGTGCTGCGACCGACCACGTCGGATCCGACGAACTCGAGCGAAGCACCACGATCGAAAATCACCTGCCCTCGCAGTGTTCCGGCGGAGTCGACGATGGCCGAGACTATTGCGTCCGGACGCCCTTCCACGCTGCCGATGTACGAACGGGGCGCCGGGATCACCGCGTCGGTCAGCTCTCCGTCGCTGTCTTGCACAGCCATCGAGAACTCGGATCCCCGCAGGTTCATCTTGTGAAGGCGCAGTGTGAGTTGCTCACCTTCATCGTCGACGGTTGCGGTGCGGACGCCATCGCTCGATCCGCTCGACCCGCCGTCGACACTGCCCGTCGGCAGCGTGTGAACCGCGCCGGTCGGAGCGGCAGACGCGAGCGCCGGAACGAACGCAGCACAGACTACTGCGCCCACAGCCACGGCGAAAAGACCCTCGGCCGACTTGGAGAACACTCTCGTGCGCATGGCGAGATTCCGATCCCATCGACTAGCGGCAGATTAACTGCACGCACTCTAGCAGTGGGAGAGTTGGCTGACCCAGCGCTCTAATTGAACGTCCGTTTTATGCGATTTTGACCCACTCTGCACTACTACCAGCAAGGAAGTGGAGAAACGCGAAGAGTCTGCCCGCTCGGACAACCCGGACAGATGACATAGTCTCGTAGCTATCAAATAGTTGCCAACTGCCGAATTCAGGCAGCGCCGAGCTCCTGAGACGGGGAGTTCCACCGATACACCTGCGAGTCGGCTTCGTGGAAGAGGGCAAGGTCGACGGCGTCGAGGACGGCCTGACGTGGGCCCTCGTTTCCCAACTGCTTGGCCGTGATCGACAATCTGACCAGTCCCCCACGTTTGGCGGCACGCCCGGCTCCGAGAACCAATGCGCGACACCACCACGGCTCGGCCTTGAAGCCTTCGCCGATCCCGAAAACCCTTCCCCGTTGCAAGGTTCCGCGGGTCAGATCATGTACTGCCCCGAGGCCTGCCATCGTGCGAAAGCCCGTCTCCGGCAACACCGACATGGCACCGGGCGACGCCACCCAGCGCGGCGGTGCGAACACCCGGGTCCGAAGGCCTGCATGCTCGAGAACGCGGTCCGCAGCGAGTAGTCGCAGTTTCGCTTCGTGCTTCGACAGAGTGGCGAACTCGGCTCGGCGACGCTTGGTCGCGGCCTGGTCGTAGCCGTGCAGAACGATGGCATCGCCGTGCTCGCGACGCTCACGCAGCCAAGCCGTCGTCACCGCGTCGTCGGCCAGTCGGTATTTGTCCTTCAGTCGCGGCGCCACCAGGAGCGACAAGCGGACACCTCGAGTGTCCATCTCGTCTGCGAATCCGGCAGCGAGATAACATGTCTCGTCTCTGATTCCGGATACCGACACGATCAGTTCTGCGGACATACTCCGATAGTGGCAGCTGTGGGTGAACAGCACACTGCCGCCGGATGATCATCCGGCGGCAGTTTTCAGCGCACCTACTGGTTCTTGGAAACCTCTAGTTCTTGGGAAGCGTAGCTTCGATCGCGGCGACAACCTCGGGTGCGTCAGGCTCGGTCCGCGGACGGAAGCGGTTGACGACGGTGCCGTCCGGTCCGATCAGGAACTTCTCGAAGTTCCACTGAATGTCTCCCGCAGCGCCTTCGGCGTCGGCCGCCTTGGTGAGCTCGGCGTACAGCGGATGCTGGTTTTCGCCGTTCACCTCGATCTTCTCGAGAAGCGGGAACGTGACGCCGTAGGTAGTGGAGCAGAACGTCTCGATCTCTTCGGCGGTACCCGGTTCCTGCCCCATGAACTGGTTGCACGGGATACCGATCACGGTCAGACCGCGATCGGCGTACTCGCTGGCCAGCTTCTCTAGCGCCGAGTACTGCGGGGTCAGTCCACACTTGGACGCGACGTTGACCACGAGGACGGCGCGGCCGTCGTATTCACCCAAAGAGGTGGGCACGCCACCGAGGGTGTTGATCGCGATGTTCTGTACTGGAGTTGTCATAGGCTCCAACTTAGCGACTCTCTCGCGCACTGCTCCTTCGCGCACTGCTAATTCGACGCTCCGAGAATGCGATCGAGGTCGTCCAGAACGGTGAGGCCGCCGAGCGGTCCGACGCCGGTGATCCAGTAGGACATGTCCACCAGATGCGGGTTCGGGAAGAATCCGGCGTTGTCTGCCACGGCCTTCGGCATCGTGCCGGCATCGGCCGGTTTCGCGGAGGTGACCAGGATGAGGTCGGCGTTGGCTCCGGAGACGAATTCCGGGGAGAGGTCGACGGAGATCGAGTTCTCCCAGTCGCGTGCGGGAATCGTGAGTCCAGCACATTCGAGAGTGCTTCCGGCAAACGACGTGGGTCCGTACAGCGTCAGAACGTCGTCGCGTGGGCGGATCAGCTGAGCGGTCTTGCCCTCGGTGCTGTGCTTGCTCGCCACCTCCTCGCAGCGTGCCGTGTAGTCACCGAGCAGTTCACCTGCCTGATCGGTCTTGTTCAACGCCTCTGCGACGAACTGGACGTTGTCCTGCCACGGATCGGTCTGAGTTGCCATGTAGACGGTCGGTGCGATGGCAGCGAGCTGCTCGTACAGATCACCGTGCCGCGATTCCGTTCCGATGATCAGGTCCGGGCTCAGTGCGACGATCTTCTCGAGGTTCGGTGCCGCGACGGTTCCGACCATCTCGATCTCCGCCGCCTTCTCACCGAGGTACGCCGGAACGCCGGTCGTCTCGCTGAGTACCGCGGTGCCCACGGGAATCACGCCCAGCGCTACCGACGTGTCGAGCTGAACCGGCTCGAGCACGACAACTCGCTGCGGATCCGTCGGTACGTCGGTAGTTCCACGGGCGTGGGTGACCGCGTGCACGGTGTCGGGCTGCATCCCCGGGTCATAAAGATCGTCACCGCCACAAGCAGTCGTCGTTGCCACTATGGCGGCGAGGACGAAACCACCCAGCATGTACCTCGTCCGCGAGTTACTGCGTTTCATTCACAAACTCCTGTTACCGACTGCTTCCGACCGTCACAGCCACGTGCATTCACCGCGGCTGAGCAAAGGATTCACCATCCAATAGTCTGGTGAGCCTAACCTACGAGACTGGAGCCTCATCATGTCTTCCCTCCCCTGCCACAGCGACGGTGTCCTGGGGAAAGGATCTATGCAGTGCCTTTCGGAATTTGTCGCCAATCCGCAAACCAGTCGACGCCCTCACGCCTGTACACGGCAGTCGTCGACCGCCGGCGAACCTATGGTCGGTCGCGCCGGAATGACACATCTGTGGGTATTGATCGAGCATCCCGGCCCCTGGCCGGCGTCCGCCCCTGACGACATTCTCCCCGTCGCGCTCACCGAAAAGATCTACGCAGCGCAGGGCCGTATCCGTGTCGTGGTGATCCGGCGGACCCGCAACCGCCGGGTGCTCACCCCGACGTGTGTACTCGCCTGGACGGACGGCACACGCCAATGGATGCGGGAAGGGGCGGTCGACCGATACGAGGACCTGTCGGTACTGCCGTTCGAATCGATGGCCGCCGGAGCGGAACCCGACTTCGGCCGCTCCCGCACGGAACCGCTCTTCGCAGTCTGCACGCATGGAAAGAAGGATGCGTGCTGCGCGGAACTCGGCCGCCCGGTCGTTTCGGCGCTGAACGCGGCACAGATCGCAGATGTGTGGGAATGCAGTCACATCGGCGGAGATCGTTTCGCGGCCAACATGATTGCGTGGCCTGCCGCAGTCTATTTCAGCCGACTGGACGGCAACTCCGCAATCGATACTGCCGAGAAATACCTAGCCGGAGAATTGGAGCTGCTGCACCTGCGCGGCCGGGCGGCACTGTCACAGGCCGCTCAGGCAGCCGAACATGCTGTCCGACGCGCCACCGACATCGTCGCCACGGACGCACTCGAGAGCATCAGCGAGAGTGTCGACGGAGAACACACGACTGTCGATCTTCGGTTGGAGGGGAGAGACTTTCGCGTCGTCGTTCGCTCCGGTCCTCCAGGGCTGCCGTTCCGACATGATTGTGGTGCCGGAGGGACCGTCGAATGGAGCGGATGGACCGTCGAGCACGTTCACGAGCAACCCCACTGACCACTCGATTTCGACAAGAGTGCCCGGCAGGCCATCGAACCGAGATTTGCGCGGACTGACAACACTTCGAATCAGGTCGCGATGAAGGATCGACGCCCCTGGTGTTTACAGCTTGCATTCTTCCCATGACCACCGCACTGACGCCGAATGCCGTACCCCGGTCTGCTGATCCGATCAAAAGTGAGGTCGACTACGAAACACTGGCAGAGAAATTCCGTCCGATCTTCGCGGACATCGCACAAGGCGTCGTCGAACGCGAACGCGATCACGTGCTTCCCTTCCAACAGATCGACGCGCTCAAGAATGCAGGCTTCGGCGCCGTTCGGGTGCCGACAACACACGGTGGATCGGGTGCGAGCATCCCGCAATTGATCCGCTTACTAGTCGAGCTGTCAAGCGCCGATTCCAATATCACCCAGGCCCTGCGCGGACATTTCGCGTTTGTCGAAGACCGACTGGTCGCCGACCCCGGCCCGGAGCGTGACATCTGGCTCCGACGCTTCGCGGAGGGACAGTTGGTCGGCAACGCATGGACCGAAATCGGCGACGTTGCATTGGGCGAAGCCAACACCAAGGTCTCGCCCGCACCCGATGCCGACCATTTCCTGGCGAACGGGGCAAAGTTCTACAGCACGGGTTCCATCTTCGCCGACTGGATCGACCTGTACTCGCAGCGCACCGACACCGGCGCATTCGTGATCGCGGCGGTCGAGGCGAGACAACCCGGTGTCACACACAGTGACGATTGGAACGGGTTCGGCCAGCAGACGACTGGCTCCGGTTCGTCCGTCTACGAGAACGCAATTGTACAGCCGGAGAACATCTTCGACTTCTCGACGCGATTCAAATACCAGACCGCGTTCTACCAATTGTTCCACCTCGCCACTCTCGCCGGCATCGCCAAGGCTGCTACGATCGAGATCTCTCGTCGAGTTGCCTCTCGTACTCGAACCTTCAGTCACGGCAACGCTCCGAGATACGCGCAGGATTCGCAGATCCAGCAAGTTGTCGGCGAGGTGTCCTCTGCTGCCTTTGCAGCCGAGGCCGTTGCACTGCACGCAGCACAGTCGTCCCAATGGGCTTACGAAGCCGCATTCTCCGGCTCGCCGGAGGAAGAGAAGGCCGCCAACATCGCAGCCGAAATCGATTCGGGGCGAGGGCAAGTCGCCTCGATCGGACTCGTCGTGCCGGCCACGGCCAAGATCTTCGACGCACTCGGTGCTTCCGGAGTCAGCCGCGACCTCGATCTCGATCGATTCTGGCGCAACGCCCGCACCGTCGCCAGCCACAATCCGGTCGTCTTCAAATCCAAAGTTGTCGGCGACTACGAAATCAACGGAACCGAACCGATTTACGTGTGGGCCATCGGGACCGCACCGACCGAAAAGGATGAACAGGCATGACCGTGACCAGTGAAACCGAAGTCTTCGTCGGCGTTCCCGACACATCCGAGGGCTGGATCGACCGGGCTCGCGAGGTGAGCAACATCCTTGCCGCCGACGCACTCGCCCGCGACCGAGCCGGCGAACCACCGTTCCGAGAAGTTCAGCTGCTCAAGGACAGTGGTCTTGTGACGCTCCTGGGCCCGGTCGAGTTCGGCGGCGGCGGGCAGCGATGGGAGACCGCCTACAAGGTGGTTCGGGAGATCGCCCGCGCCGACGGCTCCATCGGACAACTGCTCGGATACCACTATCTGTGGGCATGGGCAGCCAGATTGGTCGGAACCGATCCGCAGATCTCCGCTGTCGAGGAGCTGTACACGAGCAACCGATTCTTCTTCGGCGGCGCGGTCAACCCTCGAGACACCGACCTCACCGTCGCGGACCGCGGAGACACCCTGGTGTTCAACGGTGTGAAGTCGTTTTCCACCGGCGGCCGAGTCACCGACCTCACGGTGCTCGAAGGAATCATCGACGGAACTGCGACGCATGTGTTCGCAATCGTGCCGACTGCTCAGGACGGCATAGTCTTCCGCGGTGATTGGGACAATCTCGGGCAGCGCCTCACCGATTCCGGCAGTGTCGAGATCAACGACGTCGAGGTCGACTGGGCAAGTGCGGCAGGCTTTGTCGACAAGGAATTCCAACCTCTGGTCTACAACACCCTGAACTTCCCGGCGATCGAGATCGTGTTCGCCAACTTCTACCTCGGGATCGCTCGTGGCGCACTGGACACTGCCGCCGAGTACACCCGAACCCGTACGCGTCCATGGCCGTACGGCGGTGACAACCGCGAAATCGCAACCGACGAGTGGTACCTCCGTGAGGGCTACGGCGACTTGCAATCCAAGCTGTGGGCAGCGGAGGCCTTCGTGGATCAGGTCAGCCGTGAGGCCGACGCAGTGCTCCACGACGCTCGCGAAAACCTCACCGAGCAGGCTCGCGGCGACCTCGCCGTACGCATCGCGGCCGCAAAACTTCGCGCCGCCGACGTCTCCTTGGAGATCAGCAACAAGATCTTCGAACTGACCGGTGCCCGAGCCACGTCCAACGACGTCGGCCTGGACATCTACTGGCGCAACATCCGGACGCATACCCTTCACGATCCGCTCGCGTACAAGCGCCGTGAAGTCGGTAGTCGTTTTCTGACCGGCGAGATTCCCGAACCGACCTGGTACACCTAGCCACGAACAGAAAGAGACCGTCGCACGGTTGGTGCGGCGGTCTCTTTCATCGTTACGACCAGGATCACTGATCGTAGATCGGGTTCCGCGCCTGCAGCGCAGTCAAACGTTCAGCAGAGCGGACGTTTCTAGTGATGGCTCACGAACGACTGTTTGGTGCCGGTCGGAGCCGTTTCGAGCTTGTGCTGCTCTTCTTCGTCCTCGTCGTCGAGCATCGTGGCTTCGTTGAACGGAATCTTCCCGTCGAGTACCTCGACGACGCGTTCCTTGTCGATCGTCTTGGTCCAGGCGCCGACCAGGAGAGTCGCAACCGCATTGCCCGAGAAGTTGGTGATCGCTCGCGCTTCCGACATGAAGCGGTCGATTCCGACGATGAGTCCGACGCCGTCGAGAAGCTCGGGGCGATGGCTCTGCAGTCCGCCTGCCAGCGTGGCCAGACCGGCGCCGCTGACTCCGGCAGCGCCCTTGGAGGCGATGATCATGAACACCAGCAGCGAGAGCTGTTCACCGAAACCGAGTGGCTGTCCCATGGCGTCGGCGATGAAGATCGAGGCCATCGTCAGGTAGATCGCGGTGCCGTCGAGATTGAACGAGTAGCCCGTGGGAACGACGATGCCCACCGTGGTGCGCTCGACGCCTACGTGCTCCATCTTGGCGATCAGACGCGGCAGTGCCGATTCGGAGGACGACGTGGCGAAGATGAGCAGGTACTCACGGGCCAAGTACTTGACCAGCTTGAAGATGTTGAATCCGGTGACGGCGCGCAGCAGCGTTCCGAGAACACCGAAGACGAAAATCAGGCAGGTCAGGTAGAAGCCGATCATCAGGGTGCCGAGCTGGACGACGGCGTTCAAACCGGTCTGGCCGACGACGCTGGCGATGGCACCGAAAGCACCGATCGGGGCGAGCCAGAGGATCATCGTCAGGATCTTGAACACGAGCTTCTGGATGTATCCGACAGCCTTGAGGATCGGTTCACCCGACTTGCCGAGCGACTGGATCGCGAAGCCGACCAGAAGGGCGACGAACAGAGTCTGCAGCACGCTGCCGGCTGTGAGGGAGGACAGCATCGACGTCGGAATGATGGACGCGATGAAGTCCCAGGTACCGCCCGCGCTGTGGGCCTGATCTGCAAGCTTGGCCACGGAGGCCGCATTGGGCGTGATGTTCAGGCCACTGCCCGGGTTGAGCAGGTTGCCGACGCCCAGGCCGATCGCGAGTGCGATGGTGGACATCCCGATGAAGTAGGCGAGTGCGAGGCCGCCGACCTTGCCGACCTTGGCCGCCGCTCGAACCGAGCCGATGCCGAGCACGATGGTGCAGAAGATGACCGGGCTGATCATCATCTTGATCAGGCTGACGAACAACGTGCCGAGTACACCGACGGACTTACCGAACTCGGGTGCGAGCCAACCGACGAGGATGCCTCCGATGACCGCGACGATGACGCTCATGTAGAGCCAATGCGTCTTGTCGCGCTTTGCCTTGGTGCCCTCGGGCTGTGGGGAACCGTCTACTGTCCCTGTTGCCGTGCTGCTCATGGGGTGTCCTTTGGATCGGATATCTGTGAAGTGATCGGGATCACTTCGAGTCGTGGAGAATTCTTGTTGCAAACAGGTGGGCCCGGAAGTTTGTGTTCATTACGTTCAGGAGGCGCTCGATGGTCGAACGAAAGACCGGCCGACGTATGAGCGTCGCCAGGCAGATCCTGCTCCTGCAATTGGCGTTGTTGGCGCTGGTCATCGGTGTGGGAGCCGCGCTCGCAGTTGTCGACGAACGCCGAGACAGCGACGACGCGATCCGCAGGCAGGTGAGCTCGATAGCGCAGACTCTCGCCCTGTCGGATTCGACGGCGGCAGCCCTGACGAGTCCGGACCCGACCGCGATTCTGCAACCACAGACCGAGAAGATCCGACAGGCAACCGGCGTCGATTTCATCGTGGTGATGGCGCCTGATCGCACTCGGTTCACCCACACGAGCCCGGAGCTGATCGGTCAACTCTTCACCGGGAACATCGACCGCGCACTTGCCGGCGTGACCTTCACAGAGACGTACGCCGGGTCGCTGGGGCCGTCGATCCGCGCAGTCACTCCTGTCTACGATTCCGGCGGAACCTTGGTCGGTCTGGTTTCTGCCGGTGTCACCCGCGAGCAGATCAGCAAGCAGTTCGCCCAAAGTGTTCCGGTCATCCTGTTCGTTGCCGGCGGCGGTCTTCTTGCCGCCCTCCTGAGTTCACTTCTGGTGAGTCGGCGTATCCGGCGACAGACCCTGGGGATGGCGCCGGATGAACTGCGCACCATGTACGAACACCACGACGCCGTCCTGCACAGCATCGGTGAGGGTCTGGTGGTGATCGGGCGAGGCCGAAGCAGAGATGCGCGAGTGGATATCGTCAACGACGAAGCGCGTCGCCTCCTCGATCTACCGGACGGGCCCGTGCCACTTTCGTCCATCCCCGAGACCATGCGAGTCGACGACGCCTCTCCCGCGAAGGATCAAGTGCACCTAACCGACAAGCGTGTGCTGGTGGTCAACCAACACCCGGTTGAGTGGGAGGGCAACAGAATTGGCACCGTGCTGACAATTCGCGATCACACCGAATTGCAGAACGTACTCGGGGAATTGGATTCGGTACGCAGTTTTGCCGAGTCGCTTCGATCGCAAGCCCACGAGAGTGCAAATCGTCTGCACACGATCATCACGATGGTCGAGTTGGGCCGGAACGAAGACGCAGTGGCCTTCGCCACCAATGAATTGCGAGTGTCCCAACAGTTGATAGATCGTCTGATGAATGCGGTCCACGAGCCGGCGCTCGCCGCACTGCTGCTCGGGAAAATGAGTGAAGCGGCCGAACGCGGGGTCGACCTGACCATCACCGAAGACACCGCGCTCGGTCCGGTTCCTTCGCTCAATGCACGCGAGTTGGTCACGCTGGTCGGCAATCTCGTGGACAATGCTATTGACGCATCGCGCGCGAGCGAGTCTCCGTGGGTGGAAGTGACGGTAATGGAAGAGGATTCGATGATGGTTGTTGCCGTCGCCGACAGCGGCCCGGGAATGACACCCGAAGCACTCGAAAAGGCCAAGGGCCGTGGCTACTCCACAAAATCCGGCTCTCGCGGACTCGGTCTCGCACTGGTCTCTCAAGTTGTGAAACGGCACGGCGGCACGCTCACCAGCGAGCCGGCGATGGGCTCCATGCTGGTTGTCCGTATCCCGCTGCGCGAGGCGGAAGCACCGCGATGATCCGTGTGCTGATAGTCGACGACGAACCGTTGATCGCCCAGGCGCACCGTTCGTACGTCGAGCGTGTGCCGGAATTCGTGGTCCACGGCGTGGTTCATTCCGGGAACGCCGCCGTGCGTGCAGTTACGGCGGCCAACGCCACCGACCAGCCCATCGACCTGGTCCTGCTCGACATCGGGTTGCCCGACGCCAGCGGTCTCGACGTGGCTTCCGCCCTGGGCGGTTTGCGGCCCAGTCCGGACATCATCGCGGTTACCTCGGCGCGCGATCTGGAGGTGGTCCGAAGCGCCGTGGCTCGCGGGATCGTCCTCTATCTTCTCAAGCCGTTCACTTTCGCAGCATTCCGCGACAAGCTCGAGCGCTACCTCGAATATCGTGCAGCGCTTCCCGCTGGAGAGTCTGCGGTCAGTCAACACGACATCGACCGCGCGATGTCCGCGCTACGAACGTCCGACGATCGAGCAGCGGCACCGAAAGGCTTTGCGTCTCAAACACTCGGACTCGTCGCAGCGTCCGTCCGGGATTCGGAAGGTCCTGTGACCGCCGCCGAGGTGGCAGCATCGGTCGGCGTGTCCCGGGTGACAGCCTGGCGCTACCTGGAAAAGCTGGCAGACGACGGCATGCTCACCCGGGAGACCGAGTACGGGCGCGCTGGGCGCCCTCAGGTTCGTTACCGCAGAACCTGACAGTCACCGAACCTGATTGACACAGAAGCTAGTTCGCGCCCACGGTGTCCAACACCCAGGCGAACTCGAACGCGACCTCTTTCCACTTCTCGTACCGACCGCTGACACCGCCGTGTCCGGCGCTCATCTCGGTCTTGAGAAGTAGCGGAGCATCACCGGTCTTGGTGGCGCGCAGTTTTGCGACCCACTTGGCCGGCTCCACGTACAGAACACGGGTGTCGTTGATGCTCGTGATCGCAAGAATGGCGGGATAGTCCTTGGCTTCCACGTTCTCGTACGGGCTGTACGAGCGCATGTAGTCGTAGACGTCCTTGTTGTGCAGCGGATCTCCCCATTCGTCCCACTCGATGACCGTCAACGGCAGCGACGGATCGAGAATCGACGTCAACGGGTCGACAAACGGAACATTGGCGAGAATGCCGGCAAACAGTTCCGGAGCAAGGTTGGCGACAGCGCCCATCAGCAATCCACCTGCACTACCGCCGTCGGCAACCATCCGGTCGGCCGACGTGACACCGGTGTCGATCAAATGCTTTGCGCAAGAGACAAAATCGGTGAAGGTGTTCTTCTTGGTGAGCGTCTTGCCGTTTTCGTACCAGTGACGGCCCATCTCGCCGCCGCCGCGCACGTGTGCGACGACGAAGACGACACCGCGATCGAGCAACGACAAGCGGGCAACCGAGAACGACGGGTCGATGCTCGCCTCGTAGGAACCGTAGCCGTACAACAGCAGCGGCGCGGGACCTTCCGGCGCACCTACGCGCCTCACGATCGAGAGCGGAATGCGGGTTCCGTCGTCGGCTACTGCCCAGTCGCGACGCTGCTCGTAGTTACTCGCATCGAAGTCTCCGAGAACGGGCTGCGACTTACGCAGTGCCAGTTCACCACTGGCGACGTAGTAGTCGTACACCTGCCCGGGAGTGATGAATGAGGTGAATCCGAGCCGGATGGTGGGCTGCGCCCATTCCGGGTTGGACCCCATGCCGATGCTGAAGAGTTCTTCGTCGAAGTCGATCTCGTGGCGTTCGCCGTAGCCGTCATCCGTCAACGGCCACACGGCAACCCGAGTGAGCGCCTCGCGGCGGTAGCTCAGGACGAGGTGTCCGGCAAAGGCTTCGGCTTCTTCCAGACGAACGTCTGCGCTGTGCTCGATCAGCGTCGTCATGTTCGTCGGATCCGACACGGGAGCTTCCACCAACACGAAGTTCTCTGCCTTGATGCCGTCGACGACGTCGTTGTGGAGGATCAGGAAGCGGTCCTCTCCCCCGATCACGGCGTGCTCGGCCCCGTACTCGACGCCCTCGCGACGCGGGATGATGACGCGGAAGTCGCCTTCCGGGTTCGCCGATTCCAGCATCCAGCCTTCGCTGGTCACCTTGGAACCGACCCAGATCATCAGGTACTTCTCGCTGCGGGTGGACCCCACCGAAACCCAGTACCGTTCGTCGGGCTCGTGGAACACCGAAACATCTTGACTCTGCGGCGTTCCCAGCTTGTGACGCCACACCGTGTCCGGACGCCAGGAGTCGTCGACCGTCATGTAGAAGACGTGACTGTGGTCGATCGCCCAGGTGGCGCCAGGCGCGGTATCGGGAATCTCGTCGGCGAGCATCTCACCGGTCTCGAGGTTCTTGAACCGCAAGGTGTACCGCTCGTCGCCGACGATGTCCACCGAGTACGCGAGCAACGTGCCGTCCTCGCTGATGGAGAACGCGCCGAGCGAAAAGAACTCGTGCCCTTCGGCTTCGACGTTGCCGTCCATGAGGATCTGCTCGCCCGCCAGCTCGACGCCGGGCGTCAGGTCGGGCGGAGTCCAGTCGTCTTCACCGGCGATGGGGCACCGGCACTGGACGGTGTACGACTTGCCTTCCACGCTGCGCGAGTAGTACCACCACTTACCCATGCGAGTGGGCACCGACATGTCGGTTTCCTGCGTCCGCGACTTGATCTCCTGGAAGATCTTCTCGCGCAATGGCTCGAGCGCGGCCGTCTGCTCGTCGGTGTACGCGTTTTCGGCTTCGAGGTATGCGACTACCTCGGCGTTGTCCTTGTCCCGCAGCCACTCGTAGTCATCGACGAACGTGTGTCCGTGATGGGTACGTTCGGTGGGGACCTTCTTTGCGACCGGCGGGATCAGGCTCATGCGCTGGGACCGACCCAATCGTCGAAGGACAGACCGGAAATGCGCTCGTACGCCTCGATGTAGCGTGCCCGGGTCGCGTCGACGATCTCCTGCGGCAACGGCGGCGGTGTCGTGTCCGAGCTACGGTCCCAGCCGGATTCGGGGCTCGTGAGCCAGTCGCGCACGAACTGCTTGTCGAAACTGGGCTGCACCTTGCCCGCTTCGTAGCCTTCGAGAGGCCAGTAGCGCGACGAGTCGGGGGTGAGCACCTCGTCGGCGAGCACGAGGTTTCCAGCGGAGTCGAGACCGAATTCGAGCTTGGTGTCGGCAAGGATGATTCCGCGATCGGCTGCGAAGTTGGAGGCGCGGGCATAGACGTCGAGAGTGTCCTCGCGAAGCTGCACTGCCAGCTTCTGGCCGACCTTCTCCACTACCTGATCGAAGCTGATGTTCTCGTCGTGATCCCCGAGAGCCGCCTTGGACGCCGGGGTGAAGATCGGGTCGGGCAGACGCGACGCCTCGACGAGGCCCTCGGGCAACGCGACGCCGCACACTGCGCCGGTGTTGTTGTAGTCGACCAGGCCGGAGCCGGTGAGGAAGCCACGAACGACGCATTCGACGGGAACCATGTCGAGGGAGCGCACCACGAGAGCGCGGCCGAGAACCTCTTCCGGGATGCGATCGTCGTCGGGCTCGCCGGCCAGGTGGTTGGTGCCACCGAGGACGTTGAAGAAGAACACGCTCATCGCGGTGAGCACGCGACCCTTGTCCGGGATCGGCGTGCTGAGCACGTGGTCGTAGGCCGAGATCCGATCACTCGCGACAAGCAGCAGATGCTCGTCGTCGATCGTGTAAAGGTCACGGACCTTGCCACCGGCCAGATGAGTGTAGGAATCAAGTGTAGGACGCACCCGGTCACCCTATCGGGCGTTCGCAGTTCGTACAGAACCCCGGTAGCCGGGACAGGTAAGCGTCCTCGCCGATCGGAGAGCTGTCCGCCCTGCTCATCCGGATATGCAGGTGGCCCCTCGCCAGCAGGCGAGAGGCCACCGTCACAGTCGATGAACTACTGGTTTGCGGGCAGCTTCGACAGGCCCTCGTCGATCGAATCCAGCGTCAGAAGAGCCGTCTGATAGGTCGCGGCCAGCGAATGCTGGACCTGGACGACGTTGCCGGCCTTCACTGCGGGCAATTCCTTCCACAGCTCGGAATTGACCAGCTCCTGCAACTGCGGAGACATCGAGCCGTCGGCGTTGAGGCCGTAGACGATCACGTCGACATTTCCGAGATTTTCGCCGATCTTCTCGATGGATACCTGTTCGACGTGGATGTCGGCGGGGTCTGCGGGGGTGCCGGGGAACTGCAGTCCGAGTCCGTCGAAGAGATTGGTCGTGTACGAGGACGCGTACTCGCGTGAGAAGGTGCCGGCTTCCGGCTTGCAGACGTTGCACACGCCGCCGAAGGTCAGCGAGCCGAGCTTGTCCTTGTACTTCGCGGCCAGTTCGGCGGTTTTGGCGTCGTAGTCGTCCTTGAACTCGCCGTAGTTGCCGGAGACATTCGCGGCATCGGCGAACTGCTCGCCCAGCACTCGCCAATCAGCAGGAACCGTCGGTCCCAGGAAGACGACGGGAGCGGCCGCCTCGAGCTGCGCCATGTCCAGCTGGCTTTCGACTCGAGCGGGAACGCCCATGATGATCAGATCGGGCTCGGCAGCGACGATTCCCTCGTAGTTGAGCTGGGAGACGTTGCCGTCGGGCGCGACCTTCGGCAGAGCTTCGTAAGCGGCCTTGGTCTTGTCGTCCATGTTGCCGAGTTCACGGGTCCACTCACATACTGCTGCCAGGTTCGCTCCCGCCTGAATCAGCGGCAGAACTGCGTATCCGCAGGCCACGATCCGTTGCGGGTCGCTCGGGATCTCGATGGATCCGTTCTGTGCCTCGAAGACACGGGTCGGCGAGCTCGCGGCTGTCGTCGACGATTCGGACGACGCCTCCTCGGAGTTGCTGCAGCCGGCGACGCCGACCGCCAGCGCAGCTGCTGCGCCGATCACCACTGCGCGGCGAAACCGCGACAGACCTTGAACCCGCATGTTGAACTCCATCTGAACGCACCGGACTGCTCCGGAATTGATTTGGTGAGGCTAACCAATATCAGGGCACTGGACCTTTACACAAACACAGGTCCCGAGGAATGAACTGCGCCTCCCGAGCCGCCCACGCTCACAGCAGCACGCCTCCCACTGAGAGGGAGCAAAGCAAGATTCCTCTCGAATCGGACACGCGAACTCGCTACCTTGCCTTCGCGATACCTCATCGACTCGCCACTCTCTCCGCTCGACGAAGGGCTCACACATGTCCCGATCCACCCGTACCTGCTCACTACGGTCTGCCGCGGCCATTGCGTTGACCAGTAGCTTTCTCATCACCGGTTTCGGCGCCTCGATCGCGCAGGCCGAACCTGGCCCCTCGGCTCCGCTGTTCGGCTCGCTGGATTTCGGATCCAGCAACCTCGGCAGTTCCGAGCAGACCCCAGATGCGCCGCGGCTGACCGGGATCGACAATTTCCGCGACGTCGCAGGCACCGGCGCCGGATACTCGGGGACTTTCGGCCTGCCCGTGAACAAGGGAGTCTTCTACCGCGCGAACGCGATCACGCCCAAGGGCGATGACATGAGCAATCTCGAAAAGCTGGGACTGACAAAGGTTTACGATCTGCGCACTGAACCCGAGATCGCCAGTAAGCCCGATGTCTTGCCCGGCGGGGTTGCGTACGAGAACATTCCGATCCTGTCCGGGAACATCGCCGAGATGATCGCGAAGATCAAGTCCCCCGAGGACTCACGATCGATGATGCAGGACATGAACCGCGCATTCGTCACCGGAGCGACGGAGCGAGCCGGGTTCGCGCAGTTGCTCACGGGTCTCGCGGAAACCGAAGGTGCACAGGTCTTCCACTGCACCGCAGGCAAAGACCGCACCGGCTGGACGTCGTTTCTGCTGCTGAGTATCGCCGGTGTCGACCGCTCGGTGATCATGAACGACTACTTGCTGACCAACGAGTACACAGCCGAAGGCATGAAGGCCACGCGCGCGGGCATCGCGGCGAGCCTGGGCGAACAGATGGCCGTCAACATGGAGCCTCTGTTGGGTGTCGAGGCAAGCTATCTCGATGCCGGTCTCGCCCAGTTGGACCAGACCTACGGGTCGGTCGATCGGTACCTGACCGAGGGCCTGGGTCTGAGCCCGGCGACTGTCATGACGCTCAAAGCCAAACTGCTGGGCTGAGTGGCACGGATGCCCCGGGTTCGACGAGGGATCGGACCCGGGGCACGTGTACTTCTCTGCCCGTGCCGCGGCGGATGCGCCGCAGCGTCCCGTGCATCAGCGCGATACGGCGATCACGTTGTTTCGGTACGCCCAGATGACGATCTGCACACGGGTACGCACCTGCAGCTTCTTGCAGATGTTGCTGATGTGCGACTTCACCGTGCTCTGTTCGAGGCTGAGGGAATCTGCGATGTCGTTGTTTCCCAAGCCTTGTGACAGCAACTGCACCACATCCATCTCACGCGCACTGAGACCGTGATCCGATCCGGAGCGCGCCGTGGACATCGGTGCCGGCTTGCGCCTCGCGAACTCCACGATCAGTCTCGACGTCAATCTCGGCGAGAGCACCGAACCACCTTCGGCCACGGTCAACACTGCCGACGAGAGCTCTTCGGGATCGGCGTCTTTGAGCAAGAACCCTGCGGCACCGCTGTCGAGCGCCTCGAAAACGTACTCGTCGAGATCGAACGTGGTGATCACGATGACGCGGGTCCCGGGAAACTCGGCAAGGACCTCCCGGGTCGCAGTCAACCCGTCGCCGTGCGGCATTCGGATATCCATCAGCACGACGTCCGGACGCAGTGCACGCACCTGCTCGTACGCCTCGACTCCCGTCTTGGCATGCCCGACGACGTGAATCTCGGGGTGACCGGAGAGAAACAGCTCGAACCCCTGCCGTACCACCTGCTGGTCGTCTGCAATAAGGACATCGATCATGCGTTGATCCTCCCGTTCACCGGCACCAGTGCCTGCACAGCCCACTCACCTTCCGAATTCGGTCCGGCGTCCAGTTGACCACCCATGAGCGTCGCGCGTTCGCGCATTCCCACAATTCCGAGGTTTTGCCCGTCGGAGGCCGGGCGAGCATTCCCGAGAGTATTGACCACCCGTACCCTCACCGCACCGGCTTCTCGACTCAGACACACCTTGGACTCGCTACCCGGCGCATGGCGAAGGACGTTCGACAACGCCTCCTGCACGATGCGGTAACACGTCAACTGGACTCCGCTGTCCAGGTCGTCGAAGCGGCCGACCTTCTCCAACGAGATCGACGAGATGGTGCGCTTGCAGTCGTCCACCAACTCGTCGATGTCGGAGACCATGGGCGTCGGGAAATCGGGGTCTTCCTCACCCAGGCGAAGTATCCCCACGATCTGCCGCAAGCTGTTGAGGGCCCGCTGACCCTGCTCGATGACGCCCCCCAGAAGGGCTTGTGCTTGTTCGGGATTGCTCGAGAAGAACTTGTCGGCGGCACGAGCCTGGATGATCATGCCGGTCATGTGGTGGGCAGCGACATCGTGCAGTTCACGTGCCATGTCCTGCCGTTCGGCAACAACGGCATTCGCAATCTTGCGTTCGCGGTCCCGGTGCAGATCCGCTACTGCCTGACTGTTCTCCACTGCTTGTTTTCGCAGGCGCGCGACGATCTTTCCCATGGCTGCGACGACCAGAAAACTCGTGACGGTGTTTGCCGCCGGTTCGAGGAACAAGTGAGGCAACTCCCCCACCTGAACCTCGGCGACCGTCAGCCCGTCCCGTTCGGTGAGATACATCGCCAAGATCACGTCCATCGCCATTCCGAGGACCAGCAGTCCGACCAGGCGCATGCCTGTCACTCGGATGGACACTGCCATGATCGCGAACCAGAAAAGCGGCGTGGCCCCCAGCGATCGACTGCCGAGGAAGAGCATCAATCCGCCGGATCCTGCCAACGTCAGGAGGTAGTACGCGATCGGGTACCGCCGGCGCGCACACGCCACAACGGTCAACACCGTCAGGAAACCCATGATGCCGACGACGGTTCCCGGATCGCTCAGCACTCGATTGCTCGTCTCGGGTTCAGTCTTGAGACTGGCGAGACCGAACACCCACGGCACACTCAGCAGGCCGACGATCACGGCCGCCGTGGCCGGGTTGTTCAGGTTGAAACGTCCCCACCCTCGCGATGCCAGGGCTTGCCCCGGGGCATTCTGACCAGCCGAGTCGAACATCCACTCCCCATTCCGCATCCGATGATTGACGTTCATGGTGGCATGCGCGCACCACTTGGTCCCACATTCGGCGAACGTGAAGGGAATGTTCGATTCCCGGCTCCAACCAAAGCACTAGTTGAAGGTGAAAGGCCTAGTACTTATGGCTCAGCTGAACTGCTCGACCAACCGGTTCACCATGTTGGTTGCGCTGTAGTAGTCGAGACGGAAGGTGTCCAGACCCACGGCATAGACGTGGTGATCACGAATTGCCGGATGCTGGGCCAACAGTGGAAGTGCCTCGACCGCCTTCACCGCACCGTCGTCGGCGCTGACCAGGATCAGGGTGTTGCCCGAGATACCGTCGTAGAGGTTCTCCGCCGAGACCTGAATGATGTCCTTGCGCTTACCCATGGATTCACTGCTCTTCGCGGACTCGGGAATGTCGGCGACCGTGAAACCCATCGCCGTGAGCAACTTCGCCTGCCCCGACTCGTGCGTCCAGATGTTGGCACCGCTGCCGTCCTCGTAGTAGACCAGCGCAGTGGTCGGCTGTGGGGGAAGTGTGATCTTGGCCTTCGCGGCCTCTACTGCGCTGTCGAACTTCGCGACCGTGGCCGCCGCGTTGTCTTCGAGACCTGTCGCCTTACCCAGCACAGCGGCGACTTCCTGCCAACTACTTCCGCCGTAGTCCACCACGATTGTCGGCGCGATGGCCGTGAACTGTTCGTACAGATCGACGACGGAGTCACCTCCAGTTGCCGAGACGACGATCAGGTCCGGGTTCTGCGCCAGAACGGATTCCGCGTTCGCACCGCCCATCGGCAACACTGCAAGTCCGCGTTCTTCTGCTATGTCGCCCCACTGTGTGAACAACCCCTGCGCATCCGAGACGTCGGTGTTCGGTCCCGTCGATGCGGTAGCCACCACCGGAGCGTCGATCGACAACAGCGTGCCCGTCAGCGTCACACTGGTCGAGACGATCCTCTCCGGCTTCGACGTGATCTCCACCGGCCCCTTCGGCGTTTCCACGGTACGCGGCCAATTACCCTGCGATGCAGCTGAGTCAGCATCGGAATCGGCATCCGCAGAACTACAACCGACGAGGGCGAACCCTGCTACCAAGACTGCGGAGAGCACCTTCAGGGTGCGTGATTTTTTCATTGTGACGCCCACTGGCGGACCACTCCTCGAATTCAAAAGCCCATCAAATTAGGTTAGGCTGTGCTCATGCTAACTCAGGCGGTGACCGAATTGTCCGCTACCCTCGCAGCCTCGCCCGACATCGAGACGTCCTGGAATCGGATAGTGCAACAAGGAACGCCGATCATCGAAAGCATTGATACACAGACTGTTCGAGTTACGTTCCTCTGGCGTCAGCCCGAGGAGACCGAGGTCGAGCGCGTTTACCTGGATGCAAATTCGCTGACCGACCATCACGCAGAACAACTCAGCGTGATGCAGCGACTCGGCGACAGTCCGGTGTGGTTCTACACCGCCGAAGTCTCGAACACCTGGCGTAGTAGTTACAGCATCATCCCGGTACCGAAGTCCGTAGTCGACGAGTTCGACTATCCGGGAGCAGGCAAGGAAGACTCGACCCGCCGCACCCGCTGGTTGGGGTTGCTCGAGCACCGAATTGCCGACCCACTCAATCCGCTTTCCGCAGGTGTGGACACAAGGCGTTCCGTCGCCGAGATGCCCTTGGCGCCGGTCCAGTTCGGTTGGGATGCTCCAGTTTTCAGGAAGTCGGTACAGCTCACCTGGGCTAGTTCGACTTTGGACGTCGAGCGGCCGGTGTGGATCTACGAGACCGTGGACGACGGATTGACACCGCTCGAAGAACGGCCGCTCGTGATACTTCTCGACGGGCGCCACTGGGCCGAGGTCATGCCGGCAGGCGCCGCCTTCGATCGTGCGGTCCAGACCGGCAAACTGAAATCCTGCGTTCTGCTTGCCATCGATTCCGTTGACAATCAACGCCGTTCGCAGGAATTGCCGTGCAACCGCGACTACTGGAGTGCAGTCGTCGACGAACTGCTTCCGCAGGTGCGCGCCGTCACACCTTTCTCGTCTGATCGAACGCGAACGGTGGTCTCGGGGCAGAGCTTCGGCGGCCTGGCTTCGATGTTCGCAGCACTCGAATTCCCCGAACACTTCGCGCTGGTCGCCAGCGGGTCCGGTTCGTTCTGGTGGCCAACCGGCTTGAAGCGCGGGGAAGACGGCCCGCCGGGTGGAGACATAGCCGCACGGATCGAGCGCGACGGCGTACCGGACGGTTTACGCGTTGTCCTCGAAGTAGGTAAGCACGAGTCCGACATGGTCGGGCACAGCGCAGCGGTCGCACAGGCGCTGGAGGCCGCAGGAGCGCAAGTGTCGTGTCGGATCTTCGACGGCGGCCACGACTGGTTGTGCTGGCGCAGTGTCCTTCTGGACTCCGTTGTCGAACTGATCGGCAGTCCGTGAGACAGACCACGCTCTAGGCCGGCTCGATGTCACCAAGCTTCCAAGTCCGATCGAAATACGGTTCGAGCGGTCCGTAGAAGCGGAAGTACGAGAACCAGTGCTGACCCGCAATGGTCTGAACCCAATTGGGTTCCTTCCCTACCGGAGTTGTAGGTCCGTAGTAGAGATCCACCGAACCGTCCTCGTTGACAACAAGATCGGGATCTCGCGAGCCACGGTCGCCTCGGCCCTGCTGGTTGTCGACAAGGCAGCGTGTGTCGACCGAGTAGACCGTCGCGGACCAGAACAACTTTGCCGGGACATCGGCGGGTACGTGGAGTGTGTAACTCTTTCCTCCGTCCAACCAGTGCCCCTCGGCGTCGGCGTAGCTACCCAGATATGCCTGCCCGAGTCCGGGCGTCGTACTCTTCATCGCCTCGGAGAAGGTGACCGCCTCGTAGAACCACGACGCGCGTTCGTAGAACTCGTCGTAGTTGTCCCCTCGCTGAGCTGAGTTGTCCAGGACAATCGCCAAGTCCCACTGGCGATCCGGCCAGTAGCGCGAACCGGGGAAGCGTTTGACGAACGCATTCGCCTGGGCGAACACCTCCCCCACTTCGACGGCCCGTCGCAAGATCTTTCTCACTCGATCATCCGGGGCGAAGGGCTTGCCCTTCTCAATCCCCAGCTGCCGAAGCCACGCCATCGGGAAGCGGTCGCGCTCTTCGACAGGTTCGTCCTGCACGATGTCGTGCAGGAGTTCCCAGTATCGAAGGTCTCGCGGCTGAATTCCGCTCCAGGGCTTGCCGTCCGGTGAGACCAGACGCGTCGGAGTCGGATTCTCACGATCGGAGTACGGGTACACCCGGACGGCGTCGACCAACGCGTCCGAGCGCGCCGGGTCGGGATCGAGCGTGCGGAAGCCGAACATGATGTGCATCATCGGGGAGTGGACAACGGTGTAATCACCTGTGTCCTCGACACTCTGACCTGGGCCGACTACCAGGGTCTTGCCACCCTTGCCTGCATCGGGGCCCATCTCACCGAGCACCGCGAATTCTCGTTGCCAGAAATCTGCGATGCCCCCGGCGGTCGGCCCTGGCGGCAATTCGATCACCAACGGCCCCGTTGCACCGAGATCGAAAAAGTTCAAGATGTACGGAGTCGTCGCGTTGGCGGTGATCAGGCCTAGTCGGTCACGATATGAGCGGTAGACGACGATATCGGAGGCAGTTGCTCCGAAGATGTTGGTATGCACGTCCATCCACTGAGCCCAGGACACGATGGGTATGGCCCACAAGTACGCCTGCACTGCTGTTTGGAAGTCGAGCTCGTCGAAGACCGTTGCGATGGTTTCGCGAGCGGGAAGCTCTCCGTCCCTCGGGACAAGTCCGGAGGAATACGTCAGTTCGATGTCGGCCATACCCAGATGGTGCTGGGAGAAACCTCGGCGCGAATCACCCACACCGGGTGAACCTCTAGTTCAGTGCGCCTCGAATGACGGCAGCCGTGCTGTCGAGGATTGTCCGATTGGGCGTGCGAGGTAGGGCGCGCAGGCCGAAGCCGTCGCCGCGATTTCGCGGAATGACATGCAGATGAACATGGAAGACTTCCTGCCCCGCAACAGCTCCGTCGGAGAGGTGCAGATTCACTCCGTCGACGGGGAGAGATCCGGTACGCATCGCCGCGGCGATCTTCTGCGCGACGGCGAAGATCCTGGCACCGTCGTCGGGATCGAGCGTGGACAATCCACTGGCGTGGCGCTTCGGCACGACCAGGAGATGGCCGGATGTGAACGGCCGAATATCCATGAAGGCAAGGACATTCGCGTCGTCGTAGACGACGCTGGCCTCGGCCTCACCGGCGATGATGGAACAGAAGATGCAGTCCATGGTCTCCGACCCTGTGCGCCTTTTCGGTAGTGGTGACCACCGAAAAGGCGCACGGGGCGTAGCCCTTACAGAATCGGCGACGGCGCGTACGCCGCAGCTTCGGGGTTGGCGTCGACAAGTTTCTGCACCTCGGCGACAACGGCATCGACCTGAGCCGAAGCAGCACCGACAAAAGCAGCCTTGTCGGCCAGGGCCTCGTCGAGTGCAACGCGGTCGAGCGGCAAACGGTCGTCGGCGGCAAGGCGATCGAGCAGGTCGGGCTCCTTGCCCTCTTCACGCATCGCCAGCGCAACTGCGACGGCATTCTCCTTGATCGCCTCGTGTGCGGTCTCGCGTCCGACGCCGGCGCGGACGGCGGCCATGAGCACGCGCGTCGTGGCGAGGAACGGCAGATACCTGGTCAGTTCCTTCTCGATGACGGCCGGGTACGCGCCCATCTCGATCAGCACGGTCAGGAAGGTCTCGAACATGCCGTCGATCGCAAAGAACGCGTCTGGGAGCGCGACGCGGCGCACGACGGAGCAGAAGACGTCGCCCTCGTTCCACTGTGCACCCGCAAGCTCGGCTGCCATGGAGCCGTATCCGCGCAGGATCACCTGAAGTCCGTTGACTCGCTCGCACGAGCGGGTGTTCATCTTGTGCGGCATCGCCGAGCTGCCGACCTGGCCGGGCTGGAAGCCTTCGGTGACCAACTCGTGGCCGGCCATCAGGCGGATCGTGTGTGCAAACGACGACGGGCCCGCGCCGACCTGGACGAGCGCGGAGATGACGTCGTGGTCGAGGGAACGCGGGTACACCTGGCCGACGCTGGTCAACACGTGAGCGAATCCGAGGTGCTCCGCAACCTTCGCTTCGAGCTGCTCGAGCTTGGCCGCATCGCCGTCGAGGAGGTCGAGCATGTCCTGAGCGGTCCCCATCGGGCCCTTGATCCCGCGCAGCGGGTACCGGTCGATCAGCTGGCGCAGACGCGTCAGTGCAACCAGCAGCTCGTCGGCGGCCGAAGCGAAACGCTTGCCCAAGGTGGTGGCCTGAGCTGCGACGTTGTGCGAGCGGCCGGCCATAACGATGGACGAGTACTCGGCAGCGCGCTCACCCAGACGGGCGGCGACGGCGATGCCGTGGTTGTAGACGTGTTCGAGAGAACGCACGATCTGCAGCTGCTCGACGTTCTCGGTGAGGTCGCGGCTGGTCATGCCCTTGTGGACCTGCTCGTGCCCGGCAAGTGCGTTGAATTCCTCGATGCGTGCCTTCACGTCGTGGCGGGTGACCCGCTCGCGGTCCGCGATGGACTCGAGGTCGACGTTGTCGATGACACGCTCGTAGTCGTCGATGGCGTCGGCCGGAATGTCGATGCCCAGCTCTGCCTGCGCACGCAACACCGCCACCCACAATTGACGCTCGAGCACGATCTTGTACTCGGGAGACCACAGAGCAACGAGCTCCGGGCTGGCGTAGCGGTTGGCAAGGACATTCGGGATGCGGCTCACGAGGCCTCAGTCTAACGGGGGCCGAGCAGTGCCGTTACCCCCGATAGAGACCGAGCTAGACCGGCGGCGCCATCACGTCGATCGATTCCAAGAGCATTCCCCTGGCCAACCCCCGTGGGTCCGGGTCGTACTCCCCCAGAGCCGTGATCATCGCACCGTCGACCATCGCGACAAGACGGCGCAATTGCCCCTCGGGAGCCGACCGGCCCGAGCGTCGAAGCGCATCGGTCAACAGGTCGTCGAGCTGGGCTCGTAGGCGCAACTGCACGTCACGAAGTGCGGGATGACGGGCACACGCGACGAATCGTTCGTAGCGCGAGATCAAACGCTCGCGGCTCTCCGGCCGCTTCTCTTCGTCTCCGAGCAGCAGCTCGACCAACAGTTCGACGGTTGATTCCGCGCCCCGCCGACGTTGGGTCACCGCAGCCACTCTGGCGCGCATCGCTTCCATGTCGGCGTTGCCGTTGAGCTCGACGGCACACGCGATCAGATCGTCGAGTGAGTCGAAGTAATAGGTCGTCGAAGCCAGTGGAAGGTCAGCTCTGGTTGCCACCGCTCGGTGACGAACGGCGTCGAACCCGCCCTCCAGCAAAAGTTCAGCAGCGGACGCCACCAGAGCTTGGCGACGTCGTTCGCCCTTGGGCGTAGCTGCAGAAGACACCACGACATCGTGCCAGCAGAGGGCACCTCCGCATGGCGAAACAGCTCGAAGACCCTGCTGTTTGTTACCCGAGCCACTTCTCGAGGCGGGCCAGTGCCTCCTGGATGTCGGCTGTCGCACCTGCGAACGAGAGTCTGACCATCCGGTTTCCGTGGACGGTGTCGAAATCGATTCCAGGTGCCAGCGCGACCCCGGTATCTGTCAGCAACCGGGCACACCACGCGGTGGCGCCCTCGTCGCCACACAGATGGCCGATGTCCGCGTAGACGTAGAACGCACCGTCGGCGGGAGCCAACTCGGTGATGCCCAGTTTCGGCAACCCGGTCAACAACAGTTCACGATTGACGGCGTACCGCTGAACGTGCCCGTCCAACTCGACCTTCGCCTCGTCCGAGAACGCCTCGACGGCGGCGTACTGAGAGATCGCGGGCGGACACACGGTCATGTTCGACGCGAGTCTCTGCAGCGGGCGCCGAAGATAGGTCGGCACCAACATCCACCCGAGTCGCCAACCCGTCATCGAGAAGTACTTGGACACCGAGCCGATCACGACGGATTCGCGTGAGGTCTCCCAGGCGCTCGACGTGTGCTGATCGCCGTATCCGATGCCGTGGTAGATCTCGTCCGAGATCAGAAGAGTTCCGTGCTGCTCGCACCACGTCGCCAATGCAGCGAGCTCCTCGGGCGAGATCACCGTGCCCGTGGGATTTGCCGGGCTCGCGACGATCAGACCGGCAGGCGGCGACGGCAAAGCCTCGAGCATTTCCACTGTCGGCTGGTATCGAGTTGCCGGCCCGCAGTCGAGTTCGACGACGTTGCAGCCGAGAGCGGCAAGGGTATTGCGGTACGCGGGATATCCGGGTCGAGCAACCACCACGGTGTCGCCCTCGTCGAACGCGGCCAGGAAGAGCAAGGTGAACGCCCCGGACGAACCGGTCGTCACCACCACGTCTTCGGCGTCGACGGCGATTCCCGATCGCTCGCTGTGGTAGCGCGCAATAGCCTCGCGTAGCTGCAGGATCCCGAAAGTCTCGGTATACCCGAGTAGTTCGGTGCCCAGAATCTCTCGCGTCGCACGTAGCACCGGTGCCGGCGCGGGCGTCGACGGTTGACCTGCCGCCAAGGTCAGGACGTCACCATGTGTCCGCTGACGTTCGGTCGCGGCCTTCCATACATCCATGACATGGAACGTCTGGATATCTGATCGACGAGATTCTGAGCGCACACTCCGACGGTAGTCGAACCGTGGTGCGGCAAGAAACGACGGCCACCCATTGTGACGATCCGACAGATTCAGGCGCTCAGCATGAGTCGATTCAACGAGACCTGGGCCACGTCCCTCGCGCAACATTGATCAACGACTTCCTTCGATCAAAAGGTGCATCAGATGAAAGCTCGCTCAGTGCCCACTGCGGCTCTGGTCACGATCGGCGTTCTCACGGTTGCCTCGTGCGGAAGCACCTCTGATCCTGGCGGCAATTCTTCCGGCGACTACGCGAAGGACGGCAGTTTCACCACGATCGTGAACACCGATCCCGGCAACCTTCATCCCCTGATCACCAATCTGACTGCCACGCAGGCGATCAACAGCTATACGAACGACTCGTTGTTGGCCATCGACCCCAAAACCCGCGCAGCGGGCTCGTATCTGGCCGAAAAATGGAGCGAGAACGGAACTTCGCTGAACTTCACCCTCAAAAAGGGGATCACGTGTGAAGACGGCACGACCTTCACTGCCCAGACAGCGGCAAACAACATCAACTGGGTCGTCGACACGACCAACGGCTCGCCGTGGTTGGGAGCATCCGTACCCGAAACTGCGGTAGCAACCGCTGATGGTGACGAGCTCACGATCAAGACAACGGAACCCGCGCCCTTCCTCCTCGAGCGCATCGGCGCTCTCAAGATGGCGTGCCAGGCAGCCCTCGACGACCCTGCCAGTGTTCGAGGCAGCAGCAACGGAACCGGACTGTTCAAGATCACCGAAGTAGTGGCCAACGATCACGTCACGCTCGAACGCCGCGACGGATACAACTGGGGGCCGAACGGCGAAACCACGTCGGACACGCTCGGAGTGCCCAAGACGGTCACGATCAAGGTCGTGACCGACGCCGCGACGACGGCGAATCTCGTCCTCACCGGAACGGTCAACGCGGCCCCGGTTGCCGGCGCGGATATCGAACGTGTGGAAGCTTCAGGCCTCGAGTCGATGACGTCCAACACCCTGAGCGGACAGTTCATCTTCAACCACAATGCGGCTCTCCCCACCAAGGACGAAGCCGTACGCACCGCACTCGTGCAAGCGATCGATCTCGACGATTACACGGACATCAACACCGGTGGCAAAGGCTCACGAGCTACGGCACTGGCAGTAGTCGATCCGCGGGCGTGTGACTTCGACAGCGTCACCGGTGTAGTTCCGAAGTTCGACATGGCCGCTGCGAAAAAGACTCTTGCGGACGCCGGTTGGAAACCCGGATCCGACGGTGTCCTGACCAAGGACGGTCAAGCGCTGCAATTGACGGTCATCTTTGCCAACTACCGCGACACCACCTCTGCAGCAGCAGAATACGCGATGAAGCAGTGGCAGGAGCTCGGCGCGAAGGTGGAGCTTCGTGGTGGTGACAACAACTTCATCATTTCCAACACATTCGCAGCGAAAGACCTTACGTCATGGTCGATCTCGATCGGACTGACCGTCCAGAGCGATACCCCCAGCATCTTCGTTCCGTACTTCGCCGGCCCCACCCCACCGTCGGGTGTCAACTTCGCATCGATCGACAATCAAAAGTACGCCGAACTGGCGGCGAAGGCCTCGGTTCTGCCCGGGCAGGAATCCTGCTCGGTGTGGAAGGAAGCGGAACAAGCACTGTTCACCTCGTCCGACGTCATTCCGGTGTCCACGTCGCCGAACTTCATGTTCTTCAACGGCGCAACGGCCCTGTATGCACCAGTTGGCGGCACCCTGGCCGGCCCTGGCATTCGCGTTCTGAAATAAGCCGGAAGACAAAGCTTTACGTCTGCATCTATTTCTCCGATTCGAAGGATCTACATGACTGACCGTCCATTTGTTCTCGACGACCTCCACCGTGTGGTCACACCCACTGAGACCTCAATCTCTCCCGACGGCACCGTGGTCGTCTTCGTTCGCTCGGAAATTGTTGCCGGAAAGGCAACTACATCGCTCTGGGCGGTGTCCCGCGATTCCCAGGCTCACCGCCTCACCGCAGGGCCCGCCGATTCTGCCCCTCGGTTCTCTCCGGACGGAACCTCGATTGCCTTCCTGCGTAAGGTCGGCGACTCCGCGCAGCTGCACCTGATCCCGCTCGCCGGTGGCGAGGCCGAAACTCTCACCACATCAGCATCACTCCCCCTCGGCGCCGGTGCAGCAGCCTGGAGCCCGGACGGAAATGCCATCGCGTTCGCCGCTGTGGTCTCACGCTCGGACTCCGCCGATCCGAATGCTCCCATCGTCACCGACCGACTCGGATACAAGGTGGACGGTGCCGGTTGGCTCGGCACCTTCCGTCGCCACCTTCACACCGTCGATCTGGAGACGAAGGCAGTTCGACGGCTCACCGACGGTGATTGGAATGCCGACGTTCCGTCCTGGTCGCCCGACGGCACGGCCCTTGCCTTCACCGCGAATCTCGAACCGGACAGCGATCTGAACCTCACGTTCAGCGCTTACCGCATCCTCGTCGACGATCTGTCGGTTCCCCCGCAGCGACTCGGTCATGCCACCGGAGTGCAGGGCTCCACACTGTGGCATCCGCAGGGAGATTCGGTCGTCGCCATCGGCACTCCGGAGGTCCGTGTCGGAACTGCAGACCTGATCCGGCTGTCCGTCCCCGGCCCAACCGAGACACCGGTCGACGTCACCCTCACAGCTCATCTCGATCGCAACGTGATGCCCGGTGCACCCGGTTACCCCGGCGGCACACCGGCACTGTCGAATACTCGCGACGAAATCGTGTTCTGCCTACGCGATCGTGGATGGACGCATCTGTACGCGGCCGACATCGAAACCGGCACCTCTCGATCCCTCGTCGCCAATCCCAACGAGGTCGTCTCGGCGCTCTCCGTTGCCCGTGACGCCCGCGTCGCCTCCGTCATCGTCACCACGCAGCAGTCCTTCGGCGAGGTCGCACTCGTCGATCTCGACAGCGGCGCGGTCACCACGCTGACGAAATTCACCGCAGAAGCACTCCCCGAGGTGACACTGTTTGCCGCCGAGGAACGCGAGTTCACCATCTCCGACGGCCGCACCGTGCATGGTTGGTTGCTGTCCGCTCCCGAAACCAGTGGTGCCGCACCCCTTCTGCTCGACATTCACGGCGGACCGCACAACGCGTGGACCGGCGTTGCAGATACCTATCACCCCGCCCACCAGGTTCTCGCCGCCCAGGGTTGGCGCATCCTGACCCTCAATCCACGTGGGTCGGACGGGTACGGCGCAGACTTCATGTACGCCGTCAACGGCGCCTGGGGTACCTCCGACCAAGCCGACTTCCTCGAGCCGATCGACGCGCTTGTCGCCGAGGGACTTGTCGACGGGGACCGTCTGGCGATCACCGGGTACAGCTACGGCGGATACAGTACGTGTCACCTGACGTCCGCGACGGATCGTTTTGCCGCTGCGGTTGCCGGCGGGCTGATCTGCGATTTCAACGCCATGGCCGGAGTCTGCGATTTCGGTCCGCACCTCGCGTCACTCGCCACCGGCACGACTGTTCCCGAGAACTCCGCGGGGCTCCTGGCAGCCTCACCGCTCGCCGCCGTGAAGAACGTGGTGACCCCGACGCTGATCCTGCACGGAAAGTCGGACGAGCGGTGCCCGCTGGGTCAAGCCGAGGCCTGGTTCGCCGCACTGCGCCAGCAGCACGTACCCACCCGTCTGGTGGCGTATCCCGGTGCAAGCCACGGGTTCCTCGTCAACGGCTCGATCTCGCACCGAATCGACTACAGCACACGACTCATCGAATGGGTCAAGCGATACACCTCCGCGAAGCTGCCCAAGACCGGCCTGGCCAACGCGTCTGCCGGAGCCGACGCGTGGAAGCGTTCGCTGGACGTACTGTGTGAGCGTTACGGCGTCACCGGTGCTCAATTCGGTATTCTCACACTCGATTCCAACGGCAAGGAAATCACCCGTACGACGGTGGCTTCCGGCGTGATCAATGCAGACACCGGGGTCGAGGTATCCACCGACTCCCTGTTCCAGATCGGATCCATCACCAAGGTATGGACCGCGATGCTGGTCATGCAGCTTGTCGACGAAGGCTTGCTCGACCTGGACGCGACCGTCCGGTCGATTCTGCCCGATTTCGCACTGCAGGACGAGGAAACAGCTGCCCGCATCACGGTTCGCGCACTTCTGAACCATCGCAACGGAATCGACGGTGACCTGTTCATCGACAAGGGTCGCGGCGACGACGTCGTCGAACGCTACGTCGAGGGCCTGCGTGACTTCCGTCAGGTTCATCCACTCGAGGACGGCTTCGCGTACTCGAACTCCGCGTACGTCCTTGCAGCTCGTATCGTCGAGGTTCTTCGCGGCGGCATCTGGGACGACATCCTCAAGGAGCGGATCATCGATCCGCTCGGCCTCGCGCACACACTCACGTTGACCGGAGATACACCGAGATACTCTGTGGCAGCGGGTCATACGGGGAACTCCGTCGTGATGCCCGTCTGGCCGATCACGCGCTCGATGGGGCCCGCGGGTTGCATCACTGCCAGCATCGGAGATCTACTCACGTTCGCGGAACTCGGTCTTCTCGAAGGACAGAGCGTCGACGGCGTACGGATCGTGTCGGAAAATTCAGCCGCCGCGATGCGCACACCCGAAATCGACATCAGCGAACTGTTCCCGGACAAGTCGGGTTGGGGCTTGGGCTGGTTCCACGAAACCTGGTCGGGCGAAGAGATTTTCGGGCACGACGGCAGCACCATCGGCCAGCACGCGTATCTGCGCATCTTCCCCCGCCACAATGTCGCGATCGCACTGCTGACCAGCGGCGGCAAGGCCGACGGCCTCTACCGTGATCTCTTCACCGAAGCCGCGGCCGCGTTGGTCGGACTCGAACCTCCGCAAGCCCTCGCCCCGAACCCCGCGAGTGTGGAGTCGATTCCGGATTCGGTTCTGGGAAAGTACAGCTCGGGCGGAATAGCAATCGAGTTCCGTCGTGGAGAGTCCGCTGACGAGGCCGTGATCACCGTCATCGGCGACGTAATCCCGAATCCCGAGGAAGACGAGACAGCTCCGAAGAAGCCTGCAACGGTAGCCACTCTCGTACCGTCGCAGATCCCGGGGACCTGGACCACCCGTCAACCCGGGGCCGCGGGTTGGACGACGGTACGGCCGCACCGAGACGGAGTGTACGTCGGATTCCGCTTCCTACCACGGGTTAACGCGTGACGATGACCGATACACATACGATGACGGAAACACAGAACGCCGAAACACAGAACGCCAGCGAACTCGAGGAATCAAAGATGCAAGAACAGCTTCAAGAACTCGTCGATCAGTGGAGGGTCGAGGCAAACATCCCCGGCGTCTCGGTCGGCATCGTTCACGGCGACAAGGACATCGTCGTCACCAGTGGCATCGAGAGCGTCGAAACCCAACTCCCGGTCACCGACAAGACGATGTTCATGATCGGCTCCACCACAAAGGTGTTCGCCGCAACAGCCGCGATGGCACTCGTCGAGGACGGCCTACTCGATCTCGACACCCCGTTGGTCGAGTACGTCCCCGACCTGACCTTCGCCGACGAAACAGCCACGCGCACAGTCACGATGCGTCATCTCCTCACCCACACCGGCGGATTCACCGGCGACGCGGGCCTCTCGGCAGGCTGGGGCGAAGACGCCCTGGGACGCTCGGTTTCACGGCTGAACGAACTGCGACAAGAATTTCCCGTCGGAGAAGTCTTCTCCTACAGCAACTCCGGATTCGTTCTCGCCGGACATGTCGTGGCCAAGATCAGCGGATTGACCTTCGAAGAGCTGGTCAAGCAGCGCGTGCTCGACCCCCTCGACATGAAGAACTCGGCCTTCCTGCCCTGGGACGTGATGACCCACCGGTTCGCACTCGGTCACTACATCCGCGACGGTGTGCCGTTCGTGTCCAACGAAACCGGGCTGGACCGCGGCATGATCCCTTGCGGCGGAATGTGGTCCTCGGTGCGAGACCAACTCGTCTGGGCACGTTACGCACTGTCTGGCGAACACCCCGGCGAAGGACAGCCGCTCGACGAGTCCACCCGGTTGTTGATGCAGAAGCCGCAGCGTCCCGCCGCGATGATGTTCGAGGAAGTCGGCCTGGGATGGCTGTTGACTCGATACGGAACCACACAGGTAGTGCGGCATGGCGGAAACGTGAGCAACCTCCAGGTCTCCGAGTTCATGACAGTGCCCGAGAAGAACTTCGCCGTCACCGTGCTGACCAACGCCCTCGGCGGCGGAATCGGCAAGAAGATCGTCGACTGGTGCATGGCCAACCTCACTGAACTACCCACGCCGGCATCCCTCGACGTAGTCGAGCCCGAACCCGCTGCCGTCGACGCAGTCCTGGGCAAGTATCAGGCCGGCTCACTGACGATGACCGTCGCCCCCGGTGACGAGGGAATCGGCATCCGGATGGGCAGCGCGCAGGATCTCGGTGAATACGAGGACATCGTCTGGCCGCCGGCAATCCCGATCGCCTTCCTCAACGACCGTGACTTCGCTGCGCGCGCCGACACCACCCGGGCGTTGGGACGCTTCGTCACCGACGACACCGGTCGCGCCGTGATGCTCGAATTCGGCGGCCGCACCGCCAAGCGAGTGGCCTGATCCTCTAGACGGGTGACGCGGTCCGATTACGGGACCGCGTCACCCGTCTTCGTAAATGCACAGCCGAGAAGGTACAGACTGGACGCCATGAACTTCATCGGCGAGTCGATTCTGCACCCCTCCCGGTGGAGCGTGCGTGCCCGTTCGACCGTGGCTTCGACACTCGTGATCGCCTTCTGCCTGGTGATCGCCGGGCTTGCACTGGTTTTCGTGCTGGCAAACTCCCTGCATCTGTCCGCGCTGAACAGCTCCGACGCTCGCGCCACGCAATTGGTCCAGCAGCTCAACGGAAAAAACCCGGCCGATCTCGACCCTTCGCTTCTGTCCACAGACAGTCAGATCGGAATCGTGCAGATCGTCGACGCCGATCACCGAATAGTCGCCCAATCACCTGGAACCGACAGCGACCTCCTGTCCGAACGTTTTCTCGGCCCTGACGAGTCGGACGCTCTCGGAAGGGTCAAGAAGTCCGACGACGAGGACTACTGGCTGATCGGGCGAGGCGCTCAGACGGCGACCGGACCAGTCACCGTCTTCGTCGGCGCCGACCGCGAACCGGTTGAAACCGTGGTGACGACCGTTGCCGTTCTGCTGGCCATCGTCGGACCTCTGGTCCTGGGGCTGGCAGCGTTTGCCACCTACCGCCTCGTCGGTTCGGCCCTCGCTCCCGTCGAACGCATCCGCGCTCGGGTAGCATCGATTTCGAGTGGGCGTCAAGGTGAACGAGTGCCTGTCCCGTCAGGGAACGACGAGATAGCCCGACTGGCAACAACAATGAACGACATGCTGGCGCGCCTCGACGAAGGTGCGCTGGCCCAGCAACGATTTGTCAGCGATGCCTCACACGAGTTACGCAGTCCGCTGTCCACGATCACGACGGCCCTCGAACTGGCACACCGACGCCCGGATCTCCTCGACGACGCGCTGATCGAAGACGCACTACTTCCCGAGGCGCGCCGGATGCGGCAGTTGATCGAAGACCTGTTGATTCTCGCGCGCTCTGACGAAAGCGAACTCGAAAAGTTCGGCATCGTCGTCGACGTCGACCTCGATGACATCTTGTTCGCCGAGCAGAAAAGGATCGACGGTATCTCCGCAGTTACGGTCGCCGCTGCCGTGGCTCCGGTTCGGGTCTCCGGAGACCCGAGAGCATTGACGCGGATGGTGCGAAACCTCGTGGACAATGCAGTGCGGCATGCGGAGACCCTCGTGTATCTCGAGTGCTCCGAAGCCGGAAACGAAGCCCACATCGTGATCGAGGACGACGGGCCCGGAATCCCTGCAGCAGAACGCGAACGAATCTTCGGACGCTTCGTCCGCCTGGACCAGCCGCGGTCGAGGCAGGGAGGCGGGTCCGGACTTGGACTCGCCATCGCGTCGGAAATAGTTGCGGCGCACCACGGAACCATTTCCGTCAGCGAGAGGGCGGGCGGTGGAAGTCGATTCGAGGTGACGATTCCGGTACCGAACGACTGACGATCAGGCAGTGCCGACAAAGCGGTACCCGACGCCTCGGACCGTTTCGATGCTCTGAGTTCCGAACGGGAGGTCGAGCTTCTTACGAAGGTAACCGATATACACCTCGACGATGTTCTCGTCACCTTCGTAGTTGGTGTCCCAGACAGAGCGAACGATCTCGGTCTTCGTGACCACCACACCATTGTTGCGCATCAAGAATTCGAGAACGCTGTACTCCCTTGGCGTCAGGGTCAATTCGATTCCCGCTCTGCTCACCTGATGTTTGGCCGGGTCGAGGGACAGGTCTCCAACGGAGAGTATCGCCGGACGTTGTGGAGCGCCGCGACGCACCAGTGCGCGCAGCCGAGCGAGAAGCACGACAAACGAGAATGGCTTGACCAGGTAGTCGTCGGCGCCGAGATCGAATGCATCAGCCAGGTCGTATTCGCCGTCCTTTGCCGAGAGCATGAGGATCGGCGTCCAGATCTCCCGGGCGCGTAGATCCCGCACGATGTCGTACCCGTGTTTGCCCGGCAACATGATGTCGAGAACGATCACGTCGAATTCGTCACTGCACGCAGTCGCGAATCCGTCGTCACCGTTGAGTTCGACGGCGGTCACGAATCCCTCGGCCACCAATCCCCGCCGGATCGTCTCGGCCAGGCGCACTTCGTCTTCGACCACCAGTACTCGCACCACCGGCCCCGTTTCGTCGCCACGCAGTTGTTCGGATGCACCCAGTAGAGCAGACGGTAGACCCAGAGCCGAGTTCCGTTCAGCGTTTCTTCAGCTTCGGCTCGTCACACTGCATTCATGCCTGCAACTGTGTCGACCGTGCGAAACGTGGTCACCGAAGTCCTGACCGAGAGCACCACCGCAGAGATCGCGGTTGCCGCAATCGTGGTGGCCGCAGCTCTGTTCGCGTTCGGTTCGATCTACCGAGCTTCCAGCGTTCGGTCTACAGCCCTTCGCACGTGCGGACTCGTGCTTGCACTGGTGACGCTGTCGATCCAGGTGTATGGAAGCGGGTGGTTGACGAGCTTCGACGGGCCGGTGACCGACTGGATGGTCGATCATCGGAGCGGCGCCCTGAACCAGATCGCGGTCGCCGTCACAGATCTCGGTAGCCCGGTCGCCACCGCGCTACTCGGGATCACCTGCGGAGTGCTCATCTCCTGGCGAGCGCGTTCGGTCGTTCCGGGCTTGATCGTGATCGGAACCGTTGGCGGGGCGGCGGTCGCCAGCACGGTAATCAAAGCGCTCGTCGGTCGCGAACGTCCGCCGACCAACATCCAGGTTCTTCTCGAGACCGGCCACTCGTTCCCCTCCGGTCACGTGACGGGCACAGCAGCGCTGTTCGGCATTGCCGTTCTCGTTGTGAGCGTCGACCGAACAACGGCCGTCAAACGCCTTCTGATGCTCCTCGCCGTGACGGTCACCGTCGTCGTCGCGCTGACTCGCCTCTACTTGGGTGCGCACTGGCTCACCGACGTCATCGCCGGAGCCATTCTCGCGACGCTTGCCGTCACGGTGGGTGGAGCCCTCTTCCGATTCGTCGGCACTCACAACCAAGCTGAATCGACTACTGCTGCAATGCGCTCTGCAGAACCTTCAGCACTTCACGAGCCGCAGTCGGCCCGGTATTGAGGTAGAAGACGTCGTCGTCAACAGCGACGGCGTGGTTGGCGACCACACCACGTAACTGCCCCCACAACGGCGCGTTCGTCAATGTCGCCGGGTCCCCGCCCTGCACGCCGTAGAAGATCCAGTCGGCGTCCGCCACGTTCAACTCTTCTTCACTGATGTCTCGGGAAGTGTCGTCGAACTGCTGCGACTGCGGACGGGTCAAGCCGGCATCCTCGGCGATACTGCCGGTGAACGAAGGAATACCGAAGATGCGCAGACGATTTCCGTTCTGGCGCGTGAACGACACCGTCGGCGGCGACGAGAGGGAAGCACCGAGGGCCGCGGCATCGGTATTGAAGGTATCCAGCAGTGCCGCCGCCTGCTGCGTCTTACCTACCCCGTCGGCAACCAGCAGGAAGTCCTGCTTCCAGTAGACGCCGGTTCCCTGTGTTGCCACCGTGGGTGCGATGGCGGAAAGCTGGTCGTACAGCGAATCAGCGTCCTTTCCTGCAACATTCATCAAGATCAGGTCAGGATCGAGCGTGACGATCGCTTCGAAATTCGGTGTGAAGCGTCCACCTGCGTCAACGACATCACTTAGCTGAGTACGGAATTCGGGGTACGCAGACAACAATTACGGAGGCACCAGGTCCGCACCGTCACCACGCGTCGAACCTGCGGGCACGACACCGAGCGACAGGAGTGCATCTGCTTGCCCGGTCGAGATGACAACAACCTTTTCGGGCTGCGATTCGATCGTGGTGTCCCCTTTGAAGTGTGAGACGGTACGAGGGAACTCGCCGTCCGACTTTCCGCTCCCCATTCCAACCGGGACTTCTCGCGGAGCGACAAACGCAGAGTCCGCCGGAGCCGACGCACTGATCTCGGCATCTGTGGGCGACGCGTCCTCGCTCGAGCAGCCACTGAGAGCTGCCACCAATGTCAGTGCGCCGATCAGCATTACACTGCGTGACTTCTTTCGAAAATTCATGATCGTGTCCCGTACGTCGTGAAGCATGACAGCTTCATCTTCCGTCATGGTTAGGTGACCCTACCCTATGAAGAACTGTAAACTATATCTGTGTCAGATACAGTTCCAGGGCGAGGATCACACGGGGTCGATCGCTACTCTGATCACGTGCCCACCGCGGAAGAAGCATCGAGATCACTCATCGCTGCGGCGTTCGAATTGCGTCGAGCGCTGCGGGAATACATGGATACGTCGGGTACCGACGCGACTCTGCCAGAGGCACAATCCGAAGTACTTCACGATGTCGCACACCATCCGGGCACTCGCATCGGGGCCGTGGCCGATCGTCTCTCCAGACGCCCGAACACCGTCAGCACGCTGGTGCGCACACTCTCCGACAAAGACCTGATCGAACGGCGACCCGATCCCACGGACGGCCGAGTGAGCACACTTTTCGTGAAGGACGAGCGAAGCGCGCGACGAGACCGTCGATCCGAACTACGCATCGGCGTTCTCGCCGAAGAATTGGCGTCCCTCGACGAGGGCGCCCTCGACACATTGACCACTGCCGTCGGTATCCTCGACCGAGTCAATCGATCATTGCGAGATCACGCGCCGCGATGACACTCCGGGACATACAGAAGCGGTGCGGTGCAGCACCTGCCGCACCGCACCGCACCTGCTGACGAGTTACCGCCCTAGTTCATGTCGTTCGCAATGATGTTCTCGATATTCCGTTCGGCCAGAGCGGTGATGGTGACGAACGGATTGACTCCCACATTGCCCGGTACGAGGGATCCGTCCATGACGTACAGACCCGGGTACTCCGGCAGACGACCGTAGCCGTCGGTCGCCTTGCCGAGCACACAACCGCCGAGGGGGTGGTACGTCAACTGATCGCCCCACGTCTGCGTCGGGCCGAAGAGGTCGGTCCGGTAGATCGTGCCTTCCTTCTTGTTGATCTTGTCGAAGAGCTTCTTCGCCATGTCGATCGACGGCTGGTTCTGCGAGCGCTGCCAGTTCAATCCGACCTTGCCTGTTGCCGAGTTGAATTGGAACTGAGCACGTTGCGGATTCTTGGCAATCGCCAAGTACAGGCTGACCCACAGTTCGGTACCGGCCGGGAAGGGTGCGATTTCCGCAAAGACGGGAGCGGATGTGTCGGCCCAGTTGTCGATACCCATCACGGGGATCGCCGACTGCTTCGCACCGGTGGCGTCCCACATGTGATTGGCGCGGCCCACCATCACGTTGCCGTTGTGACCCCATTCCTGTCCAACTGCACCCGGCAAATTCGCCAGCTGCCCTTGCGCTTTCATCGCGACCAGGAGCTTGCTGGTCCCGATACTGCCGGCCGCGAAGAAGACCTTGTCCGCCGTCACTGTCTTGGTGCCGACGGTATTGCCCTGCTCGTTGATCTGGTTCATCACCACTTGATAGCCACCGCCGGTCGCGGCCGGGGAAACCGAGGTCACGACGTGCAGAGCTGAAATGGTGAGCTTGCCGGTGGCGGATGCCGCAGCGAGGTACGTCTTGTCCAGAGATTTCTTTCCGGCATTGTTGCCGTAGATGACCTCACTGACCAGAGCGGACTTGGTGACCTGGCCGGCAGCTTCTTGCTTCATGTAGTTGAAGTCGTAGACATTCGGCACGAACGTTGTTGTGTAACCGGATCTCTCAGCGGTCTTTCGCCCCGTCCGCGCGAACTTGTAGTACTCGGTCGATTCGAACCAGGCCGGGTCGATGTTGTTGACTCCGAGCGCAGCGTTCGCGCGCGGGAAATACGTCGAGTACATCTCGTTGGAATCGACACCGGGCAGGATCTCTTCGAAATAGTTACGCTTGGGTGTGACGGCCATACCGCCGTTGACCAGCGACCCACCGCCGACCCCTCGGCCCTGGTAGACCTTGATCCCGCCGAAGTCCTCGGCGTCGAGAACACCGACGTAGCGGCTGATGTTCTTGTCCACCGAGCCGCCGGAGAAGTGTGAAACCGGTTGAACTGTACGGTCTCTGAGCCAGAAGGACCGACCGTCGGGCGAGAGCATCGGGCAGAAGATCTTGCCGTCGGACCCTGGTGTGGTCCACGACTTCCCCATCTCGACCATGTGCGTGTCGATACCGGCCTGTGTCAGGCGAAGTGCCGCAACGGCACCGCCGTATCCACTGCCGATCACGAGCGCGGGGACACGGTCTCCGTCGTTCAATGCTCGTCTGGGCGCAGCGGCCGCCGTGGTCCACGAGGACGAGAGTGCGGCGGCCCCCACAGCTAATCCTGTTGCTGCCAAGAAGTTTCTACGCGAGAGCGTGGAATTGGTACGTGCGTGCCGTTCGTTGGATCCAGCGCGAATGCTCAAGTGTGCCCTTCTCTTTCCGTGACCCCCGCGCTGAGATATACCGGGAGAAACCGAACGAGAAGTCCATACTCGTGGGTAACTTCAAGGAACCGTTGATTTTCCATGAAAAGGGCCGATGAACAGAAAGTTCACCGGCCCTCCGAAAGAACGAGTCAGGGAATTGAGATGCGACCTTCGACGGCGCCGAGCCCGATGTCCTTGCGGAAATGACCGCCGGGAAGCTTGACGTCGGCGATCTTTGCGTAGGCGTCGTCGCGAGCTTCGGTCAGATCCTTGCCCACTCCGACAACACTCAGCACACGCCCGCCGGCCGAGACGACGGCACCGTCTTCACGCTTCTTGGTACCGGCGTGCAGGACTCCGTCGGCGTCGGCTCCGGTGATCACGTCGCCGGTGCGTGGGGTTGACGGGTAGTTCTCCGCGGCAATCACGACCGTGACAGCGGAACCGTCGCGCCACTGCAACGGACCGACCGAATCGAGTGTTCCGGTCGAGGCCGCATTGAGTAGACCGCCCAGCGGCGTTTCGAGGAGAGCAAGCACGGCCTGAGTTTCGGGGTCACCGAACCGGCAGTTGAATTCGACGACGGCCGGGCCGTCGACACCGATCGCCAGACCGGCGTAGAGAAGGCCGGAGAAACTGCTACCGCGCGCGACCAACTCGGCAGCGACAGGCTTGACGACGTCGTCGACGATCTGCGTGACCATCTCGTCGGGCAGCCACGGCAATGGGGTGTACGCGCCCATGCCGCCGGTGTTGGGTCCGGAGTCTCCGTCGCCTACTCGCTTGTGGTCCTGAGCCGGGAGCAGCGGGATCACGGTTTCGCCGTCGACGAGGCAGAAGAGCGAAACTTCCGGACCGTCGAGGAAGGACTCGAGGAGAACCGGGTGTCCGGTCTCGAGCAGTTCTGCGGCATGATCGCGCGCGGCGAGACGATCCGTCGTGACGACTACGCCCTTACCCGCGGCCAATCCGTCGTCCTTGACCACCCAGTTGGGACCGAAGCGGTCGAGTGCTTCGTCGAGCTTGGCCGGATTGTCGACGATCTCACTGTGAGCGGTCTTGACGCCGGCGACAGCCATCACGTCCTTGGCGAAAGCCTTCGATCCCTCGATGCGGGCGGCGTCGGCCGAAGGCCCGAAGCAGGCGATACCTGCTGCGCGCACCGCGTCTGCGACACCGAGGACCAGCGGAACCTCGGGTCCGATGACGACGAGGTCGGCTTCGACCTTCTGGGCCAGCGCGGTAACCGCGTCACCCGAAGCGACGTCGATGGGGTGCTGCTCGGCGATTTTTGCGATCCCGGCATTGCCAGGCGCGCAGATCAGGGCCGTGACACCTGGATCGCGAGCAAGAGAGAGAAGGAGGGCATGTTCACGGGCTCCGGAGCCGATTACTAGTACGCGCACGGTGAACAGACTACGGCCTGCGATAACAGGGCTCTCGGAGTGCCACTGGCGGGGCCAAGGTCCCAGCGTTCGGCCTTTGTGCGAAATATCCGTTTCGAGATGAGATCATATGAATACCTGAATAGGTGAACAGATGTTTTCGTACACCTGTCCACCAAGGAAAGGACACCCGTGAAACTCCACAAACCAGGCGTTCTGACGCTCACCGCAACCGCCGCAATCGGCGCACTTCTGATCACGTCGTGCAGTAGCCCGACTGGCACCGACTCCTCGGGCAACAGCGACGGCCTGGTCTTGGCCGACGGCTACGAGCTGGGCGGCTACAACCCGGTCGCAGGCTTCGGCGCTGCCGGTGAGGCCAAGATGTACGACGGCCTCGTCCGGCTCACCGGAGGGACCGGCATGCCGGGATTCGAGCCGTCTCTGGCCGCGGAGATGCCCACTGCCAATGCCGACGCGACAGTCTGGACGGTCAAACTCCGCGACGGGGTCACCTTCTCCGACGGGTCGACCTTCGACGCCGACGACGTGGTTGCCACGTACAAGGCGATCCTCGATCCCGCTTCCGCCTCCGAAGCGCGGTCGTCGTACGACATGATCAGCGACGTCGTGGCCGTCGACGACAGCACAGTCGAGTTTCGTCTCGCCTACTCGTATGCGCCCCTGCTGACGAAGATGCTGATCGGCATGGTCCCGTCGGAATCCCTCGCGACACCCGGACTGGCCGCCGAATCGCCGTTGAACACCGCGCCTGTCGGTACGGGTCCGTACACACTCGTCGATCTCTCACCGGATCGAGCGGTCTTCGAGGCGAACGAGAACTACTGGGACGGTGCACCGGAGATCAAGAAGCTCACTCTCCTCTACGTTCCGGACGACAACACCCGCGCCCAACGTATGGTATCCGGCGAGATTGACGGAACCAATCTCCCTCCACTGCTTGCCAATACGTTCTCGGGCAAAGACAACATGTCGGTGACTGCCCATCAGTCAGCGGACTGGCGCGGTCTCTCACTTCCGACGAACAATCCCGTGGCAGGCGACAAAGCCGTACGGATGGCGCTCAACCTCGCCGCCGATCGCCAGTCGATGATCGACAACGTCCTGGGCGGACACGGCCGCGTCGCCGCCACTCCGATCCCCGAGGTCTACGGCGATTCGTACAACCCGAACGCAACCTTCGCCT
The DNA here is from genome assembly GCF_030056935.1 of Rhodococcus sp. IEGM 1302. Lineage (NCBI taxonomy): Bacteria > Bacillati > Actinomycetota > Actinomycetes > Mycobacteriales > Nocardiaceae > Rhodococcus > Rhodococcus sp. IEGM 1302. Next base: position 167,203 of record NZ_JASHKY010000004.1, on the reverse strand, counting down.
ACGACCCGGCCGAGGCCGAGCGAATTCTCACCGAAGCGGGCTGGATCGAAGGTGCCGACGGAATCCGTTCGAAAGACGGTCAGCGGGCGCAGTTCACGATCATGTACAACTCCGTCGACACCGTTCGACGTGATCTCGCTCAGGCATTTGCCTCCGATGCTCTCGCTGTCGGCATCGAGGTGGATCTCGAAGCGCTCTCCTGGGACCGCATAGACCCTCGAATCAACCAGGATTCGACGCTTCTCGGTGGTGGAGACGAACCTTTCGATCCAGACACGCAGGCGTACGACGCGCTGAACTCGAAGTACATAGCGCCCGGGGTCGGCAGCATCTACGACAACGCCAGCGACTACTCCAATCCAGCAGTCGACGCAGGCTTGGAAGTAGGACGCCGCAGCCTGGATCAGGCAACGCGTGACGCCGCGTATCGCGACGTGCAGCAGGCGTACGTCGAGGATCCCGGATTTGTCATCCTCGTATTCCTCGACCATACGTACGTTTCGAAGGATTCCGACTGGCAGATGTCCGGACCTGTACTCGAGCCACACTCACACGGTGTGACCTGGGGCCCGTGGTGGTCACTGCAGACGTGGGCCAGAGGGCAATGACAGCGGTCGACGTTCGGGTAGACGCGCGGCAATCGCTCGACCACCGTGGCAACTCCCGCCGAAAGGCCATCCTCACGATGGTCGGTCGGCGGGCGTTGTTCATCGTGCCGGTGATCGCCGTGGTGTCCGCGGGACTCTTTGCCGCCGCCGCGATCTCACCGTTCGATCCACTTGTCGGCTACCTGGGCACGCGATACATGACGACCAGCGACGCGGACAAAGCGTTGATCGCCGATCAGATGGGTTTCGACAACCCCTGGTACAGCACGTACTGGAATTGGCTCCAGGGCGTGTTCACCGGTGATCTCGGGATCTCCAGATCGTTCAATCAGCCTGTTTCCCAAGTTATCTCCGAGCGTCTGCCATGGACCCTGCTGCTGGTCGGTATCTCGCTCCTCATCGCGATTCTCGCCTCGCTGACACTCGGTGTTCTCGCCGGAATCCGCAGTGGAGGATTCTTGGACAAGACCGTGTCCGGGCTGAGCGTCGTGGTCCAAGGACTTCCGCCGTTTGTCTTGTCGCTGGGTGCCATCGCGCTCTTCGCGTTGACTCTCGGCTGGCTCCCGGTCGCCGGGTTGACCGACGGGGGTGCCGATCCCACACCGGGACAGGTGATCCGGCACTTGGTCCTACCGGTGACGGTCCTCTCCATCTCGCAGATGCCGTGGCTCCTACTCGCGGTCCGAGAATCCGTCGTGGGTTCGAAAAGTGAGGGATTTGTCGCGGGCGCCGTAGCACGCGGAATCCCGACGCCGACCATCACGAAACGCCACATACTGCCGACCTCACTGGCGCCTTTCGTGAACATCGTCGGCGTGCGACTGCCCGAGCTGATAGTCGGGGCAGTGCTGGTGGAAGAGGTCTTCAGTTGGCCAGGGATCGCCGGCGCCATCGTCTCGTCAGCCCGTGACCTCGACATGGCACTGCTCGCGTTCCTCACCGTCGGTACGACATTGACGGTCATGCTCGGCTCACTAATTGCCGACGTCCTCGTTGCAGTACTCGACCCGAGAGTGAGTACCGATGGCTGAACGACGCTTCAAGATCGCCGTCGGCGTGCTGATCCTCGTGGCGCTGTACGCGGCGTTGGTCCCATGGTTGGCCGACGTCGACGACCGAGTCACAGACTTCTCGGCGGCTCGCCTGGCTCCGTCGTTCGATCACCCGTTCGGAACTGACTCGGCGGGCCGAGATCTATTCGTGCGCATAGCTGCAGGCATCAGAACCTCACTTCTGATCGCACTCGCCTGCGCACTGCTCGCCACGGTGATCGGCGTCGCCGTCGGCACTACGGCCGGACTGGTCGGCGGCTGGGTGGACAGGTTCGTCATGCGCGGCACCGATGCCGTCAACGCACTCCCCCACCTGTTGCTCGGCATCGTCATCGTCGCGATGTTCCGTGGAAGCATTGCCGCCATCGTGCTTTCGATCGCACTGACCCACTGGACCCAAGTGGCCCGGATCATCCGCTCCGAGATCTTGAGTCTGCGCGAGCGTCCCTACATCGACGCCGCCATTCTCGCGGGAGCCAGTCGACGTCACGTGATCATGCGCCACCTCGTGCCGGCGACGGCGCCACAGGCTTTGATCGCAGTCGTTCTCCTGCTGCCCCACGCCGTCTGGCACGAATCGACGTTGTCCTTCCTGGGATTCGGCCTTCCCCCGCACAAGCCCAGTCTCGGGACGCTTCTCGAAGAGGCACGCAGTTCTCTGCTCCTCGGCGGTTGGTGGACGCTGGTATTCCCCGCCACAGTTCTCGTGATCGCCACCGTCGCAGTTGCCGTCGCCGGTTCGGCCCTGCGGTCGATGCTCACGCCCCCTCGACCTTCGGAGTTGCGACTGTGAACCACGGCCTGCGCATCGAATCTCTCACCGTCAGGATCCCTCTACTCGGAGGATCGGTAGTTCACGCTGCGAGCGACATCGACCTCGACGTTCAAGCTGGCACGGTGACCGCACTTGTCGGGGAATCGGGGTGTGGCAAGTCGATCATCGCCACCTCGGTCATGAACATGTTGCCGCCGAATGCTTCTCGAACCGGAACGGTCACCGTCGGAACACCGGACCTCGAGATCGACGTCTTCTCCGGCGCCGCGTTCCGTGGGCGGCACGTGGCTCTCGTTCCACAATCCGCCGCAACACATCTCACCCCCGTCCGCACTGCGCGATCGCAGCTACAGGAGACGATCGACGCACTCGGCAGCGATCACACTTGCGATGCCTTGGCACTTCGCGTCGGACTCGAACCGTCGGCCCTGGACTGCTACCCGCACGAACTGTCGGGCGGCATGGCGCAACGCGTGGCCATTGCCGGTGCGCTGGCCGGGAATCCGTCGGTGATCGTCGCAGACGAACCCACCGCCAACCTCGACCGCGAACTCACCGACCACGTCATGGGATTACTTCGAGAGTGCGCGGACGCCGGAGCGGCGGTCCTGCTCATCACCCATGACCTGGCATCCCTCACCCGCAGCGGTGTCGCTGATCGACTTGCCGTCATGTACGCATCACGCATCATGGAGACCGGCCCGGCCGCGCTGGTGTTCAAAGATCCGCTTCACGATTACACCCGAGACCTTCTCGGCGCCTTACCTTCCAGAGGTTTGACTCCCATGCCGGGATCGCCACCGCAACTCACCGATCTCCCCGAGGAGTGCGTCTATCACCTACGACGCCCGGAGTCGAAACAATCCGGTGGCCCGACCGAACTCGTCACATTGGGTGACCGCACGTACCGAACGCTGCGGAAGGTGGGCTGACATGAGTTTGCAAGCTCTGGGAATTACCAGCGGTTACCACCGGAACCGACCGGTGCTCGAGAACGTCTCGCTCGAAATTCCGCCGAGAAGGCTGATCGGCCTGAGCGGGACTTCGGGCACCGGAAAAACAACACTTGCAAGGATTCTCGCCACGTTGGACGCACCGTGGTCAGGCGAGGTGCGGATCGACGGATCACCCGTTGTGGGTACCAAATTCTCGGTACCCGCGGCACTACGCGGCACGGTGTCCATGCTGTTTCAGTCACCTCGCGCATCGACCGACCCTCGGCAGACGCTCGCCTCGATCATCGGCCAACCCGGTGACATTGCCAGTAGGTCAATCGATGTGGCCGCGCTGGCAGCAGAAGTGGGCCTCACTCCCGATCTCTTGTCGCGCAGACCACACCAGGTGAGCGACGGCCAACTACAGCGCGCCTGCCTGGCGAGATCGCTGGCGCAACAACCGAAATACCTCATCTGTGACGAGGCGACGGCGATGCTCGACGCCGCCACGACGGCCGCGCTCATTCGGTTGATCGAGAGTCGCGCCGCCGAAACCGGCGTCGGCGTATTACTCATCAGCCATGATCGCGAATTGCTCGGCGCCTGCTGCGACGTTGTCCACGACCTCGACATTATTAGCGCTTAGCCCCTGCGAAATCGGCCCTTGACTCGAACACGTGTTCGAGTATGGTTTGGGGAGGGGATCGGGGGATTCAATGAGCGTCTTGTTGTCGGATGTGGTGTCTGGTTCTGCGGTGGGGTTACGCGGACGCCTGTGGCAGTTGACTGCTGCCGAGTTGCGTGCTGCTGCTGTCGAAGCGAGTGCGGAGATTCTGCGTCTCGAGGCTGTGCGGGTGGCGGTGGTGGACGAGTTGTCGTTGCGCCCGGATGATCAGGTGATTGCCAGTCGCGGGGTGGGTGCGTGGTTGGCGGCTAACACGATGCTGCAGGTTCGGGACGGGAAGAAGATCGCCGCGTTGGGTGCGGCGTTGCGGCCGTTTCCGGCGGTGGCTGCTCGGTTCGATGGCGGGGATTGCTCGTTCGATCATGCTGTGTTGATCGTGGCGTTCTGTGAGTCACCGCCGAAGGGGATGCCGGAGGAGGCGCTACCGAAGTGCATCGATTTGTTGTTGGCGGCTGCGTCGGGTGTGGAGGCGACGACGACGAAAGTGCGGAACGTGATCGCGACGTTGGAGCGGTTGTTCGAATCGGATGAGATCCCGCCCGCCGAGGATGTCGATCTCAACGAGTTGCGGATCGCGTCGACGTTGAACGGTCGGGTGGTGGTGCGTGGTGATTTCGATGCCCTGACCGGTGAAATGCTGCTGTCGGCGTTGTCGAATCTGACGATGCCCACCCCGGCACCGGATGGAACCCCGGATGCTCGGTCGGCGGCCAAGCGGACGGCCGACGGGTTCACCGAACTGATCCGCCGGTACCTCGACTGCGCCAAAACCGGCACCGACGGTGGTCAGCGCCCGCACGTGAACGTGCACATCAACGCCCGTGATCTCGCTGAGCATCGGGACTGCGCCGCAGCACCCTCCACTGCTGATGACGGAATGGCTGTGTCGGATCTTGATGTCGGGCACATGCCCTGGCTCGGACCGCTGTCGGTGTCGCAGACCAGGCTTCTCGGGTGTGATTGTTTCCTGTCGACCGTTCTGCTCGACGATCATGGGGCACCGCTCGATGCGCAACCAGGAAAACGGTTGGTCACCGCCGAACAGCGAGTGGCGTTGATTGCCCGAGACAGAGGCTGCGCGTTCCCGGGCTGCACATGCGTGCCCGCGTGGACTGATGCGCACCATATCCGGCACTGGGCGAACGGTGGCCCGACGGTGATGAACAACCTGGTGCTGCTGTGCCGTTCACATCATCGGTTGATGCACCGAAAAGCCGGGTTCGTCGGGAAATGGGTGATCCGAATCGGTGTCGACAACAAACCGTGGTTCATCCCGCCACCCTCGATCGACCCGCAGCAGCACCCACGGCCGGCGAACACCACCTTCAAAACCTGAGGACGAACCTCAGGCATACAACTTCACGCCAGGTCCGCATCGGAGGAAGCACCTCCGATGCGGACCTGGCGTGCGTTCCTGTTGGTCAGCCTGCAACCGTCAAGTCGTAGAGGGTTACTCCGTCCACCGTTGTGGCGGTGAAGTTTTCGGTCACCCACGTCGAGATAGCGGTAGCGGTGCCTTCGGCGTTCATACCGCCACCCATCCCACCGCCGGCGATGAAGAAGTGAATCTTGCCCTCTGCCACGTACTGCTGGAACTGCGCGAGCGTCGGCGACGGATCGCTCCCGTTGAACCCTCCGATAGCCATGACCGGTGACTGCGTCGCAAGCTGATAACCCGATGCGCTGTTGGACCCGATTGCCGCGGCTACCCACGTGAACTGGTCGGAGTTCTCTTCGAGAGTGGACACAACAGCGGCTCCCGGCGTGCTGCCCTGCAGTAGACCACCGGCACCGCCTCCCATTGCGCCCCGCGTTCCGTCGGTGGTCGGCGTGGTACCGCCCGGAACTGTTGCACCACCGGGCATCTGACCCATTCCTACAGGGGGCGTGCCCGGCATTCCGGTCCCAGCCCCGTCAGTCCGACGGTTACCGCCATCAGCCGTGCCACCGAATCCACCGAAGCCTCCGCCGGGCCCGCCCATTCCACCTTCGACGCTCGGTCCGGCCGAAACTATGGAACCGGTATGCGGAGTGTTGATCGTGTCGATCGCGTATGCAGTCGGACCTGCCAGACCGGTGAAGATCGCTGCGAGAATCACTGCCACAGCCAATCGACCTCGCGTCACTGCCGGAATCAGCACTGCCACGGCACTGACGATGCCGACCACCAGAATGGTCCAGCGAAGCCACGGTACGAACGAAGGCGAGCGTCCGAGCAGTACCCACGCCATCGCGACGGTTGCGGCCAAGGACACCGCCAGAATGATGCGAACCCAGAGGACGTCACGATGACGCCACGCCACTACCGATCCTGAACCGATCAGCGCGGCGATCGCCGGCGCCAGCGCAACGGTGTAGTAGGCGTGGAAGATTCCCGCCATGAAACTGAAGGTCAGTCCGGTCACCAACAGCCAGAGCCCCCAGGCGATGAATGACGCACGCTGCGTGTCAGCGCGGGGTGCCTTGCCTCGCAGCACGATTCCAGCCACCAGAAGTATCAGTGCAGCAGGAATCAACCAGGCGATCTGTCCGCCCTGGGCCGATTCGAACAGTCGGGTAATGCCGGTACTCCCCCACATACCACCGCCGGCCCCACCACCTGGTGCCATACCTCCCCCGGCCATACCACCTGCGGCCTCGCCCATGCCGGGGAAACCGCCCGCAGCAGCGCCGGCCGCAGCATCACCAGCACCGCGCATTCCGCCGCCGCCGACGCTTCCGGTCTCGTTGCCGCTCAAGCGCCCGAGCCCGTTGTAGCCGAGCGTCAGTTCGAGAATCGAATTGTTCTGTGAACCACCGATCCACGGACGCGAGTCGGCCGGCCACAGTTCGACGATTGCCAACCACCATCCGGCGGAGACGATCAGTCCGCCCAGTGCCGCGAACAGTTGGAGTACGCGCTTACCCAGTTTCGGCGGTCCGGCGATCAGATAGGTGAGCGCCAGCGGTGGAACCACCAACATGACCTGTAATTGCTTTGTCAGAAAACCGAATCCGCAGAAGATACCGACCAACACGAGCCAGCGGGTGCGGCCGTCCTGCACGGCGCGCATCATCGCCCACACTGCTGCGATCATCAGGAGCACCAGCAGAGCATCCGGGTTGTTGAACCGGAACATCAGCGCCGCTACGGGTGTGAGCGCAAGTACCAGGCCTGCGAGGAGGCCGGCGGCCGCACCGAAATACCGTCGAACCGTTCCCCACAACAGTGCAACCGATCCGACCCCGAGGAGTGCCTGCGGCACCAACATCGCCCAGGAATTGAGTCCGAAGATGCGAACCGACAGCGACATCAACCACAGGGACATGGGCGGCTTGTCGACGGTGATCGAGTTTGCAGCGTCCGAGGAGCCGAAGAAGAAAGCCTTCCAAGACACCGAACCTGCCTGTACCGCAGCAGCATAGAACGAGTTGGCCCATCCGGACGCGCCCAGGCCCCAGATGTAGGCGACTCCGGTGCCCACCAACAACACTCCCAGTGCCCACGGTTCCCAGCGCACCTGACGTTGCGGTTCCGGCGCCGGCAGCGGCGCGGCGAGTGTCTCTGCAGTGGCGGTCATCGATTGGCTCCTACGGATTGTGCGGTGCGAAACACCCAGCGCAGTGCGATGAATCGACTGACTGTGGCAACAAGATTGGCGATGACGAGTACGGCAAGCTCCACGTGCTTGGAAGCATCGGGCGCCATGACGTCGAGCACGAACAACGATCCGCTGGTGAGCAGTAGACCGAACCCGAACACGAGCAGGCCCTGCATCTGGTGACGAGCGGATCCTTCCGACCCTCGGATCCCGAAGGTGAAGGCCCGGTTGGCGGCGGTGTTGAATACCGCGGTCACCAGCAATGCGACGGCGTTGGCCCACTGCGCACCCATGATCGAGTGCAGAGCGAGGTAGAGCAGCGCGTACGCGAGCGTCGAAATGACTCCCACCACGGCAAAGCGTGAGAGCTGCCCGACCATTCCTCGTGGAACTCCGGGAACCAACGGTTCACGTCCGAAACTAGCCCTGAGCTCGGCCAATGGAAGGGAACCAGTAGACAGTGCTCGCCCGACACGGACCACACCTTTGAGGTCGGCAACTGCCGTGGCAATGATGTCCACCCGGCTGTCCGGGTCGTCCACCCAGTCGACAGGGACCTCGTGAATCCGCATGCCCGCTCGCTCGGCCAGCACCAGCAATTCGGTATCGAAGAACCACCCGGTGTCCTCCACCAGCGGAAGTAGTTGCCGTGCAACATCGACGCGCATGGCTTTGAATCCGCACTGGGCGTCGGAGAAGCGAGCATGCAGTGCGCTTCGGAGGATGAGGTTGTAGCTACGTGAGATGAACTCACGCTTGGGGCCGCGCACCACGCGGGACGATCGTGCCAGCCGGGAACCGATGGCGATGTCCGAGTGTCCGGAGAGCAACGGAGCAATCAACGGCATCAGGGCGTTGAGGTCGGTCGAGAGGTCGACGTCCATGTACGCGACCACGTCGGCATCGGAGTCGCTCCATACCTGCCGCAGTGCTCGACCACGACCCTTCGCATCCAGGTGGACGACCCGGACGTCGTCGAATTCTTCGGCGAGGGAACGGGCGAGTGCCAACGTGCCGTCGACACTGGCGTTGTCCGCGATGGTAATTCGTGCAGAGAATGGCACCTGCGTGCGTAAATGCCGGCGCAGGCGCCGCACGCACGTCTCGAGGCCTGCCTCTTCGTTGTATACCGGGACGACCACGTCCAGCACTACAGTCGTCGCGGAGACCTCCTCTGCGTCCGTGCTGCCCGCGGTCTGCATGGCTTCTGTCGTCATGCGTCCTAGATTTATCGGGCCGGCTCCGACGAACCTGCGTCCAGCCTGGGAGTTTCCTGGCAACCGGACGCGGGCTAATCTCGGGATATGCCTTCAGTCTTCAGTGCCATCATCAACGGGGATCTACCAGGACGTTTCGTGTGGGAGGACGAGGACGTCGTCGCGTTCTTGACCATCGCGCCGGTAACGCAGGGCCACGTGCTTGTGGTTCCGCGAGCCGAGGTCGATCAGTGGCAGGACGTGGATCCTGAACTCTTTGCCAAGGTCACCGCTGTTGCCCGCAACCTCGGCCAAGCCGTGCGTAAGGCGTTCGACGCGCCTCGGTCGGGTCTCCTCATCGCAGGTCTGGAAGTTCCGCATCTTCACGTTCATGTTTTCCCCGCATACGACATGGGGAACTTCGACATCAGTGGCGCCGACACCTCGCCGTCACCCGAATCTCTCGACGAGGCACAGTCCAAACTCAAGTCGGCGCTACGCGACCTCGGCTTCGAGGCAACTGTCTCGACTCGTTGATCGCATACCTTCGACCGAATTTCGCTGGCCGATAACTGGACTCCCCGCCGCAGCCTCCAACGGAGGTTGCGGCGGTCGCATTTGTCGCTCCTACCGACCGTGACCTGCGATTGCACACCGAACAGTCCGTTTCGCGCTGTCGCGCGAGCACGAGATTCGCTGCTACCGTGGGTCGCTGGTCCGGGACCTAGGGCCCTAAAACTGGTTCACGTGTTAACAGTCGGAGGACAAGGGAGCAATGCAGGAACGTGCCAAGATCAGTCGCCGACAGATTCTTCAAGGTGCTGCTGATCGGTTCGAAGTCACGGGGTACGGCAGCACGAGCATGAATGACATCGTGTCCGCGGCGCAGATGACCAAGGGCGCGGTCTATTTTCACTTCTCGTCCAAAGACGAACTGGCTCAGGCGGTGATCGAAGAACAGCACCAGATCTCGATCAGTGCCTTCACCGCAGTTGCAGCCACAGGCGCACCGGCACTGGAACAGCTCGTTATGGTGTGCCATGAGATGGGCCGCCAACTCGTCGCAGAACCTATTGTTCGTGCGGGAATCCGACTTACCCTCGAGTTGGCCTCTGCCGACGGTTCGCAAGGCCCGTACGTCGCGTGGATCCGCGAGCTTCGAAAACTGGCCGAGGCCGCGAAGCTCGAAGGCGACATCCGCGACGATGTGGAGCCGGAATCGGTGGGTCGCGTGGTGATCTCGGCATTCACCGGCGTTCAACTGGTTTCGAACGTGCTCACCAGACGAAGCGATTTGAACGACCGTATCGACGAATTGTTCACCCTCCTGTTGGCAGGCGTGGTCTCCGACAAGCGACGCAGCGCCGTCGCCGAACTGGTCGGATGTCGCCTCGAAACTTATGCGTCCTGATCCGGAGAACACCCCGACGCCCGGATGATTCGGCGCATCAGCACCGAACCGTGCGCCAACCTTCGTCGATTCGTACAAGACCCCCCGTCGTCGACTCACTATCGTCAGATCCACGAATAACCCAGATACATGGATACCGACGAAAGGGCTTCTCGAATGACCGAAACCGCCACGTACGTTGAGAGCGCACAGCAGGAGATCGCTGCTGTACTCGCCGAAGCGAAGACCGATGCCTACGTCCACGCACGCGACATCGATTCCGGCGAAGAGTTCGGCTACGGCGCGGACGAAGGTGTCATCCTCGCCTCCGTTTTCAAGATTCCTGTTGTGCTTCAGTACGCCCGTGAAGTAGCGGCAGGCACCCTTGATCCGACCGAGCACGCCACGGTGACCTCCGAGTTCCGCTCCGGCGGCATCGGTATCGGCGGCTGCGCCGACGACGTGACTGCAAGCTGGCGAGACCTCGCCCTGCTCATGATGAGCTTCAGCGACAACGCCGCCACGGATTTCTTGTACGAACGTCTCGGACTCGACAACATCGTCGCAACGCTGCGCGGGCTCGGTTTGGAGAAGACCAACTTGGTCCGTGACTGCCGAGGCCTCTTCAAGACGGTCTACGACGACCTCGGCGTCGACAAGGGCACCTTGCTGGAAATGCCCCCCATCGAAATTCTTCGGACAATTTCCGTCATGGATCCCGCCCGCTCCAATTCCAGTACTCCTCGTGAGATCACAATGTTGCTGGCTGCAATCTGGAGGGACGAAGCCGGCCCCGCATCGGCTTGTGAAGAGGTCCGAACCATCATGAGCAAGCAGGTCTGGCCGCACCGCCTTTCGTCCGGTTTCCCCGACGAGGTCACTGTCGCCGCCAAGACCGGAACGCTGGGACTGGTACGAAACGAAGCCGGCGTCGTGGCGTACCCGGACGGCAAGCGTTACGCCGTCGGTGTCTTCACCAAGTCCCACGAGCTCACCCACCGCGCCCCGAAGATCGACGCCTCCATCGGAACCGTCGGCCGCATCGCTGTCGAAGCACTTCGCAACAACAGCTGATCCGAACCCACTGACAAAGAATGCGGGTCGCGCTGAGAAATCAGTGCGACCCGCATTTTTCGGCTTTCGAGCTAGCGTGGACCGCGCAGACGAAGATGCACCATCAACCGGAAGCGGACGTTGGGGTCGTCGAGATCCAACGCGGCCATACCCTTCAACTTGCTGAGACGATACCGAAAGGTGTTGGGGTGCACGTGCAATGACGCCGCGGCGTCACCGACATCACCGAACGCGTTGAGCCACGCATCGAGAGTGTCCACGAACGAGGTCGCATGAGCGGCGTCGTGGCTGGCGATCGCCTCGATCGGTCCGAGGTCCGAGAACCCTTCGGCTGCAGCTTCCGACGCGATCTCCAACAGGATGGCATCGACGTGGACGCTACTGAAGGTGGCGACGCTGCCCGACGCTCGTCCCGCCAACAACACTTCGAGGGCATGTTCGGCGTCGCGCTTCGATCGGCTCAGCTGCGCCGGTCTGGTCACGACCCGGCCGATCCCGATGATCGTGTCGCCGGACGCTCCGGTGCGGTCCAGGAAGTCCGAGGCCACACGGAACGCCTGCAACTCGGCTTCGGCCGGGGAATGCCCTCGCACAGACAGCACCGCGTAGCCGGTTCCGTTGACCAAGGCTGCCGCCGACTGCGAGTGGACGGCGCCGAGGTGCATGGCCAGAGCGTCGGTCAGTCGCACCACGTGGGCGGCATCGTCCGGCTTCGACGATCCTTCGAAAGACCTACGACCCAAAGCCATCACGAGTGCGGGACCGGTCCCGAGACCGAGGCGATTCATCGCGTCGACCGCACCTGACCCACCGTCGAGAAGGGTTGCGATCAGGTCTGCGCGCAGTCGGCGCTCGGCGTCGGCGCCGCCGCGCAACCGCAACATCTGCAGCGCGATCAACCCGGCTGAATCGCGCAGAGCACGCATCCGGTCGTCGGACATCGGCTCACCGGTTGCCACCCACATGGAGCCGAGGAACTCGTCGCCGGCTCTGATGGACACGGCGATACGACCCATTTTGGTACCGAGGGTCTCGGCCGAGACCCACACCGGATCGTCGCTGCGATAGAGCCGGTCGAAGACCCCGGCCTCTTCGAGCACTCGAATGTACTGGTCAGGAACTTGCCGCTCCAGAACGGTCGCGATACGTGGACCGTCTCCTTCTTCCTGGCGGCCGGAGAAGGCGATGACCCGTGAGCTTCGGTCCTCGATCGTGATCGGCGCATCGAGAAGTGCGCTGACAGCGTTGGCGAAGGCGAACAGATCGCCGGCCGGGCCACCTCCGCGTGAGTGGATGTGCCCGACTTCGTTTCGGGCCGAGAGCACCGAATGAAGCAGGCTTGTCAGCTGAACCCACGAGACTCCACGCGCCAAGGCCAACAGCACGACGCCCGAGGCGATGACGGATTCGCGGTCCGCATCGCTGACCTCGGCGGTCACTCGCGCGACCACCACGCGTACTCCGCGCTCGGCCAGGCCGGCCACGGACTCCGCGATACGTTCGCCTCCGGTGACGCCGACGAGCAGCACCATGGAGTCCGGTGTCGAGGGTGAGTCGTCGTCGGGGTCGTGAATGACCACCGAGGCGATCTCCTGGACCGCCTCCGGGTCGCCGACAACCGGATTCAGCACCGTAGTTCCCACGTCTTCGAGAAGCCGCACCAAACTGATGCGAGGTCGTACGGTGCCCACGTCTATCACTCCTTCGTCCGGTGAACGAAGTGTGTCATAGTGATTCGTCAAAGCCGATCCATGCCGATCCATTCGACCGACGTGGTAATTGCTTCGAGCAGGTCGGGGATCGGTTCGACGCCGATACCCGGTCCTTCCGGAACCTTCACGTAACCGTTGTCGAGTACGAACGGCTCGGTGATGTCTTCGGCGAAGTACCGGTCGGAAGCCGATGTATCGCCTGGTAGGACAAATCCGGGGAGCGCGGCAAGCGCGACGTTGGCGGCCCTGCCGATTCCGGTCTCGAGCATTCCGCCGCACCACACGGCAATTCCGTTGGCCTTGCAGACGTCGTGGATACGACGCGATTCCAGATAACCGCCCACACGTCCCGGTTTGATGTTCACCACGCTGCACGCACCGATTGCCAGCGCGTCGGCGGTGACCTTCGCGGAGGTGATCGACTCGTCGAGGCAGACCGGCGTCCGCATCATCTCGGCCAGCCTGGCGTGGCCGCGCAGTTCCTCTTCGGGAAGCGGCTGCTCGATCAGCAGGAGGTCGAAGTCGTCGAGCCGCTGGAGATGGCGGGCGTCAGCCAGGGTGTACGCGGTGTTCGCGTCGACCTGGAGGAGTACGTCGTCGCCGAACCTCTCGCGGACTGCGCGAACCGGCTCGATGTCCCAGCCCGGTTCGATCTTCAGTTTGATGCGCAGGTATCCGGCATCGAGGAACCCGCCTACCTCCTCTAGCAGCTCATCGATCGAATTCTTGATACCCACCGAGACACCCGCGGGTACGCGATCGACCACCGCGCCCAGGTACGAAGACATGCTCGTCCCGGCAGCCCGTAACTCGGCGTCGAGAAATGCGGTTTCCAGTGCCGCTTTGGCCATGGGGTGCCCGGCGAACTGTTCCATCGTCGCGCTCAGTGCGTGCACGTCGGGATCGGTGAGTTGACCCAGAGACGGAATCAGGAACTTACGAAGGACTTCGGCGGCGCCGTCCGTGTATTCGGAGCAGTAGCGAGGCTCGGACATCGCCACGCACTCGCCCCAGCCCTCCGACTCCGAGGTGACTACCTTGACGAACAACACGTCCTTGGTGGTCTCGGTGCCGAACGAGGTACGGAACGGCGCTTTCAACGGCATTGCCGCCCGGCGTAATTCAACTCCGTCGATCTTCACGATGTAACCTCCGCTGTTGTCCTGCCTGCCTGTGTTCCCGGCGCACGGTCCAGCACGTACTTTCCGGTTCTGGTAACTGCGAGAACCACTCCGTTCTCGGCGAGCACACCACCGAGAGTCTCGCGGACTGCCAGGCGCCAGTCGTTCGCCGCCGCCGGGTCCGACTTACGCAGTGTGTACACGTCATTCGGTGTAGCCACCGTGACGAATCGATTCTTGGTCGACTTCAACACGGGCAGGCCGGCTTCGGAGACGGACAGCAGTTCGCTCGCCCCCAAGGACTCGGGAGTCGGGACTTCTCCCGAACCGGCGACGACGTCGGAAACCTTGCTGCTACCGATTTCCCAGTCGATCAGCAATCGGTCGCTGTCTGCGCCGCCGTTGAGACTGTCGTTCATCGGCGCGTAGAAACGCGGCAGATACTGGATCGGGAGCGCACCGAGTTTCGAGACGTTGAAGTAGGCATTGCGTGCGACGAGCGGGTCGAAAGTCCACCGCACGTGGAGAATTCCCCGTTCCAGTGCCCACGCTCGCTGGAACAGTTTCAACGCGAGGCCGATGTGCCCGTTCTGCACGTTCGGGAGGATCCCCGTGATGTGCGAATGCAAAGAACGATGTTGCGGTTCCTCGAAGAATGCAACCGAGCCGCCGATCAAGTCGCCGCCACGAAACGCGCCGGCGACGTAGTTACCGGAGTGTGCGAGCGCTTTCATCATGTCCCGATGGACGGGAGGGTTACCGCTCTCCGGCTGCCATACCTTCTCGAACAGACCGAATACCTGTTCCAACTCGGCATGCCCGGTGACGGTTTCGATAGTCACACATGCAAGCAGGGCGGCCTGCTCGGCTTGGCTGATTGCTTGCCGCATCCGTGAAGGCGATACACCTCCGAATGGTTGAACGGTCTTGCGTTGGACATTGTTCGGCGACGTCATAGTCACAGTCCTCCCTCCAGGATTCGAGTCACCAGACCGGCCAACAAGGTGGCGCGCGGGATCATCTGATCTATCTCTACGTGTTCTGTCGCTGCGTGGGCGCCACCGCCGACGGCACCGAGGCCGTCCAACGTGGGAGTTCCTACTGCGGCAGTGAAATTTCCGTCCGATGCACCGCCGACGGCGCAGTCGCGCAGCATCCCCAAGCCGCTCTCACTGCTGACCTGGTGAGCGAGAAAGTACAGCTTCTCCGAAGACACTGATTCAAGTGGTCCACGGTTGGGGCCTCCGGACACCGAAATTCGACTTTCGGCCAGCGCCGGTGTCAGTGCACGGATCGAACGGTCGATGCGTTCCTGTTCCTTCGCCGACCACATGCGAACGTCACACCACAGTTGCGCTTGCGCTGCAACAGTATTGGTGGTCGTGCCGCCACTGATCACGGACGGCACCACCGACGTTCCCGCCACCGGGTCCGCGAGCTCCACCACGGCCTGAATCTGGTGTGCGAGCTCCACTACAGCGTTCACACCTCGTTCCGGTTCCAGTCCGGCGTGTGCAGCGCGTCCCTCGATGTCGACGCAGTACAGCGACATACCCTTGCGCGCGGTCTTCACTGCGCCGTCGGCTGCGGCTTCGAGGACCAGCACCGCGTCGACCTGACGTGCTTGCTCCTCGATCAGTGCGCGCGAGGTCGGGGAGCCGATTTCCTCGTCGGAATTGAGGAGCACGACCACCCCGTCGAGCGACGGAAGCGATGCGAGCGCGTGGAAGAGCTGGACGATGCCGGCCTTCATGTCGAAGACTCCGGGTCCGGTGGCGATGTTGTCGGTGACAGACCAGGGCAACTCCGCGAGCGTTCCGAGAGGCCAGACGGTGTCGAAATGGCCCAGGAGCATCACCTTCGGCTCCGCGCCGAACGACCAACGCAAGTGCTGGCGCCCGTCGATGCGGATACGTTCGGGGGTGCTTCCGAGGTGGCGTTCGCCGATTTCGGCCACCACGTCCGCACATGCATCGACTGCGCCGAGATCGGAACTGGGCGACTCGGCGGTTACCAACGCCGCCAGGTCTGCCACCATTGATTTCTTGTCCACTCCGACGCTCTCCTGTCACCGACTTGCAACTTCGCAGTCAAGCTTGGTCGAAGCGACCCTGTCGGATCTTGTCCAAGACTCCTGTCCTTCGTGCTCGGATTCGTCGTGTGTCACGAACAGCTGGGTGTCATCAAGCAGGTGTGTCAGGTACCGATCTCTGTTCGGGCGGCAAACAGCTCGGGAAAGAAGCTCAACTCCAGCGCACGTTGCAGGAAGCCGGCACCACCACTCGAACCGCCGGTCCCCTTCTTCATGCCGATCACCCGCAGCACGGTCCGAAGGTGCCGGAACCGCCACAGCTGAAAGCTCTCCTCGAGGTCGACCAACTCCTCGAACGCCTCGTACGCCGTCCAGTGCTGTTCGACGTTCTCGTAGATTGCTTTGACCAGCGGAATCAGTTCGTCGTTTCGCACGTAGGGCGCGCTGACGTCTCGTTCGAGAGCCGACGCCGGAACGTCGTACCCCTGCCTGGACAGGTACCGCCAGAACTCGTCGTACAGTGTCGGCTCCCCGAGCAGGGTCTCCAACAATCGATGGGCGGACGGATCCGATTCGAACACCTTCAGCATGCCCGCGTTCTTGTTTCCGAGCACGAATTCCACGGCGCGGTACTGGTACGACTGGAACCCCGATGAGTTGCCGAGAACGCCCCTGAACTCCGCATACTCCGCCGGCGTCAGTGTCGCCAGCACCGACCACTGCTCGGTCAAGGTGGCCTGAATGTGTTTGACACGTGCGATCCGCTTGAACGCGACCCGAATGTCGTCGGCAGCGATCGCTGCTCTGGCCGCCCGTATCTCGTGGAGAAACAGCTTGAGCCACAACTCGCTGGTCTGGTGCTGAATGATGAACAAGAGTTCGTCGTGGTGTTCCGGCTCGCTCACCGGGTGCTGCGAATCCAGGAGGGTATCGAGTCCGAGGTAGGCCCCGTAACTCATCTTCTCGGAAAAATCGGTGACGACGTCGTCTTCGATCTTTCGTGTGCCGTCCGTTGCCGACATCTTCGGTCTCCTTGTCAGAATTTCGCCGGGGTCTGCGGAACGATCATGGCCACCAATGCGGCAGCGCTCGTCGCTCCGACCAGGACTCCGAATGCAGCCATGTACGAGAACTGGTCCACCATCCATCCCATCACGAGCGGGGTGATGAAACCGGCGAACTGACCACAACCGTTGATCAAACCCATTCCGGAACCGAGGAATTCGGCCGGAAGTGCCCGCAACGGCATCGCGAAGATCGACATCGAACACAGACCGCTGATGCCTAGAGCCAACGTCTCGTAGAACGTGAACATCGCGACGGTGTCAGCGGTGGTCATCAGGAACAAAAGGACTGCCGACGTGGCCATACACGGAACCAGAAGGATCCTGGCCCGGTCGTGGAAGTACTTGTCCACCAACCGCCCGCCCACAATCGTGGCCAGCGCCGTGACGATGAAGGGAATTGCGGCAAAGATTCCCGTGTCGATCAGCGAGAGTCCCTTGTCGTTGAGCAGATAACTCGGCACCCAGGTCATCAGCCCGTACGCGGACATGTTGGCCAGGCAGAACAGAATCGCGAACTTCCACACCGACGCGGACTTGAACACGGCGGCGCGAGAGTGCTCGCTCGCCAGAGGTTGCAAGGCTGCCTCGGGATCTTCCGAGATTTCCGTGTCCAGCGGTGCGGGCAGCACCAACCACACCACCGTGCCGATCACTGCGCCGACGATCGCCACCAGCCAGAACGCGTCACGCCACCCCACGGCCATGAGGACCGGCGCGATGATCAGCGGTGCGATGCCGGGGCCGAGGTTGTTGGCGCCGAGCATGAAACCCATCGCGGTCGCCCTGGTTTTCGGACGGGTCCGCTCAGCCAAAGCCTTGAACGACGCCGCTGGAAAGAGCCCCTGGCTGATGCCGAACATCGCACGCATGACCATCAGCGAGACGAGACCCCACGCGAACCCTGTCAACGCTGTGAACACCGACCACAGGATCAAAGCAACGATCAACAGTGGCCTGGGTCCGAAGCGGTCGGCCAACATTCCGCCGGGGACCTGCCCGAGCATGTAGAAGATCGCGAATACCGAGACCACGCCACCCAACTGCGTACTGCTGAGCGAGAATTCGTCGCCGATCATCGGAAGCGCAAGCCCGATCATGACGCGATCCACCATGTCGATCAACCAGATGGTACTGAGCAGCCCCACCGTAACGGTGGTCGTACGACGAATCGACCTGTTGTCCATCATATTTCGAACCGGACCGTCGCTCGCCCGCGACGGTCCTTCCACTGTGACGCGTTCCGCCTTCATCAAGCCTCCCGAATTGTCTTGTGCCGCATGGACTGGAACATTGAAAAGACTGATGAAGTGTGACAGCGAACACGTCTACCGCATTGGTCCGTTTCACCAATAGCCGAAGCAACGTTTGGTCGGTCGGAACATGTTCTGCCCCAAGAGATGACAAATGCCGCCGGCGCACACGGCGTCGGCGGCATTTCGCGATGGAGTCGCTACTTCACTACGTGCGATTGGCGACTGCCACGATCGTCGAGACGCCTGCGGCTGCAAGCCGGGCATTGACAGTGATCAGACCGAGAATGTCGTCGACGCTGCCGAGTGTGTGCGAAATCGTACGATCCGAAATCCGTCGCGAGCCGGGAACAGCCTCGGCGAGTTCAGCTCCCGTGGTGGTGGGGTGAACGATCTCGAGGGTCCATTCGTCACGCAGCTCGACCGGCTTCAGTGTGTCGGCCTTACGCACTGCGCGCTCGGCTCCTGCTCGGATCTGCTCGCACGCCAGCGACGGCGGCAGCGAATTGGTTGCCGACCATCCATGTGCCTTCTTGACCTCGACGGTCTCGGTTGTCGGCGAGGCCGCGTCGACCAAGCCGCAGATGATGTCGTCACCCGTCACCAGGCCGACGGGAACGCCCTGGGTGGCAGCGTAGAGGGTGTTGACGTCGGTCTCCGAGACGGACTTGCCGTCGAGGCGGACGTCGGCGAACAAGCTCGAGAACGTGTGCGCCAGGACACCGGGCCCACCGGCGGGTGCGTGATAGCCGACAAACAGCGCGACGTCGTGATCGGACGTCAGTCCCTCCGCCATGCACTGCATCTTCGGTGTTCCGAAGATCAGACGCGCCCGTGGATCCAGGTCGGCGTGAAGCAGATTGTCCATCGTTCCGTGGCTGTCGTTGACCAGGACGCTCGTCGCACCGGCGTCGAACGCACCGGCGATCGCGGCATTGGTCTCGGCGGTCATGAGCATCTGCGCACGGTGGTAGCCGCCACCGCCGCGGATCGTCTGATCGAGCGTCGCGATACCCGCGATACCCTCCATGTCCACCGAAACATAGACGTGCATTCCTGTCCTCCATCGATCTCAATCGGCTGAATTGATAACTTCGCTTTCACCTTCACACTCGAGCGCATCCGTTTCTTGTCCGCTCGAACGGTGAGTCGGCCTCCATTTGGGACGTTCACACCAGAATCCGATACCCGAGCCGTGAAACCATCGGGACATTCGCCGGGCCAGGCGGTTCGACCAACGACAGGAGTGCAGCGCTGATGCAGGTCCACGACATCGTGTTCACCGGCGGCCGTGTCGTCGATCCCGCATCGGGGACCGACGAGGTTCGAGGCATCGCGATCACCGACGGCAAGGTCTCGGCGTGGGGTCGCGACGCGATCGAAGCCCGGCAGACGATCGACGTGACCGGTCAGGTCATCTGCCCCGGATTCATCGACCTGCACAGCCACGGACAGGAAATCGCCGAGCAGCGACTTCAGGCATTGGACGGAGTCACGACGGCCCTCGAACTGGAAGCCGGCGTCATTCCTGTTGCAAAGGCATATGCCCGGGCCGGCACCGAGGGCCGCCCGATCAACTACGGCTACGCGACGTCGTGGGCGCACGCCCGAATGATCGAACTCTCAGGGGCCGATCCCGACGGCGACATCAGAACGCTCCTGCACCATCTCGGTTCCCCGAGCTGGCAGGGCGAGCCCACCGCCTCTCAGCGCGCCCACATTCTCGAACTCCTCGAAAACGATCTGGCCGCAGGCGCTCTCGGCATCGGCGTGGTGGTCGGGTACGCGCCGAAATCCGATCCGGTGGAGTACCTACAGGTGGCGGATCTCGCGGCCCGAGCCGGTGTTCCCACCTATACCCATGCGCGCCCGCTCATCTCGGCCGATCCGTCGAGCCCGGTGGATGGTGCCGTCGAAATCGCCCGTGCAGCAGCTGAAACCGGCGCACACATGCACTACTGCCACGTCAACAGCACCTCGGGAATGCACGTCGACCACGCGCTGTCGGTGGTGGCACAGGTTCAGGCAGCCGGATCGCGCGTCACGACGGAGGCGTATCCGTACGGTTCCGGGTCGACGGCCGTCGGAGCTGCGTTTCTCGATCCCGACAAGCTGCACCTGATGAATCTGACACCACGGTCGCTGACATTCGTACCCACCGGTGAACGTATCGCGGACCGCAAGCAGCTGGAACATCTTCGGGCCACCGACCCCGGTGGGTTGGTGCTGGTGGAGTTCCTCGACGAGAACGACACCGTGCAGCGCGAATTCCTCGAACGGGCGATGACTTTCGATCGCGCCGCCATCGCGAGCGACGCGATGCCACTGACCTGGCCCGGCCGTTCGCCTGCCGACTCATTGCAGTGGCCACTGCCGAAGAAGGCACTCGGCCACCCCCGCGGCGCCGGCACCTACGCACGTGCGATTCGTACGCTGTACCGCGAGCGTCGGCTGCTGTCGCTGTCGGAGATCATCGCGCGCTGCTCGTTGATCCCTGCGCAGATTCTGGAGGAGTCGGTTCCCTCGATGGCGACGAAAGGCCGGATCAGCCCCGGTAGCGACGCGGACATCCTCGTTTTCGACCCCGAGCGAATCACCGACAACGCCACGTACATCGACGGCACCCGCCCCTCCACCGGTATCAGCCGCGTGCTGGTCGGCGGAGTACCCGTCGTCGAAGACGGTGTCGTGGTCCAGGACGCGTTGCCTGGTCGCCCGGTACGCCGCTCGTAGCCGGATCTCATTCTGACCTGCATAGTTCTGACAGAAAGTCACCACACATGAACACATCGTCTGCAATCAACGGCACAATCGATGCCATGACGGATTTCGCGAACCCCCCGATCGGTTGGCAGCACAAGGCCTTCGGCACAGACCTCGAAGGTCGCGACGGTTCCGACCTCGAGCCGCTGGGGATCTCGGCACTCGACGGCAACCTCCTGCTACCCGTGATGACACTCAACCGTGCAGCGATCGCGCACAATGTCGACCTCATGGCGCAGTTCTGCTCCGACCACGATGTGGATCTGGCGCCTCACGCGAAGACCACGATGAGCCCCGAACTGGTTCGACGGCAACTCGACGCCGGGGCTTGGGCGATGACAGCCGCAACCGTTGCGCAGGCACGCATTCTGCGTGAGTTCGGTGTGGACACCATCATCATCGCCAGCCAGGTTCTCGATCCCGCCGGTATTCGGTGGATCTGCGACGCCCAGGCCACCGACCCCGATTTCTTCGTCACCACCCTCGTGGACTCGGTCGAGAGCGTCCGCCTGATGGAACAGTTGATCGCGAAAGTCTCACCGGCCAGCCGTATCCGGGTTCTCGTCGAACTCGGCTACGACAGCGGACGCGCGGGCGCTCGCACTGTCGAGCAAGCACTCGACGTCGCACGCGCAGCATCGCAGGCACCTTCGTTGATACTCACCGGAGTCGAGGGGTTCGAGGGCATGATGCCCGGAGCCTCGGTAGCAGCCCGCCGTATCTCCGTCGATTCGTATCTCAAATCCGCGCGGGTTTTCACGGAAATCTGTGTGGCCGAGAACCTGTTCGAGAACAACTCCGCAAAGGCTCCCCAGCCACTGGTCACTTTCGGCGGCAGTGCGTTTCACGATCTGGTTGTACGCGAGCTGGCCGGCCGATGGGCACTCGACAACGGTGTACGCATCGTGCTGCGCAGCGGTTGCTACATCACTCACGATCACGGTCTCTATGCCGAAACTTCGCCGTGGGCTGACGGTCCGCGAACTCTGCAGGGAGCCGCAGAGGTCTGGGGCGTAGTGCTCTCCATACCTGAACCCGGACGGGTGATCCTGGGCTTCGGCCGCCGCGATGTCGGTTCCGACGCAGGCTTTCCCATAGTCCTGTGGCGCCGACGCGACGGATCCAACCGATCAGCGCGAGAGCTGACGATCACCGCACTCAACGACCAGCACGCGTACGTCGACGTTCCGGATGACTTCGACGTGAAGGTCGGCGATCTGCTCGGTTGCGGAATCTCGCATCCCTGCACCACATTCGACAAGTGGTCACTGATTCCCGAGGTCGATTCGGATTACCGCGTCGTCGGCACGGTGCACACCTACTTCTGAGGGGACCGGTTGCGGCAATCCGGCGTCAGTCGTCCTTCGGGTCACGCGGCAATTCGACGCGGAACGTCGTCCCCTGCCCGAGGGAGGTCTCGACGCTGACGGTTCCGTCGTGCGCTGCAACCAAAGCCGAAACGATGGACAGGCCGAGACCGGCGCCCCCGGTCTCACGGGTGCGAGAGGTGTCGGCGCGGTAGAAACGCTCGAAGATCCGCGCGGCATCCTCGTCACTCAAACCCTGACCGGTATCCGAAACCTCGACCACCGCGGAGTTCTCGGTCGTACCGACACGAACGGTGACCTGCGCATCCGGCGGCGTGTGTTTGATCGCGTTGCCCACCAGATTGGCAACTACCTGACGCAGTCTGGCCTCGTCACCATGCACTTCGGGCAGGCCTGGGCCGCCGGTCATCTGAAGTTCGACAGTTCGATCCGGTGCGATCGCTCGTGCCGCCTGTACCGAATCCGCCGCAACTGCAAGCAGATCCACAGGCTTGTTCTCGAGTGGACGCTGTTCGTCGAGTCTTGCCAGCATGAGCAGATCTTCGACCAGAAGTCCCATCCTCGACGCCTCGCCCTCGATCCGGTTCATCAGCGTTTCCGTATCAGTCATGGCGCCTTGGCGATACAACTCGGCGAACCCACGAATAGTCGTCAAGGGTGTGCGCAACTCGTGGCTCGCGTCGCCGACAAACCTACGCATCTTCTCCTCGGAACGCCGGGCCGATTCCTCCGAAGCCTCGGTCGCGGCAAATGCGTGCTGAATCTGCGCGAGCATTCCGTTGAGCGCCACGGACAGTCGACCGACCTCGGTGCGGTCATCGCGCTCCGGAACACGTCGATGAAGGTCGCCGGCGGCAATGGCAGCGGCAGTTTCCTCCACCTCGACCAGCGGACGGAGGCTCCGACGAACCACGAAATACGCTGCGCCGCCGAGGATCAGCAGGACAACCAGGCCGATGCCGAGTTGCAGGCCGACCAAGTCGTCGACGGTCTGCTCGTTATCCGTCAGTCGCACACCGATAGTCGTGGTCGTGCCGTCGCGGACCGTCGTGAGAACCCGCCAGTTCACGTCCGAACCGTCGCTCGATCCGACGGTGATCGGGCCGTTGGTGGAATCTTTCGACAGGTCGGGTTCGGTCGTCGTCGACTTGTCGTTCAGGATGATCACCCGTCCGTCCGGGGTCACGGTCCGAACGAAGAAGGGGCTGGGTGGGCGGGTGCCCGGGCCGACGTCACTGGGCGGCTGCAGATCTCTGCTGTGCGGCTTTGCCCAACCGTCGACCGCTTCGTACAGCGTTTTGTCGGTTCGCTGGGTCAGTGAATTCTCGAGAGCAGAAGTGACCGCTACACCCGACGCCAACAGACCCAGCGCGGCCAACACCAGCAAGGCCGCAACAAGGGTGAAGCGCAGCGGCAGTGAATGGAGACGGAAACGACCCCGCTTCGGAAGCTGATCGTTTTCCGCGGCGGCGATCATTGCCGCGGTTCACGCATCACGTAGCCGACCCCACGCAATGTGTGAATCAGCGGTGTCTCCCCCGTGTCCACCTTGCGCCGCAGGTAGGAAACGTAGGACTCGACAACTCCGACCTCCCCACCGAAGTCGTAATTCCAGACGTGGTCGAGAATCCGCGGTTTGCTGAGAACCGTCCCGGCGTTGACCATGAAGTATCGGAGCAGTGTGAACTCGGTGGGCGAGAGTGCAACCAACTCGCCCTTCTTCCAGACCTCGCGGGTGTCGTCGTCGAGTTCGATGTCGGCGAACTTCACCCGCGGCGACTGCTCCGGCGCGACCCCGCGACCGGCGCGGCGCAGGATGACCCGCAACCGCGTCACGACTTCTTCGAGGCTGAACGGCTTGGTCACGTAGTCGTCCGCGCCGAGGGTCAGGCCGCTGATCTTGTCGTCGAGCGAATCCTTCGCCGTCAGAAACAGGACGGGCGCGTCCACACCGTCGGCGCGCAGGCGCCGAAGCAGACCGAAGCCGTCCATCCCGGGCATCATGACGTCGAGAACGATCGCGTCGGGACGGAATGTCCGTGCGACGTCCAGGCCTTGGGCGCCGCTCGAAGCAGTTGCCACCTCGAAACCCTGGAATCGGAGGCTCACGGAGAGCAACTCCACGATGGTGGGTTCGTCGTCGACAACGAGGATGCGGGCTTCGGGGGTCTTGTCGGTCACGAGAACCATCTTCTCCCCTGCCACTGGATTCCCGCTGTATGTTCCCTGGGAGCTTCCTGTGAACGGCCGGGTGCATGTGATGGACTGAGTACAGGTGAAAAGCCAGGTGCAGGTGAAAAGCCGGGTGCAGCTGAAAAGCTGGGGTGCAGGCCCACGAACCGGAAGGATGCGGCATGTCACTACCCCCACTGTGGAACATGGAGTGCTTGACCTGGCGTATTCCTCTGTTCACCAACAACTCCGATACCGGCGAGGATCCCGGCTTCGCGCCACCGGAGTCTTGGGCACAGGCCCTCGCAGGTGTTGCCCAAGATCTGCGTTGCCTGCGATTCGGACCTGAAGTTGTTGTCGACCGTTTGATCTGGGAATTTTCGATCAACAGCGACTACAACGTCACGATCGGCTGGCAAGGCACACGTGACATCAGCGGATTCAGCTACTTCAACGCACTGTCGATGGAGACTGCATTCGCGGACGCTGCGGTGTGGGTCGCCGACGCAGTTCAGACAAATTTGGCCGGCTACGACTTCGTTCAGTGGCCGAGTCGAGGACGCCATCTGCTGGTTCCTCGACTTCGAGACAGGGAACCGGTGTGGATGGATCCGCACGGCGATGTGACGATAAGTCGTATCGGCGAGTTGTGCAAGAATTCGACGAATTATGCAGCAACGTAGCCCAGTTCAAATCGCTCAGCTCTACGGTCCTGTGGCGTCCGCGCTGGTCGGCGGTGTGGTGGCCGCGTACGCAGTGGCCGAGTCCCGAGTTGACGACTTCTCCTTCTCCGACGCCGGCGTTATCTCGGTGGTGATCACGCCGCAGTGGGCGGGAGCAACTGCCGCTGTGGTTGCGGCCGTCGGCGTAGCGCTACTGCATCGCTGGGGACGTGGCGGTCTCGCGAGTGTCTTCGCTGTAGTCGGCGCCCTCGCCATCGCGCTACCTGCATTCGTCCCCGTCTCCGCCCAGATTTCGGTGACTCTGAACGCAGTCGGAGCAGGCGCTTTCCTCGCGGCAGCGGCATTTCCGACGAAGGGTCACCGCGGAGCACAAACCGCTCTCGGACTCGGCGTAACCACGACGACCCTGTACTTCGGCGCAGCGGACTTATGGCGCGATCGCGTCCCCAGGTGGTCGCTCACACTTCCGGGCGATTCCTACCCCGTGCCGTCCACGGTTCCCGTCTGGATTCTGCTCGCCGCAACTCTTCTCGTGGGTGGAGTCGCCGCACTCGCACGACCGAATCAGGAGCCGGGCGACATCGACGCACGCCTGGTGAAGCTGGGAGTTGTTCTGCCCCTGGTATTCACGGCTCCCTATGTGTGGTTGGGCTCGACGACATCACCTGGGTCATGGGTGATCGCGGTGGTATCGGCGGTTGCCGTTACCGTCGCACTGGCTTGGCGGTTGCCGCCACACGACGGTCGTTTCGTACTCGTCGGACTGGCAGTCAGCGCGGTTTCGGTCAGCTCGATTTCCTTTCCATCCGACTGGACCTGGGCGATGCCCGCGGGAGCTGCTGCCCTGGCGTTGGGCGTCGTCGTCGGCTGGAGAAGACCGATGCCGCAACTCGGGCTGGGACTCCTTGCCGTGACTGCACTCTCGGGATTGCTGGATGCCGCCCCGACCACGGTTGCCTACGTCCTCATCCTCCCGCTTGCGCTGGGACTGGCCGTCACGTCATGCATGCCTGTTGCCGTCGAAGCAGTCTCGAGCGGGGCGATGCTGCCCGTCGCTTTCACGTTGTTCTCGGTTTCACCGACCTTCTTGGACCCGGGCTCGCGGGAATTCGGGTGGTCTACCGGTGTGCTCGTCGAACACGGACCGGCCGCCGTGAACACGCCGATTCCTCTGACTGTTCTCGCTGCGACGGCGACGATCGTGGTGTCCGTGTCGACCATCCATCTGAAGAGAGTTCGAACGGCGGTGGTGACCTAAATCGCCAGCTGATCGGGTCGGAACGCAGAATTCTGTTGCTATGGTTGGGTGGTCAACGACGACATCCGGACGAGCGCACCGTACCCGGCCAGCGAAAAGACGGTGCCTTGGGAGTTGTTCACCATGGCATGGATCGTGCTCGTCATTTCCGGACTTTTCGAAGCTGTCTGGGCTACCGCACTCGGTAAGTCCGACGGATTCAGCAAGATGTCGCCCACCATCGTCTTCGTCCTCGGCCTGATCGTCAGTATGGCCGGCCTCGCGTATGCAATGCGTACCCTTCCCATCGGGACTTCCTACGCGATCTGGGTCGGCATCGGCGCCGCCCTGACCGTGGGATATGCGATGATCACCGGCGCGGAGTCCACGTCGATCGTCAAGATACTGCTGATCCTGGGCATCGTCGGCTGTGTCGTCGGTCTGAAGGTCCTTCACTGACCGGCGATCCTGGTGAGTGTTTGTGTGTTACCGGTTACAGTTAACGCATGAAACTGCTGGAGATGCTCACGCTTCCCCTACGCGCGGGCATTGCAGCCGCAGAGATCAGTTTGGGAATCGCCGAGCTGACGGTCACGACAGTTCGTATCGCCGTCGGTAATACCGGCGCCGTGACGGCGGGTGCTGCCGGCTTGGCAAGCCCCCGCGGACCCATGCAGATGATCCAGCAGTTGTCATCGCTCACCGCTGACGATCGGCCCATCGGGCAGGCCTTGGCCCCCGGTGGGCCACTCGATCGACTTCTCTCTCCCGGCGGCCCGGTCGACAAACTGACTGCACCCGACGGCACTCTCGAACGACTACTCGCTCCCGGCGGACCACTCGAAAGACTTCTTGCCCCCGGCGGACCGCTGGATAGGGTGCTCGCCGAGAACGGCGCATTGGAACGCTTGCTCGCGCCGGACGGTCTCCTCGACCGAATGATGGCGGAGGACGGTCCGCTGGAACGCCTGACAGCGCAAGACGGTGCCGTCGAACGCCTGACTGCCAAGGACGGTGTCATCGATCGCGCACTGGCCGAGAACGGCATCCTCGAAACACTCCTGGCAGAGAACGGCGCCTTCGAACGGCTCATCGCCGAAGGCGGCCCGCTTGACCAGATCGTTGCACTGTCCGACACCTTGACTTCCCTCGCCCCCAACCTCGAGCGGATGAGCGCGAGCATCGAGGTCCTTCAGGAAACCGTCGGAATCCTCAGCGCTGCAGTCGGTCCACTCGGAGAACTTGCCGGCAAACTTCCCAATCGGTGGCTCAAGAGCAAGAGCGACCGCCCAGGGCCGGACCTTCCGATCGAATCGGCATAACAAACGGTTACTCGCCGATTACGCGGTCAGTTGTTGATCACGATGTTGAGGTTGATGATGATTCCGCCGAAAGTCAGGATCGTGTTGGCCAAGCCAACGGTCATTCCACTGTTCAGAGCCGCGATCAGTCCGTTCATCGTCGTATCCCCTTCACTGTCTACGGGTTACGCGTACAAGATTGTGCGCTGGCGCTGACAATAGGCCAAGTTCGTGACCTGCGCGCCATTGCGGAGAAAACTTGTACCCCGGTCGCAGTTTCCACGTTAACTGTTGCAGGACAACATAATTCCAAGATCGGCGCACTACCCGCTAACGGCCGAATCAAACATCACGATTGGGCATACGCAGACCACTTCACATAACCGTCCGCCCCATCAGACACTTGTCCACCGAAACAGAGTGCACAACAGTTAGTCCGGTGCAACAATGAGACGAATCGGACATGCCTGCGACGTGATGGGGAAGGGTGGTTGAGACAATGACGGCGCCGCGCATCGCCAGAGGACACCGCGGCCCCACCGGGGGCCGAAATTCCGCGTCGCAGGACAGCCTGGACGCCGCCTCGGACGCCCTGCAATCGCTGTACGCGCACCTCGATCCACATGCCCAGGCCGAGCAATTTCTCGAACAAGTCTGCAGGCATGCCGTCGATCTCATCGCCGACGCCGACATGGCCGGAATTACCATCGGCGGTTCGGACACGACATTCCGAACCGTCGCCGCCACCCACCAACTTGTTCGCACCGTCGACTCGATCCAATTCCGACTGGACTATGGACCGAGTGTGACGTCGTCACGCACGGGAACCGTTGTCCGCGCACATGCCAGCGAAGCCCACAGCCGGTGGCCTCAATTCGCAAGCGCGGCAAAGGCAGTCGGCGCCGTCAGCTTCTTGTCCATGCCACTGCCTGGCCGGGAACGCCCGCTCGGAACCCTCAATCTCTACAGCCACGACCTCCGAGGTTTCACCGGCGCCGACGTGGCATTGCTCCAACTGTTCGCCGTGACCTCGGCCTACGCGCTGCACAGCTCGCAGCGCCTCGACATCGCCAGAAAGCACGCGATGGACCTCGAGCGAGCACTCGAATCGCGAGGCGTCATCGAACAGGCCAAGGGCATCATCATGGGCACCCACCACGTCGACGCCGACCGAGCCTTCCGCATTCTCATCCAGGACTCGCAGCGCAGCAACGTCAAACTGCGAGTGATCGCCCAGCAGTACATCGACGGCGCGATCGACCCGCGCCAGGCTACGAACAAGCCCGAGACCAACTGAACCGGGCGCCTATCGGCACCTCAGCAAATACAGAGGCACCCACCACGTTGGTGAGTGCCTCCTCTTTCGGAGCCTCCTGTCGGGATTGAACCGACGACCTTTCGCTTACAAGGCGAGTGCTCTACCACTGAGCTAAGGAGGCGAAGACCGACGCGTTGCCGCGACTGACTTTGCGGAGCCATCATATCCAAGCCGTCACGGTGGCCGCGCGCGGGTCACGTTAGATAGCGTGGGCCCCATGCGCAACTCCCACTCCGCCCCCTGATGGCGAAATTCACCGAAGTACTCACACGCCTGACGGGAAACCGGCAAGCCACCGTCGACACGGTCACGTCGGCTCCCGCACCGCTTCAACCGATCGACCTGACAGACGACGCCGTCGTCGCAGAGGTCCTGGACCTCGCGGTTCGGGTGGGCGAAGTCCTCCTCGCATCCGGAACCGCGGCCATGGACACCGCTGAGCAGGTGCAGTTCATCGCCGCCACGTACGGCCTTGCCCAGTGTGACGTCGACGTCACTTACAACTCGATTGTGCTCTCTGCCTATCGCGGCCCGACGCGACCGCCGGCGAGCACGATGCGCATCGTCCACTACCGCTCGATGGACTTCACGCGGCTGGCGGCCGTCGACCGTCTGACACGTCGTATCCGCCGTGAGGCGATCACACCGGACCAAGCGCACGACGCGCTCACAGCCATCACGACGGCGCCGCACCCGTACAACCGATGGACCGCGACCATGGCCTGGGCTGCGATGGCGGCTTCGGTCTCCGTCCTGCTCGGCGGCGGGTTCCTCGTTGCCACAGTCGCGTTTCTGACGACGATGGTCATCGATCGAGTCAACCGCGTACTGAACCGGTTCGGCCTGCCGTTCTTCTTCCAGCAGGTTGTCGGTGGTCTCATCGCGGCTGCGCCCGCCGCCACGCTCTATACATTTCAGGACCAGCTGGGGATCAGTATCCGGCCGTCGTTGGTCATCGCGGCCGGAGTGGTCGTTCTGCTGTCCGGGCTGTCGTTGGTGGGCTCGGTCCAGGACGCGATCATGGGTGCACCCATTACAGCTGTCGCGCGATTCTTCGAAGTGGTGATGATGACGGGCGGCATCATCGCGGGCGTCGCAATCTCGTTGCGAATGACCGGGATGTTGGGTTCGACGCTTCCACCGATCAATGTGGAAGTCTCCACCATCACGCAGTTGCCGATCCTCATGCTCTCCGGTGCGTGTGCGTCGGTGTTCTACGCGCTCGCCTGCTACGCCGAGAGGCGTGCACTCACCGCGGCGTTCCTGGGCGGTGCGGCAGGCAGTGGTGTGTCGATCTTCGTGCAGACACTCGACGTCGGTCCCGTGATCGCCGCCGCAATCGCCGCAACCGTGGTCGGTCTTGCCGGTGGTCTGATGGCTCGCCGCGCACTGACGCCTCCGCTGGTTGTCGCGGTCGCAGGCATCACTCCGCTGCTCCCCGGTCTGTCGCTGTACCGAGGCCTGTACGCGCTGCTCAACGACCAGGTACTGATCGGATTGACTGCCTTGCTGTCGGCCTTCGGCATCGGCTGCGCCCTGGCCGCGGGCGTCACGCTCGGCGAATGGGGAGCGCGCACGCTGCGTCGTCCACGGATTCTGATGCGCGTGGACTCGCTACGTCGCCCGATGGTCCGCAAGCGCAGGCGTCGAGTTCCCGTCACCGAGAAGTAGGCGTCGTTCAAGCAGAAAGAGCTGGGCACCTGACGGTGCCCAGCTCTTTTCTGTTCACTCGGGGGTTCCGAGCGGTGAGAGAATCAGCTCTCGACTGCGTGCTTTCCACCGGCAGCCTGATCGGCTTCCATGGCCTCACGCAGGCTCTTCGGACGCATGTCGGTCCAGTTGGCCTCGACGTATTCGAGGCACGCCTTGCGGCTGTCTTCACCGAACACCACTCGCCAGCCGGCGGGGACCTCGGAAAACGTGGGCCACAGCGAGTGCTGGTCCTCGTCGTTCACCAGCACGTAGAAGCGGCCGTCTTCGTCATCGAAAGGGTTAGTGCTCATCTCGCCTCACTCGTTACGTACGTGTCTTGTGCGCCCAGACTAGCAAGCGCACCAGTTCGGTTCTGGTGGCTCAGCACCGACGCCAGAATCTCCCCCGCCCGCACTGCCACGTTCGACAGCAGCGACGACGTCAATCCGTGAGTCTGTTCTGTCCCACCCTGCAGATAGATACCGCCTGTCACGTCCTCCGTTACAGCCAGTCGATAATCCCGACTGACGTTACGCGGAACGGACGAATCCGGCACGAGTTCACCCAACAAATCGTCCAGAGGTGCCGGGGTGAAACCCGTGGCCAGAATGAGTGCGTCGCACGCCAGCGTGTCGGTCAAGCCGTCGAGATTGCTACGGACAGCCAGTTCGATGCCGGATTCGGTCTCCACGGCACTCGTGATCTCCGAGGCCCGACGCATGAACAGTCGCCGCGGCCCACGAACCATCTCCTGATATTCGGTGGCATACAGCTTGTTGATCAGTTCGATGTCGACGACCGAGTAATTGGTACTGCGGTGCAGATCGAGCAGTCGGCGTCGTTCCGCGGCGTCTGCACCGTGCAGCTGATCGACGGCTTCGGGATCGAAGATGCGGTTCGCGTACGGGCTGTCGTCTGCCGGGCTGTAGCCGTAGCGGGCAAAAACACTGTGAACTTCGGCGTTCGGGTAGTTCGCGTGCAGGTAGTCCACGATCTCCGCGGCACTCTGGCCGGCGCCGAGAACGACGAACCGGTTGTGTACGGGCTCCGGCATTGCTTCGAGATGGAAGAGGAACTGGTGATTGTGGAAGCACCGCGACGAAGGCGTCGCCCACTCCGGGATCCGCTCTTTCAGTCCGGCTCCGACAACGATGTTGCGCGCGATCACCGTTTCACCGTCGGCGGTGCGAACCGCAAAGCGATCGACAACGCCGTCGGAGTTCTTGATGCCCTCGACCCCGTCGACGGTTGTACCGAACTGCACGTCCGCGTCGACTCGTCGAGCTGCCCAGCACAGGTAGTCGTTGAATTCGTGGCGCGTGGGGAAGAAGGTCTGGTGGTTGACGAAGTCGACCAGTCGACCCTGCTCGAACAGATACGAGAAGAAGCTGTATCCGCTCTGTGGATTCCGGAACGTCACCAGGTCCTTCGGAAACGCGATCTGCATGGTGGCACCGTCGAGCAGCATCCCGGGATGCCACGCGAACTGAGACTGCTTTTCGAAGAACCGCGCGTTCACCCGATCAACGGCCGCACAATTTGCATTGTGTTCTTCGACAGCAATGGCCAACGCGAGGTTGGCCGGACCGAACCCGACGCCGACGATGTCGACAATGGCAGGTTCGGCGCTGGAGTCTCTTGGTGATTCACTCATTACAGGTAGTCCATCCCCGACGGAACGACCTGGTACGGCCGCCAATCGATGTCCCGAAGTAAGTAGCAAAGGCTACCCTTAATGAGGTGAGGGTATCAACACTGTGAGCCCCCGTATAGCGGTCGACCCCACGGAGCGATGCGACGTATGTCATAGTTTTGCCCCCTCGCTCGCGTCATCCCCTTCGGCGGCGACTGCAGCCTCGATCACGTCGACCAATTGACCTGCCCATACGCGGACTGCACCCGCATCGACGCGGTCGGCACGGAACCCGAGAGTTGCAAAGACAGGCCCATCGCCCACCGGCTCGTAAAAACTCAACGTCACATCTGCCTCGGGCACTCCCACCGGAATCGGTACGAGAGAACCGAAGTCGCCGAGCCCGTCCAAATCGGCCTGTTGATGATGGATCACCATCACCTGAGGCCTCATGGACGCCGGATTACCCAGCGCCTGCTCGACATACACATATGAGACGTCCTGATTGCTCAGCGCTTCCAGATTGTTTTCCCGGATGCGAGCCAGCAAGTCTGCAAACGTCGGACTACCGGACGTATCCGTGCGCAGGAGAACAACATTGAAGAACGATCCGATCATCGGTTCGAGACGGGGATCCGACCTGCCCGCAACCAATGAACCGATGGGAAGATCAGTACCCGCGCCGGCCTTCGTGAGAACGCTGGCCAGTGCGGCCTGCAGGACCATGAACATACTCGTGCCGGTGCGCGCAGCCAGGGCGTCGATTCCGGCGTGCAGACCCGCGTCGATGTCGACGGCGATCACGTCACCTCGAGGCTCCGAGTCACCTTCCGGCAACGGAAGATTCACACTGGTCGGTATTCCGTCGAGCGCATCCCGCCAATATGCAAGTTGCTTCGACGCACGGCTGTCGACGTCTCGGGGGTCTCCCAACAGCTCGTCCGACCACACGGTGTAATCGGCGTACGTCAATGCAAGCTCGTCCCAAACCGGTTGATCTCCCTGCGACCGGGCTGCATAAGCAGAGACCAGATCTCCCAACAGCGGCACTACTGACCACTCGT
The DNA here is from genome assembly GCF_030056935.1 of Rhodococcus sp. IEGM 1302. NCBI lineage: Bacteria > Bacillati > Actinomycetota > Actinomycetes > Mycobacteriales > Nocardiaceae > Rhodococcus > Rhodococcus sp. IEGM 1302. The sequence continues at coordinate 133,534 of NZ_JASHKY010000004.1, read as the reverse complement.
CGACGGCGATGTAGTGCATGACGAGAAGCAGTGTCCTAGAGCCGTCTTCACCGAGCACCAGATGAACCCGCAACGGTGATTGCTCACGCAGATCCATCGGAAGTTGAGCCAGTTCGAACACCACTCGACCCACATCGCCGGCGCCGACATCGACCACATCGACAGTCGGACGCACCGATTCTCTTGCCACGACGATGCCGTCGACCTCGACGAAGGTGGTCCGCAGGGGTTCGTGCCGCGAAGTGACATCGTCCAAGGCGTGCCCGAGAATCTCCGGATCGATCTTCGATTTCAGGGTCAGCGCCAGAGCGTGGCTTGCTTGCGGTTGCGCGCCGGACGCGCGGAACAACTCCCATTGACGACGTTGCGGCGCAGACAGACCCATCGTCTCGGGACGTTTCACCGCCGGCGCCAGGATCGGCCGCCTACCTTCCGAACGCGCGACGACGGCCGCCAACTCCGCAACACTCGGCGCGTCGAATACGTCTCGAATACTGACGTCCACGCCGAACGCTTCCCGAATGCGACCGACCAGTTTCATCGAAGCCATCGAATGGCCGCCGAGTTCGAAGAAACTGTCGTGGACTCCGACGCTCGGTAGCTGCAGGATTTCCGCGAACGCAGCCGCAACCGTGGACTCCACTGCCGTGCGAGGAGCAACATCACCCGCCAGCTCCGACCAGTCCGGAGTGGGCAACGACTTGCGGTCGAGCTTTCCGTTGGGCGTCAACGGCAGCGGACCGTCAAGGGCGACAACCATGGTCGGAACCATGTAGTCGGGCAACGACAGTGCCGCGAGGTTCCGCACTGCCGTCGTGTCGACGACGACACCGGGTTCCGGTGACACGTAACCGACCAGGCGCGTGATTTCGCCCTGCCGATCCGCGACGACCGTTGCCTGCTTCACCGAAGGATGAGCACTGAGAGCTCCGATGATTTCGCCCAACTCGATTCGGAAACCGCGGATCTTGACCTGATCGTCGACGCGGCCGAGGAAGTCGATGTTCCCGTCAGAGCGCCACCGCGCGCGGTCCCCGGTGCGATACATGCGATCGCCCGCGGTGAAGGGATCGGCGATGAATCTCTGTGCCGTCAGATCGAATCGGCCCAGATAGCCTCTCGCCAGGCCGCGTCCCGCGATGTACAGCTCGCCGGATACTCCCGGCGGAACCGGACGCAGTTGATCGTCGAGCACGTACGCCTGTTCGTTGGGGTCAGGGATTCCGATGGGCACGGGACCGTTCCAACCGGGTTCCGCCTGCCACAGTGTGTTGTTCACCGTGGCTTCGGTGAGTCCGTACGCGGCAAGCAAATTCAGCCGCTCCGCCCATCGCCCGATCAGCTCCGGTGGCACCGTCTCGGTTCCGACCAACACGGTGCAGCCCTGCGGCACTTCACATCCTGCCGGCAGAGCGGCCAGCAACGAGGGAGGGATGATCGCGTGGGTGACACGATTGCTCGTCATGAAATCGGTCAGCGCCGGACCGGCAACTCGTGCATTCTGCGGCACGATCACCAGGGTGCTGCTCGTGCACAGTGCCATCGCCAGCTCGAATACCGCGACGTCGAAGCCGACCGAAGCGAACTGCATCACCACCGAACCCGGTACCAGTCGCATCCGAACCTCGGCTGTGGCAACAAGACTCGGAATACCGTCATGGGAGAGGACGGCTCCCTTCGGCTTGCCGGTCGATCCCGAGGTGTAGATGACATAGGCAGCGTGGCTGACGCCAACTGGTGGCCGGGGAGTTTCGACGATCACTGCCTCGTCCAGTTCCGCACGGATCAGCGGATCGTCCAGGAGGATTCGCTCGACGCCGACCACATCCTCGATCCGCGAGCTTTCCTCCGCAGTGGACAGAAGTACCGAGGCGCGGGAATCGGTGAGCATGTATGTGATGCGCTCGCTCGGGTGACTCAAATCCAGGGGTAGATACGCGGCCCCCAGCTTGAGCACGGCGAGGACCGACGCGACCATTTCCACCGAGCGCGGGACGGCAAGCCCCACCACGTCTTCGACCGACACTCCGCGGCGATACAGCACGCCGGCGATCCGATCACACTGCTCGGAGAGTTCGCGGTACGTGGCCTGCCCCGCCTCGTCGCGCACCGCAATCGCCTCGGGCGTAGCAGCGACCCCACGCGCGAAAGCGTCGTAGAACGTCTCTTCCGGCACGTCGACGGCGGTGTCGTTGAACGAGGTGACAACTTGCTCGAGTTCGCCTGGCAAGAAGATGTCGATGTCGCCGATCTCGATGTCGGCCGATTCCACGACTGCCGCGATCACCGATTCCAATCGGTTCGAAATTCGCTGTGCTGTTTCGCGATCGAAGAGGTCGCTGCCGTATTCGAGTCGGACGTCGATGCAGCCTTCGTCGCCTAGGTACTCGGTGAAGTTGAACACCAGATCGAACTTGGCTGTGTACTCCTCGAGTTCGAACGGATCCCCTCCCATCTCCTCGCGGCTGTGATAGCCGACCATGACTTGGAACAGCGGGTTGCGTGCCAAAGTACGCGACGGATTGAGGCGTTCCACCACAGTTTCGAAGGGAACGTCGGCGTTGGCGAAGGCCTCGAGGTCTCTCTCACGAACGCGATCCACCAACTCCCGGAACGTCGGGTTACCTGACGTATCCGTGCGCAGCACAATCGTATTGACGAAGAAGCCGACCAGTTCGTCGAGTCCCTGCTCACTACGTCCGGCGACGGGAGCGCCGAGGGGAAGGTCCTCACCCGCTCCGAGCGCAGTCAGCAACGCCGCCGACGCCGCGTGCAGAACCATGAACATCGAACTCCGGCTCTCGCGCGCCAGATCTCGCAGTGCAGCAGTTGTCTCCACGCCCAACCGTGTCACCACTGCACCACCGGAGAAACTCGGTCTGGCCGGTCGACTCCGGTCGGTGGGAAGCAGCAGTTCTTCGGGGGCTCCGTCCAAACTCTTCGCCCAGAAGTCCAACTGCGTGCTCAGGATGCTCGACGGATCTTCAGGGCTGCCCAACAATTCCCGTTGCCACAGAGTGTAATCCGCGTACTGAACCGGAAGCGGTTCGAAAATTGGATCTTCGCCCTGGATCCGAGAGGAGTATGCCGACATCAGATCGCGCAGGAATGGCCGATCGGACCATTCGTCCGTAGTGATGTGATGCAGGACGATCACGACCACTACGGCACCGTCCACCTCGGCACCGTCCACCCGGATCAGACGTGCGCGGATCGGAATCTCGTCAGACAGGTCGAACGGACGACCCGCTGCCACGGCAATTTCACCGGCGACACCGGATTCGTCTCGATGAACTGTCTCGACCGGAATCGTCGCCGATTCGAGAATTATCTGCTCCGGCGATCCGTCCACCAACCGGAACACCGTACGCAGGGATTCGTGTCGTTCAACGACGTCGCCCAGCGCCGCGGCGAAGACGTCCGCGTCCAATGCACTGTCCAAGCGGAGCACGATCGGGAAGTTGTAGGCCGCGGAGTTCTCTTCCATCTGTCCGATCAGCCACAAACGCTGTTGAGCGGCAGAAAGTGGAAGGTGGTCCGGCCGCGGCTTCGCTACCAGCATCGGTCGAGTCGATCCCTGCTCGGCCACAATGCGTTCCGCGAGTTCCGCGACGGTCGGCGCTTCGAAGAGATCACGCATGGTCAGACTGTTCGGAAGGGCGATCCGAGCTCGACTGATCAGTTTGGTGGCCAGAAGCGAGTGCCCACCGAGGTCGAAGAAGTTGTCGTCGACCCCGATATCGTCCACATCGAGTACGTCGGAGAAGAGGTCGCAGAGGACCTCTTCCGTGTGGTTACGCGGTGCGATCGACTCCCCACTCCGCTCCCCCAGCACCGAATCGGCGGTGGGCAGTGCCTTGACGTCGAGCTTGCCGTTGACGGTCATCGGTAGTGTCTCCACCTCGATCACCACGGCCGGAACCATGTAGTCGGGTAGGAGAACTCGCGCCTGCGCGCGGTAGTCGTGCCCGGCGCCGAGTCGCACGGGTGTCACGTAGCCGACGAGCCTCTTGACTCCACCTGCCCCGACGTCGACCACCACTGCCGCTTGCCGCACATGTTCATCGGATTCGAGAACGGAGACGATTTCGCTCGGCTCGATGCGGTGACCTCTGATCTTCACCTGATCGTCGGTGCGGCCGAGGAAGTCCAGGTTGCCGTCACCGCGTCGCCGCACGAGATCCCCGGTGCGGTACATACGTCCTCCGGTCCCAGCCGGATCTGCGACGAAGCGCTCGGACGTGAGCGCGAAGCGTCCGAGGTAGCCGCGAGCCAAACCGGCTCCGGCAATGTACAGTTCGCCGGCAACTCCATCGGGGACCGGACGCAGCCAGCCGTCGAGAATATGCGCGGCGGTGTTCCAGATCGGTTTGCCGACGGTCGGGGTGTCGCTGTCGAACGTTCCGCCACCGAGCGTGTTGATCGTGTATTCCGTCGGACCGTAGAGGTTGTAGCCCCCGGTTCCCTCGGTGTCGCGCAGCCTGTTCCACACCGAATCCGGAACGGCTTCACCGCCGAGCAGGACCAACGGCGGGCGGTGGTGTCCCACACCGTCGTCGAGAAGCCCGCTGTCGATCAGGTGCGTCGCGTAGGTCGGTGTCACGTTGACGACGTCGATGTCCAGTGCGTCGCAGTATGCAACGAGTGCCTCGGCATCACGACGCAGATCCTCGTCGCAAATGTGCACCTCGTGGCCTTCCACGAGCCACAGAAGTTCCTCCCACGACATGTCGAAGGCGAAGGACACGGTGTGCGCGATCCGCAGGCGCCGGCCCGCCGCGGCGATCACGGGTTCGAAAATCGCCTCGCGGTGGTTGAACTGCATGTTCGTCAAGCCGCGGTAACCGGTGACCACGCCCTTGGGCTTGCCGGTCGAACCGGAGGTGTAGATGACGTACGCGGGGTGGTCGAGTCGATGCGGTGCCCCCGGAGCGAATGCTCCGAGTTCCGACGCGGAGAGTGCCCGCGCCGAGATCGTCAGTCTCCTTGCTGCTGTATCTGGTTCGTCGATCACGATAGTGCGGACGTCGGCTCCTTCGAACCTCGGTGAGGCCGAAACGGTTGTCAGCAACACGACAGGATCCGCGTCGTCGATCATCACGGCCAACCGTTCGGCCGGATGGTCGAGTTCGAGGGGTAGGTAGGCAGCACCCGTGCGCAATACCGCGAAGAGCGCGACGACCATGTCCACCGAACGTGGTAGGCCAAGAGCGACAATCTTTTCCGGGCCGGCGCCGCAATTGATCAGCAACCGCGCCATCCGGTTGATCTCGCCGTCGAGATCGGCGTAGGTCATCCGGCGCTTCCCGAACACGAGTGCCGTGTCGTTCGGTTGCGCCGACGCGACTTCTTCGAACAGGTCGGCAATGGTGCGCTCCGGCAACTCCCGGATCTGCGTCTGCTGCGCTACTGCGGGAACCGGAGACGCAACAACCGATCCCGCCATGTCCTGCGACCAACTCTGCAGCAGGTCGACGAAGTGACGCAGTAGGTCCTCGGCCCGGCGCGCGGTCACCAGATGCGGATGGAACTCGAACTTGACGTTGACGGTGGCACCCGGTGTGACCACGACGGTCAGCGGATAGTGCGTGTGATCGATACTGTCGCTTCCACTCACGTCGTGAGCGGCGTTGAGCGCGTGGACTTGCCTCTCGTCCACGAAGTTCTGCAGGACCATCAGCACGTCGAAGAGTTGACGATGCTCGGAAACACGCTGGATCGATGCCAGACCGAGGTAGTCGAAAGGCATCAGCGAAAGTCGATCCGCCTGTGTCCGACGAAGAAGTTCCTCGACGCTCTCGTTCGGATCCAGTTGCAGCCGAACGGGAACGGTGTTGAGGAACATTCCCACCACGGTGTCGATTCCCGGTACCTCCGGTGGCCGTCCGGCAACCGTGGAGCCGAAGACGACGTCCTGTCGACCGGTGGCCGACGCCAGCACGAGGGCCAGCGCTGCATTCAGTACCGTGTTGAACGTGACGCCGGACGCGGCAGCGCGCTCACGCAACGCACGCGAAAGCGTTTCCGACAGAACCGCATCGCGGCGATCCGGAAGCTGAACTTCGACGCCGGGCATCGGCTCGGCAACAAGCGTCGGCTCCTCGAGTCCTGCGAGCGCTCCGCGCCACCCCTCGTCGGCGGCTGCACCGTCGCGATCGGCCAACCAGGCGAGGTATGTCTCGAACGACCCCTCGGGTTCGCCGAATGCGCTGTCGTCGCCGCCGGTATCGTAAAGCGCCAGAAGCTGACTGACGACAAGGCCGTTGGACCAGCCGTCCCACAGCAGGAACTGCCTGTTGATCACCAGACGATCCTGGCCGCCGGGCAGATGCAGCACACTCATACGCCACAGCGGCGGCGCGGTCAGGTCGAATGGCGTCACTCGGTCTTGGGCGGCGACGGCCTCGGCACGCTCACGAGCAACCGAGACGTCGAGTTCACGGAGATCGTGGACGACGACCGGAACATCGAGTCCAGCGCTGAAGAACTGCACCGGCTCGTTCAGCCCTTCGCTCACGAAACCCGCTCGCAACGTGGGATTTCGTCGTTGAAGTGTCCGGGCGGCCGCAGCCAACCTGTCGACATCGAGGGTGTGCCCGAAGTCCATCGAGAACTGTGCCGTGTAGATGTCCCCACCACTGCTGCTGTCGCTGCTGCCCGCGTAGCCGGCTTGGAAGTACAGGCCTTCCTGCAACGGTGAGAGTGGGAGGATGCTGCTGACACCTGCCGGACTCGCATCGGCTATCGCGTCGATCTCGGTCTGACTCAGGTCGAGCAACGTCACATCGGACGGGGTCAGAATGGGAGGCCCGGCGTGACGCGCGGCCGCAGCCGCCAGATCGCCGAGGGCCGAAACCCAGCCGTCGGAGAGTGACTGCGCGTCCTCCTCGGACAAATCTTCACTTGCCCAGGCAAACTCGGCGCGGAGCCCCGAATCCACGCTGACGACATTCACGATCAGTCGGTACGGGCCTCCCATGTCTGCGTCGGGATCGGTGGACAAGGCTTCGGATTCCGCTGCCAAGGACCATGCTGTCGATCCAGCTGTCGTCGTACGTCCGAGATAGTTGAACAGGATCTGAGATTCGGAGCGCCCCGCCAATGTCGATGCCGTGCGGGCATTCACGTATCGCAGCATCCCGTAGCCGATACCGCCGTCCGGAGCCGCCCGCAGGCTCTCCTTCACCTCGCGTAGCGTGTCCACCGGGTCGATTCCGCCGTGCAGCCGCATCGGGGCAATCGTGGTGAACCAGCCGACTGTTCGCGACAGATCGATGCCCGCCACCAACTCCTCGCGGCCGTGCCGTTCCAGATCGACCAGCAGTTCGTGCTCACTGCGGCCGGTGGAGCGGCGCCAGCGATCGACCGACATCGTCAGCGCTGCCAACAGAACATCCGTCCCCTCGGCACCCACCATTGCCGCAACCGATCCAAGTGCTGCCTCGGAGATTGCTCCGTCCACGGTGACCGTCCGCCTCGAGCCCCCGGATACGACGGCATAGCCCGCGGCATCGGGGATCAACTGCGCGCCCGGAGCGGTCACGGTCAGCCAGTGATCGAGTTCGGCAAATCGATGGGCACTGTGGGCGTGTTCGGCCACAGTGCGGGAGAAGGTGCGCAGCGAAGTTCCGACGGCATCCAGTGCGGCGGACTCTCCGGCTTCGACCGCCACCCAGGCCATCGCGAGATCCTCGAGCAGGGTTCCCCAGGAAACCCCGTCCACGACCAGGTGATGGGCGACGATCGCGAGCCGGCCCAGATTCTCCGCGCCACAATCGAACCAGACCACCGAGACCATACGCCCTGCAGACGGATCCAATCGACTGGTCGCTGCTTCGGAGTGCTCCGCAATGAGCGTTCGCAACTCGCCGTCGTCCAGTCCTTGCGCGTCGACTCGGGCGACCACGTCCGCTGCACGGACACTGCCGGGTTCCTCGACCCGCGCCGACCACATGCCGCGGTCGTGTCGGATCAAGGTTTGGCGAAGCCCGTCGTGGTGATCGAGCACTGCCTGCAACGCACTGGTGATCGAACCGAGAGATGTTGCCGGAGAGTGGATCAGAACTGCCTGGTTGAAGCGGTCGGTACCACCCGTCCATTCGGACAAGCGGTGAACCACCGGCAGCGGAACCAGCTCACCCACGCCGATGTCGGCCGTGACGGTGGCATCCGAGGTGGCGACATCACCCACCGCTGCAGCGATCGCAGCGGGAGTGCGCAATTCGAAGATCTGACGCGGGGTCAGCACTACCGAATCACGACGAGCCAGGTTGACCAGTCGGATCGCCAGGATACTGTCGCCGCCGAGAGTGAAGAAATCGTCGCGCACCCCGACACGGGGCAGTCCGAGAACCGTCGCGAAATGCCCGGCGAGGAGGTCTGCAACGCCCGAGGAAACCACTCCCGTCAAGTCGCCCACCTGTGCCGCAAAATCCGGTGCAGGTAGTGCTTTTCGGTCGAGCTTGCCACTCGGGCTCAGCGGCAGCGACTCGAGCCGCACGAAGGCACTTGGCACCATGAACTCCGGTAGCACTGACAACAACTGAGCTCGAACCGCAACATCATCAGCATCTCCGACCAGGTAGGCGACCACCTGTGCGCGGTTGCTCGGACCGTCGGTTCGGACGATCACGGCACTTGCCGTGACTCCGGGGCACAGCGCCAATTGCGCTTCGATTTCGCCGAGTTCGATTCGGAATCCACGAACCTTCACCTGCTCGTCGGCACGGCCGAGGTACTCGAAAACGCCGTCGGCATTCCACCGCACGATGTCACCGGTCCGGTACATCCGCGAGCCGCCGTCGCTGTACGGATTCGCCACGAATCGTTCGGAGGTCAATCCCCCACGTCCGTGGTAACCACGCGCCAGTTGTGGCCCTGCCAGATAGAGCTCACCGGTGGCACCGGCCGGGACGTTCTGCAGGTAGGGATCGAGAACCAACAGGCCGGTGTTGGCGGCAGGTGCGCCGATCGGGACGCTGACGGCGTCTGCCGGAGTTTCCTGCACCGACGGTTGCCAACTGACGTCGACGGCGGCCTCGGTGGGGCCGTAGAGGTTGTCCACCAGAGTATTCGGCAGGATCTCGGCGACCTTGCGTGCAACGTGAACGGGCAGTGCCTCACCGCTGCAGTTGACGATCTGGAGCGAAGAGCACAGTGCTGCTTTCGGCTCCGCGAGAAACACGTCGAGCATCGACGGAACAAAATGCACTCGGGTCACGGAATGTTCGACGATGACGTCGGCCAGATAGCCAGGGTCCTTGTGCCCGTCCGGCTCGGCCATCACGAGAGTTGCCCCCACCAGGAACGGCCAGAAGAATTCGGGAACGGAGACGTCGAAGCTCGACGGGGTCTTCTGCAGCATCCGGTCGGAGACGTCCATCGGACGTATCTGCTGTGCCCAGAGCAATCGGTTGACCACACCCTCGTGGTTGACCACAACGCCTTTGGGGCGACCGGTCGAACCCGAAGTGTAGATCATGTACGCGGCATCCGCGGGCGATCCTGGGACACTCAGCGGATCGGCGGGGAACTGCGCCGACTCCGATACCGTCACCCGCGGAACCGAACCCGAATCGAGTGAAGAATCTTCCGACACCACGACGCACACAGGATCGGCGTCACCCAGCATGTACGTCAGCCGCTCCGCCGGGTAGCCGGTGTCGAGGGGAACGTATGCTCCCCCGGCCTTCCCGATGCCGAGTATCGCGACCATCAGATCAAGAGAGCGAGGCAAGGCCACCGCTACCAACGATTCGCGTCCGACGCCACGTTCGCGCAGCAGATGCGCAAAACGATCAGCGCGAGAGTGAAGTTCGGCGTAGGTCAACGACTCTTCACGGAAGATCACTGCGGTGGCTTCGGGCGTACGCCCGGCTTGATCCTTCAGCAGCTCGGTCAGCGTTGCGCGCGGCCGATCCAAGGCCGTGCCGACGCTCCCCGGCTGTGCGGGTGCCAGCGCGATCCGGCCGATGACCTGATCGAGATCGCGCGAGAGCTCGGTGAGTACGACTGCGAGAGTTTCGGCCAGCGACGCAGCGGCGTCGCCGTCCACCTGAGCAGCGTCGTACTTGAGCTCCAACGCCAATCGATCGCCGGGGACGACGATCAGGGTCAACGGGTAGGCCGGTCGCTCGTCGAATCGAATTCCCGTCAGTCGCACCGAGTTCGTCGGATCAGCGATTGCCGTGTCACCGAGTGGATAGTTCTCGAACACTACGAGTGATTCGAAGTCCTGCTCCAGTCCGCCGGTCCGTCGCAGTTCGGGTAACCCCAGGTACTGATGGTCGAGTAGTTCCGATTGTTCCCTCTGCCAACGGGAAAGCGCTTGCGCGGCTGTCTCTGCCGGATCGAACCGCAACCGAGCCGGCACGGTGTTGATGAACAAGCCCACCATGGACTCGATCCCGGGCAGGTCTCCACCGCGTCCCGATACGGTCGATCCGAACAGCACGTCTGTTCGGCCGGTCATTCGGCCGAGCACCAGCCCCCAGGCGCCGTGCACGAGCGTGCTCAGCGTCAGGCCATGGGAGCGTCCGTTGATCGCCAGTGCGCGAGTATCACTGTCGGACAGCTCGACTCGGGTGGCACAGACGCCGCTGCTGCCCGCGCTCGGCGCGGGAAGTTCGACCGCGGGCCCGGGAGAGTTCAGCGCTTCTCTCCACACCGCTGCCGAGGCCTCGTGATCGTGGCGGGCCAACCATTCGAGATAGCTGCGGTACGGCGCCGGAGTCGGGAGCACCACGCCGGAGTCGCCAACGCTGTACGACGCCATCAGCTCCCGCAGCATCACCGGAACCGACCATCCGTCTGCGACCGCATGGTGAATCGACTGCAGCAGAAGGTACTTCTCCGAAGAGGCACGGACAAGCGTGTAACGGACGAGCGGCGGTTGCGCCAGGTCGAACCCGCGCGCGCGGTCGGCGGAAAGCAGTTCATCGACATCGGCGCCGGCCACCTCGACTACCGCCATCTCCACGACAGCGCTCGGGTGCACCACCTGCACGACCCGGCCGTCACCCAGGACCGAGAATCCGGTGCGCAGCGCCTCATGCCGATCGACGACGGATTGCAGCGCGCGGTGCAGCGCCGCACTGTCCACGGCTCCGGTCAGTTCCACAACCTGTTGCACGACATACTGATCGGCCCCCGGATCGGCAAACGCCGAATGGAAGTAGATCCCTTCCTGCAGCGGAGTGAGTGGGAGAATCTCTTCAGCCTTCGGTAACCCGTCCACGTCTGCCTGAGCGAGCGCCACCAGAGGGTAGTCCGAGGGTGTGGCTCCGCCGAAGGCTGCGAGCCCGGACACGGCCTCGAGCGAGTCCAGCCACAACCGCGCAAACTTGTCGATATCGCTACGCAGGAAGATGTTCGACGCCCAGGTCAGGGTGGCTCGCAGGCGTGGTCCACCGGCGGCGTCCTCGGCTACGACGTCGACAGACAACGCGTGACCCATCGGCATGGACGGATCGGCAGCACCGTCCATCGACACCGGGAACCAGTCCCCCTCCGCTGCGGCAGTGCGTCCCAGATAGTTGAGCACCACCTCCGGCGCTGCGAAACTACGCAACTGATCCGAGCCGCCGAGGTATCGCAATGCTCCGTACCCGAAGCCGGCGTTCGGGACCCGTCGAAGTTGCTCCTTGACGCTCTTGAGAACCCCCGCCAACTCGCCGCTCGCGTCGAGATCCGGAGCGGCTGTACCGATCTCGAGCGCCACCGGAAACACTGTGGTGAACCATCCGACGGTACGAGTCAGGTCGACGTGCGCATCGCCGTCACCGCGAACGATGTCCTCGTCGCGTCCGTGCCCCTCCAGGTCGATCGTCACCGATCCGGCACCGCTCCAACGGGTCAGCGCCACGGCAAGTGCGGTGACCAGCACTTCGCTCACATCGGCTCCGAACGCCCGTGGGACACTGCCCAACAGCTGATCTGCAAGTTCTGGAGGTAGGGTGATCGACCGCGCCGCAGCGGTGCGCGCGAGGTCAACTGCCGGGTCGAGTGCCCGACGGCCGAGAGATGCCCGTTGTGCGGACGTCACCGAGTCCCAGAACTCGATTTCCGAGTCCAGTCGCCCGGCTCCGACCGCCTCCGAGACGAGTTCGGCGTACCTTCGCACCGACGTGCCGACCGGAGCGAGTGCGGGTTCGTCGCCATTCATCGCTGCGATGCCGGCGCGCGCGAGGTCCTCGAGGATGATGCGCCACGAGACGCCGTCGACCACCGCGTGGTGGATGACAAGCAACAGCCGTCCGGGACCGGTCACAGGGCGGAACAGAACAGCGCTGACCATCGTGCCGTCGGCTGGATTCAGACGGCCGACAGCTCGCTCGGTCTCGGCGACGATCAGCGGTCCGCATTCTTCGAGCGGTGCCGGTAGTGCACGGGTCTCGAAGACCACAGCCGCTTCGTTTGTCTCCGGAACAAGCAGCGTTCCTTCGGAAGTCAACGTCGCACGAAGTGCATCGTGGCGCGCCACCAGGGCGTCGAGCGCCGACTCGGCGTGCTCGGAGGTCAAAGCTGACGGGGTCTGAATCAGCGCTCGCTGGTGGAAGGTTCGTACTGCGTCCGACACTCCGAGAACCTTGGCGGCAATCGGCGTCGTGGCTACGTGGCCGATCGGTTGGTCCGCGTGGTCGACGATCTCAGCCACTCGGGAGGACTGGGCACGCGCCATAGCCTCGGCGGTGCGCAGTTGGAACACCTCGCGAGGACTGATCGACAAACCGGCAGCACGAGCCGCGGTCACGAGTGAGATCGCGACGATGCTGTCGCCGCCCAGTGCAAAGAAGTCGTCGGTAACGCCGACCGAATCGAGGCCGACTGCCGACGCGATCAACGTGCAGAACTGTTGTTCGACTTCGTTTCTCGCAGCGACATGTGCACTCAGTTCGGCGAGATCGGGCTCGGGTAGCGCGCGACGGTCGAGTTTGCCGTTTGCCGTGAGCGGAAACTTGTCGAGGACGGTGACGGTGGTCGGGACCATGTAGTCGGGCAGCTTGCTCGCAGCCCACTCGCGAAGCTCACGTGAGTCGATCGCGAGGTTCGTCCCCGACGCTGCGCTCACGTAGGCGGCGAGATACTTTGCACCGGTTGGTGCTTGGCGCACCAGAACTGCCACGTGACGCACTGCGGGGTGCGAAATCACGGCGGCTTCGACATCCTCGAGTTCCAGGCGCATGCCACGAATCTTCACCTGATTGTCCGTGCGTCCGAGGAAGTCGAGGGTGCCGTCCGGGGCCCATCGGGCCAAGTCACCGGTGCGGTACATCCGGGATCCGGCCAGATCACCTGAGACGAAGGGATCCGCGACAAAACGAGATGCGGTCAGTGCCGACGCGCCGACGTATCCGCGTCCCAGCAGGAAGCCCGCGGCGTAGAGTTCGCCGCCGGTGCCGATCGGAACCGGCTGCAGGTCGCCGTCCAACACGTACAGGCGAGTGTTGGGGTTCGGCCGCCCGATGGAGGTCGCGATTCGTTCCGCGTCCTCTCGGTAGATCACATGGGAGACACCGATGGTCGCTTCTGCCGGCCCGTAGCCGTGATACAGCGTCGTGGACAGTTGGGCACGGAACCGGTCGAAGAGTTCAGGCGTGAGAACCTCACCGCCGCACCACACGTGCTTCAACGAATCTAGCTGATCGGTCTCGTTCGCCAGGTCCAGCAGTATGTCGAGCATGGACGAGACCAGGTAGACGAAGGTGACCGATTCTCCGGCGATCAGGTCGAGCAGGTATTGCGGGTCGCGTTCCCCCTCGGGCTTCGCGATCACCAATCGACCGCCGGAGACGAGCGGGAGCAGGATCTCGTTGATCGAGATGTCGAACGAGAGTGGGGCTTTGAACAAGGAGGCATCGCCGGACCCGAACCCGAGAATCCGCTCCCGTTGCCACAGCAACCTTGCGCAGATTGCCTCGTGGCGGATCATGGCGCCCTTCGGACGTCCGGTCGAACCGGACGTGAAGATGACGTATGCGAGTTGGGCACCGTGAATACGAATGTCGGAGGTCATTGTCTCGGACAGGTCCGAGGGCCCGTCCTCGTACGCCCACGCGGAGAGATCGACCGGAACGAAGTCGTCTACACCGTCCGAGGTGAGCACCAGTGTGGCGCCCGCGTCGGCAAGTACCGATTCGCGGCGTTCGGCAGGCCATGACGGATCCAGCGGAACGAAGGCACCACCGGCACACATGACGGCCAACAACCCCACCACCATCTCGGCGGATCTCGGAAGCCCGATCGCCACAACGGTTTCGGTCGCGACACCGCGAGAGATCAAGTGCGCGGCGAGCTGTGATACCCGACTTTCGAGTTCGCCGTAGGTCAGCCGGACGTCGCCGTCGACCACGGCGACAGCGCCCCGATCGGCAGAGAAGCTGCTGCGCAACAAATCCGGCACCGTCGTGATTGGCTGCGGCTCTGCGGTGTCGTTCCACCCGTGGAGCACGAGTTCTCTCTCCGCGAGCGACATGGGGTCGAGTGCCGAGATCGGAAGCTGCGGCTCGGCTACGAATCGATCGAGGAACTGTTCGATTCTCGCGGTGTGATCGGCCAACTCCCTGTCGAATCCGGCCGGGGCGCGGACGTCGATCTCGATCGGCTCCCCGTCCTGACCACCGCGCACACTCAGATCCAGGTCACTGACTCGACCGGTTACCGAATTACGCACGCGCACCGGGCATCCGCCGAAGGTGAGTGTGTGTTCGAACATCATCGAGTTGATGCCGGGGCCGAAGACCTGACGGTCGGGATCGATCGCCCGAATGTCGCGAGCAAGATCCTCACCTCGGTACCGCCCGTGCTTGAGAATCGAGACCAGGGCGGTGTCGAGACGAGTTGCCAACTGGCCGATGCTTTCCGAGCGTTCTACCCGAATACTCAGCGGCAAAATCGTCGACGCCATCGAAGGAGTGCGACGCATGTCGCGCCCCACCCGAGCGGCCATCGGTACCGAGACGACAACGTCGTGCTGTCCCGTGGTCCGCGCAATGTACGCGATCAGCGCGGCCATGGGGAGACGAGTTCGTCGAATCCCGGCGTCGGCCGCATAGCGATAGAGCTGTGCCGCGCGATCAGCGTCGAGCGTGAGCATCGCTGAGATCGGCGGCAGCGAATCATCCACCTGCCCATGCAGAATCCGCGTCGCTTCCGGTCCGGATTCAACGCGCTCGGCCCAGTACTGACGGTCGGTCTGGAATCGCGGAGAGTTCCGGTAATCCAGATCGGCTGCAACCACGGCGTCGAGTGACCACTGCGGCGCGGCAGTCCCGAGATTCGGATCGTCGTATCGCTCGGCGACGTCGGCGACGATGAGCGAGATGCCGTACCCGTCGACCACGCTGTGGTGATAGCGCTGATACCAGATGACTCGGTCGTCAGCGGTCAGCAGAAGCACCTGCCGGAACAGCAGATCGTCCGGACCGAAGACCCGAGCCATGTCGGTGTCCATCCACGACTGCGCAGTCGAATCGGGATCCGCCTCGGCCCGAAGGTCGAGAATTTCCACGTCCCAGCGCGCATCCGGAATCGGCACCTGGATCAGCTGGTTGTCGGCATCGACCTCGAAGTGCACGAACAGCGCTTCGACGCGTCCGACGCTGGCCTCGATCGCCGCTGCCGCGCGCTCGATGTCGATCGTGCCGTCGACCTCGACGACAAGTCCGATGTTGTAGACCGGACTGCTCGGATCGACGTTCTGAGCAACCCACACCTCACGCTGAGCGGCCGTCGCCGGGAGCGCTGCGTCCAGATCGGCACCGCCCGATACCGCCGGGTGAGCTACCTGAGAGTGGTCAGACATCAAGAATCCGATCATCGTCGTTCATGCTCATCGAACGACGAACACCCTCGCAAGTTTAGGGTAGGCTACCCAGGAACGTGAAGGTGCGCTCCCGCCCTTGTCAGACCTGTTCCCACGGACCGAATTCGAGCAAAACGTCAATTGCTGTCTTACCGTCTTGCGGCCGAACGACATGTTCGAGGGCATAGACCCTCGATCCCTCCGCAGCGCGAGCGAGATCGGAAATACCGGGCAGAATGGTCGGTTCGGGTGGACCGCCCACACCACGATGGAAGTTCTCGATGGAATGCCCCAAATAGAGGACCCGTCCGCCGGGCGTCAGCCACTCCCCGACGCGATTCAAGGTTGCGGCCAGATGGTCGACCTCGAGGTGAAGAAAGCTGACCAACACTAGGTCGACCAGCCCTTCCGGCTGCCACTCGGTCGCGTCGCCGACCTGCCAGTCGACAGCCTTGTCCCCGTCACTCGCCCGTGCCAGATCGATCGCCACCGACGAGTAGTCGACCGCAGTCACCGACCAACCTTGCCCAGCCATCCACCGCGCGTGACGGCCGTCGCCGCAGGCCAGATCGATCGCGGTGCCCGGTCTCAGATCGGAAATTCTTGTTGCGACGGTTCCCGCCGGGTCGACTCCCCATGGCTCCGTCACCGCTCGGTATCGCTCGTCCCAGTCGCGTGCGTCCATGATTGCTCTCCCATATCCGTTTCACCGTTTCAGATCGGACGGTGCCCCCAGCAGCATAGAGAACCCTCGAATGTGACAGATCGATACCCCTGGGGGTATACAGGTGACGGACAGGAATACCCCCACCCGTATCAGGAGTGAAGATGTCAGCGACCAGAACAGTCACCGCGGACCCACCCACCCGAGCCGACGGCATACTTGCGCGTCTCGGTCGATCGATGGCGACTCACACCCACCTCGTCGTCGGCGTCTGGTTGATCGCGTTGATCGCACTCGGCGCCGCAGCACCCAGCGTCTTCACCTCCCTGGCCGGCGCGGGTTGGCAGGCAAACGGATCCGAATCCGTGCAAGTTCGCGAGTTGGCCGAGCAGCATTTCGGTGGAAATTCCTCCGCCGCAGTACAAGTGGTCGTTCACTCGGATTCTCTACCCATCACGGATCCGTCGATGCAGCAAACCCTGGCCGCGGCAACGGAAATCTTTTCCGCGGACCCTCGCTTCGGCGAAGTGATCGCCCCGCAGCCCGGTATGACCATCAGCCCGGACGGACATACCGGCATCATGGTCGCGGGCGCCAACGCGAGTACCGACGAGATGGTCAGCGCGGTAGACGAACTCGGCAAGAAGCTCACGGGCTTGTCCACCGACACGATCGAGGTGTACCCGACGGGTGCGTCGGCGTTGTGGAGCGATTTCAACAAGGCCAATCACGAAGCCATGATCAAAGCCGAAATGATGTCGTGGCCCGTCACTCTCGCGATCATGGTGTTGGCCTTCGGCTCCCTGGTTGCCGCGGGTCTACCACTACTGCTGACGCTTGCGGGCCTGGTCGCTTCGGCGGGCGGGCTTGTAATCCTCAACGAGATCACGCCGATTTCCGTGTGGGCCATGAACTTCGCGATGATGTTCGCTCTCGCGCTGGGCATCGACTACGCACTCTTCCTCGTCGCCAGGTTCCGGGATGCATTGCGAGCCGATCCGGATCCAAGGGCCGCCGTGGCTCAAACCATGGACACCGCCGGCAAGGCTGTGGTCCTTTCCGGCCTCACAGTTCTGGTCAGTTTGTCTGCGGTTCTCATCGTTCCAGCCCCGGCCGTACGCACGATGGCTGTCGGAATCATGCTCGCTGTGATCTTCGTTCTCGCCGCAACACTCACCCTGTTGCCTGCCGTGCTCGGCAGGATCGGCGCGAAGGTCAACGGCGGTTCTCTACCGTATGCAAAGCGCCAGCAGCACCGCTCCCCGATGTTCGCAGGTTGGGCATCATTGCTGCACAAGCACCCGTGGCCATTCGGCTTCGGCGCCTTACTCATCCTGATCGCACTCGTTGTTCCGGTCTTCGGACTGAAGGTGGCAATGCCCTCCATCGCCGTGGTTCCCGAGGACGACCCGGTTCGCCAGGGCTATGAACTGGTGCAGCAGCAATTCGGGGACGGCGCCCCGGGGATGTTGCAGATCGTCACGTCCGCCGACGATGCAGCCGACACCTCACGAATTGCCATGAGCGTTGACGGCGTGGCCATGGTCACCCCAGCGCAACAAGCTGCCGACGGGTCCGATCTTGTTATGCTGCAAGCAGTTCCCACCGTCGACCCGTCAGATCCTGCGATGGAAACCATCCTTGCCGACCTTCGGTCGCAACTGCCGGAATCGGCGCTCGTCGGCGGCGCTCCGGCCGAAAATCTCGACCTTCAGCAGGCACTCGACGACTACCTTCCCATCGTCGTGGTCGTGATTCTGACGCTCGGATTCCTGTTGCTGCTGATCGCCCTCCAGGCGCCTTTGATCGCCTTGATCGGCACGCTGGTCAGCCTGCTGTCCACTGGGGCCGCATTCGGAATCGCGAAGCTGATCTTCCAGGACGGTCACGGAGCAGGCCTGCTCGGCTTCGATCCCCAGGGGTTTCTCAACGGGTGGGGTCCGGTCTTCTTCTTCGCCATGATCTTTGCGATCGCGATGGACTACACCGTGTTCCTGCTTTCGAGTGCCAAGGAGCACTACGAACGCACAGGTGACCCCGAGATCGCACACATCGACGGCCTCGCGCATTCGGGTCGGGTCATTGCGGCGGCAGCAGCGGTGATGGTTGCGGTCTTCTTCACTTTTGCGCTCGCAGATCCGCTGCCGCCCAAGGAGATGGGCATCATCCTCGGCGTAGCTGTGCTCCTGGACGCAGTGCTCGTCCGCTTGGTGCTGCTGCCCGTTCTCCTACGCCTCACCGGCCGGGCAGCCTGGTGGGCGCCGGCATGGCTGCGTCGCGTCCTGCCGAACATCAGCTTCTCGCATGGCTGATCGTGTACCCGACATCACTGTCCTACTGATACCCCCAGGGGTATGATGGGGACAAGAGAAATCAAAGCCGGCGACAGTGACAGCCCACGACGAGGAGTGCGCAATGACAACACCCACAGAACCGATAGCGATCGCAACCAAGGTCACCGGAACCTTCGACGACGTCGTCACCCGCACGCGTGGCGCTCTCGCCGAGCAGGGCTTCGGCATCCTGACCGAGATCGACATGCAGGCAACACTCAAGGCGAAGCTGGACGAGGACATGGAAAAGTACCTGATCCTGGGTGCCTGTAACCCGCCGTTGGCCCATCGGGCAGTTTCGGTGGATCGTCAGATCGGCCTCCTGCTGCCGTGCAACGTCGTCGTCCGCGAAGATACGACTACCGAGAATTCGTTCTTCGTCGAAGCGATGAATCCTGCTCTCATGGTTCAGGTTTCCGGCGAACCCGGCCTGGAGTCCGTGGCGGCCGACGCAGCCGTCAAGTTGCGCGCGGCCGTCGACTCGTTGATCTGACACCGCAGCCGGATCAAACACTGAATCAAGCAGTGACATGCCCCCAGGGGTACCCTTGACCGCAGCACGAACACTCGAGAAGGGGCCACCATGACCGGCGACGAAGAGAGCATTGCGCTCGTATTGAACAGACTGCGTCGTGCCCACGGCCAACTTGCCGGGGTCATCTCGATGATCGAGAACGGCCGCGACTGCAAGGACGTCGTCACGCAACTCGCCGCCGTGTCCAAGGCGCTGGACCGAGCAGGGTTCAAGATCGTCGCTTCCGGGCTGCGTGAATGCCTGAGCGGTGGCAGCGCGGAAGGTCAGGAACCGATGACCGAGGCCGAACTCGAGAAGCTGTTCCTGGCACTGGCCTGAAACATGAGAAGGGCCTGACCTGCAGTTAGCAGGTCAGGCCCTTTCTCGCGTGCGAAAGAACTACTTCGCCAGGAAGTCGATCAGCACCTTGTTCACGGCCTCCGGACGCTCGAGGTAGCCGTAGTGCCCGGCGTCGGGAATCTCTTCGTACGACGCCGTAGCGATGCAGTCCGCCACCTCGCGGGAGAGGTAGGGCGGGATCATGCGGTCGTCGGCGAAAGCGACGGACAGGCACGGGCGCATGATCGACTTGTACGCACCCCGTCGATCGAAGGCGCGGTCCATACCGAGCTGTGCGCGAACACCCGGTGACGTTGCGCCGCCGGTGAACTCGAAGATATCCATCCAGTCGCGCGCCGAGTGATCGTCTGCCAGCGTGGCCGGCGAAAGGTTCATCACCGCGGTCACTGCGGCACGGTACTTGGCCGGCAGAGCGACGCCACTGTCGAACAACTGGCGCTCACCCTCGGTCAGGACCTGCTGGAAATGATCCATCCGGGCGTGACCGGCGAGGAACACTGCTTTGCGAACCAGATCGGGCCTGGCGAGCGTCAGTTCCTGCGCCACCCGGGCGCCCATCGAGGTTCCGATGACATGGGCCGGACCGCCACCGAGGTGCTCGATCAGTCCGGCGGTGTCTGCGACCATGTCGGGCATCGTGATGCCGCCGAGGCTCTCGCCGGACGGTGCGATTCCGCGGTTGTCGAACGTGCAGACTCGGTAGCCTGCGGCCACTAGTGCCGGGGTCTGGTGCAGATCCCAGACGCGGCCGGGGCTGCCGGTCCCCATGATGAGCACCACCAGATCTCCATCACCCTTGACCTGGTAATTGATGGGGATTCCGTTGATTGTGGCGACCGTCATGTCAGCCTTCCTCCTCGTACGTGTGATCAACAATTTTGGTTGGATAGCCTAAGCTGATGGGCGGTCGTGTGACCGCAACCCCAGCCCATGCTCGTCCAGGAGGACCCCCGTTGAGAGTCGCTACGCTCGGATACCAAACCTGGGGCCACCGTACCCTGCAGGCCTTGATCGACTCCGATCACGAGGTCGTGCTGGCAATCACACACCCGAAGAGCGAACACGTCTACGAACAGATGTGGGCGGACTCGGTTGCAGATCTGGCGGCCGAGAACGGTGTACCCGTTCACGTGGCGAACAAGCCTGACGACGCCTTCAAAGCCGCGCTGGCCGAAGCAGCTCCCGACATCATCGTCGCCAACAACTGGCGTACCTGGTTGCCTGCGGAGGTCTTCGACGCACCCAAGTACGGCACCCTCAACATCCACGATTCGCTGCTGCCCAAGTACACGGGATTCTCCCCGCTCATCTGGGCTCTGATCAACGGCGAAGAAGAAGTCGGGCTCACGGCGCACCTGATGGACGAGGAACTCGATGCGGGCGACATCGTGCTGCAGCGTTCGACGACGGTCGGCCCGACCGACACCGTCACCGATCTGTTCCACCGCACGATCGACATGATCGGCCCCATCACACTCGACGCCCTGGATCTGATCGCGTCCGGCCGTACCGACTGGACGCCGCAGGACCGATCGCAGGCCACGTTCTTCCACAAGCGCGCACCGCAGGACAGCCACGTCGACTGGTCCTGGCCCGCCGAGGTCATCGAGCGTTTCGTCCGGGCACAGTCCGATCCGTACCCCAACGCTTTCGCCGAGTTCAAGGGCCAGCGCATCCGCATCCTGAAGGCGTCCGTCTCACGCGGGCACTACGGCGGAACCCCCGGCCGAGTGTTCATCCAGGAAGACGACGGCATGGTGATCGTCGCGGGCCCCGACGCGTGGTCGGGCAAGAACAAGGGACTGCGGATCGAGCGCGTCCGACTCGACGACGGCAGCGAGTACACCGCCGCCGAGTTCTTCCCCCACGGCGGCGGGTACCTCACCTGATCGCCGGATCAGACCCCCTCAGTACAAAACCCAGTACAAACCCCTCAGTCGCGACCTTCCCAGGCCGCCCACAGTTGTGCGTAACGCCCGCCCGCGGACACCAGTTCGCGGTGCGGGCCTTCTTCTACGATCTGTCCGTGTTCGAGCACGATCACTCGGTCGGCGCCCGCGGCCTGGGTAAGCCGGTGTGCGACAACCAGAGTGGTGCGGCCCTCCGTAGCGGCGTCGGCAGTCGCTTCCAGTTCCCGCGCTCCGGCGCTGCCCGCCTCCGCTGTTGCCTCGTCCAGTACGGCGACGGCGGGATCGGCCAACACCAGTCTCGCCAAAGCCAACTGCTGCGCCTGCGCCGCCGTCATCTCGTGCCCGCCTTCGCCGACTACGGTCAGCATTCCCTCGTCGAGAGCCTCCACCCACTCGTACGCGCCGACCGTCCGCAGTGCCGCGGCAACGTCCTCGTCCGAGGATTCGGGAGCCGCCAATCTCAGATCCTCGATCAGGGGTCCGGCAAAGACATGGACCTCCTGACTCACGATCGCGATGTGGCGTCGTAGGTCGTCGAGGTCGGCAAGCGGGACACCGCCGATCGACACCCGGCCCGACGTCGGAGTGATCGAACCGGCAGCGATCGCCGCGAGCGTCGTCTTTCCGGCTCCGGTCGAACCGACGAGCGCCACGCGCTCCCCCGCTCGCAGTGTGAGGCTCACTCCGTGGAGAACCTCATGACCACCGTCGTAGCTGTGCCGAATGTCATCCAGACGCAGCGAACCGTCGGCCGGAACGGAACCTGCATCCGTCGAAGGCTCCGTTTCCTCGATCTCGACGACGCCGACCAGTCGCGCGAGGCTGGCGCCGGCCGACTGCACTTCGTCGAAGGTGTAGAGCAGTGAGCCGATCGGGTTGAACAGGCGGTGGAACAGCAGGGCAGCAGTCGTCGTCTGGCCGACTGTCACGACGTCCTCACGGACCAGCAGGAATCCGACGACGAGAATCATGGACAGGCCCACGAATTCGGCGCGGTTACCTCGACCGGCGAACCTCGTGAACAGGCCGAACACTCCGACTGCCAGATCGCGCGCTTTTGCCGACGCCGCATCGATCTGCCCGAGGTGTTCCTTCTCGAGGCTGTACGCGCGGACCGTCTTCGCACCCTGGAGACTGCTGATCAGCGCTTGTGAACGAGCGCCCATCGCTACCCGCTCGGCTGCGTAAACAGGAGCCGAGCGTGGCAGGTACCACTTGAGCGCCAGCGCGTACATCGGCAGCGCGACCATTCCGGCCAGACCGAGTCGCCAGTCGAGTCCGAGCATGGTCACCATGCTCAGAGCCACGAGCAGAACCGCCGCGATCATGCCGGGAACCACGTCGGCCACGGCCTTGGCGATCACCGACACGTCGTCGCCGACACGCGAGAGCAGATCGCCCTTGCCGACCTTCTCGACGGTCTGGATCGGCAGTCGCAGTGCCCGGTCCACGGTCCGCTCTCGCAGATCCGCCAGGATCGTCTCACCGAGCCGCTTGATCAGATAGGCAGCCACACCGGTGAACACACCGCCCACGATTGCGGCAGCGGCGATGATCACGACCACCCCGACGATCGTCGACGTGGGCGCGTTGTCCCGGACCCGGTCGACCAGGACGCCGAAGACGTAAATCGGCACCAAGGCCATCGCCGACGCCGAAGCCGCGACGATCAGGACCAGCAGGCTCTGCATCCGGTGTTCGGTCAGCGCCGCCCGCAACCACTTCCAGGTCTGGCGACCACTCGCGATCGGCAACAACTCGCGCTCTGTCACCTTCTCGGCGTTCTCCCCGGCCGGCATTTTGGTTGTCATGTCCGTGGCCGTCACCGCAGCACCGCTCCTCGGTAGTTCGCGTCGCCGCGAGAGAGTTCGGAATGTGTGCCGATCGAGGCGATCACTCCGTCGTTCAACACGATCACTCGATCCGTCACGGCCAGCAAGGCTGGGCTGCTGGTGATCAATACCGTCGTGTGGATGCCACCGGCACCCTCGTGCCGCAGTTGTGCGATTCCTTCGGCGATCGACGCCTCGGTCACCGCGTCCACCGCCGTCGTCGGATCGTGCAGGACCATCACGGGTGCCTGTGCCACCAGGGCGCGCGCGAGGGCGACGCGTTGCCGCTGGCCTCCCGACAAACTGGCGCCCCGATCGGTCACTTCGAGGTCGAGACCGTCCGGATGTGCGTCGACGACATCCGCCGCTGCCGACGCCACGAGAGCACTCTGGATGTCGAGAGCAGCGCCATCACCGGCGCCCGCGGTGACGTTCGACGCAAGCGACCCGGAGAACAGATCGGTGATGTGCGGCTCCACCAGCACCGTCCGACGTGCCAATCGCAAGTCCATGTCGGACAGGCTGATTCCGCCAACCCTCACCACTCCGCGATACGCGTCCTGCGCCAGCTGACCGGACAGGACCGCGACAAGAGCGTCGGCGTCCTGCGGCTGGTAAGCCACGACGCCCAGCAGTTCTCCGGCAGGCAGATGCAGGTCGATGCCCTTGAGTGACTTGTACTCGACTCTGTCGAGAGTCAGGTCGGTGCCTTCGAGTTCGGTCTGCGAACCCGCGCCACGCAGTGGCTCCGCGTCCAAGACCAGTGCCAGTCGATCCGACGACGCCCGCGCCACCGCGAAGTATCCGGGAATGGACGCAAGCAATCCGAGCGGTTCGATGATGAACTGCGCAAGCCCCACCACGGTGATCAGTTCACCGACCGTGATCCGGCCCTGCAACGCGAAGTATCCTGCGAAGCCCGCAACACCGACCGCGAGCAACGCACTGATGGTCGCGGCAACGCCGGTGTAGATACCGGTCGCCTTGGCCGTGCCGATCGTCGATGCGAGCGCTTGACGGCTGACCGTGCGGTAGCGCGCCGACGCGGTCTTCTCACCGCCGATACCGCGCAGCGGACGCAATCCGCTGACCAGATCCGTAGCCATCGCCGACGCCCGAGCGATCGACGCCTGCTGACCGGTGGCCCTCGACGTGATGAGAGGCGCCGCCAATTGCAGCAGACCGAGAATGACCGGCGTTCCGATCAGAACGGCCAGCCCCAGCCAGAGGTCGATCCACACCAACGCCACCGCCGACGCCACCGCAGCTGTCAGGGCCGCAGCGGCGCGCGGGACGATGTCCGCGATCCACGAAGTCTGCTCGGCATCGGATGTCGAGACTGTCAGCAATTCACCCGAACGCAGATCGGTGCGCACCCCACGCGGATCGAGGACGCGGTGCGCCACCTCGAGCCGGAGGCGATGAGCCTCCTGCTGCATCGCGGTGACGATGAAGCGTGCGCCGAAGCGCCAGGCGGCCGTCAGAACGAGAAAGAGAGCCGCGAGACCGACGATGGAGACGATCAGGGCCGTGGTGTCCGAAGTCTCCACCGCACGGTCGATGATCACACCGATGGAGATCGGCACCGCCGTCTCGGTCAGTTGGTGCAGACAGACCAGAACCGTGCCGATGGCGAGCGGGCCACGGTTACGGACGAGGACACGTCGCAAAATCGCAGCACCGCTGTGATTGCCACTATCCGGCTCGTCCGAGTCGACGGTCACACTCGAGGGGGTCGAACTCATGGAACTCCAAGCATCGATGGAAGCGATAAAGTTGAGTACAGAGATAAGTAAGTCGACCCTAATACATGAGCAACTAGCGTCGACACGCCCAGTTCTCATAGAGTCGCGAGTAAGAACCATTGCTTGCGCCGTGCAGGCAAGCACGAGAGGAACATGATGGCTGAGAACACGACCGTCGAAACCGAGATCGCGGACGAGGACCTCGAGCCCGTAGCGGACGAAACTGCTCGTCAGGCACAGCGCGTCGTCGCTGCCTACGCGGAAGATGCCGACGAGTGCAGGATGCTGCTCTCGATGCTCGGTATCTCCCCCGCCGCCAAGCTCGACTGAATCTTTCCCTCACCGACCGAGAAGGAACCACGTGCCTGTCAGTCCGGATTCGACCAGTTCAACCCTTTCTGACAGCGCACCTGCTTCTTCGACCGGTGAAGCCGTGTCCGGGCAGGCTGAGTTCGTTGTCGTAGCGAACCGCCTGCCCGTCGACTTGGAACGGCTTCCCGACGGCACCACCCGCTGGAAGCGAAGCCCCGGCGGACTGGTCACCGCTCTCGAGCCGATCCTGCGCAGCAATCAGGGCGCGTGGGTGGGCTGGGCGGGGGTGGCGGACGCCGAGCTCGACCCCATCGTCGAAGACGGACTCGAGCTCTACCCCGTGCCGCTGAGCGCCGAGGAGATCAACGAGTACTACGAGGGATTCTCCAACGCCACCCTCTGGCCGCTCTATCACGACGTCATCGTCAAACCCGAGTACCACCGCGAATGGTGGAACGCCTACGTCGAGGTGAACCGGCGATTCGCCGAAGCCACCTCCAAGGCAGCGGCACAGGGCGCGACAGTCTGGATCCAGGACTACCAGCTGCAGTTGGTACCGAAGATGCTGCGGATGCTGCGCCCCGACCTGACCATCGGCTTCTTCCTGCACATTCCGTTTCCCCCGGTCGAGCTGTTCATGCAGATGCCGTGGCGCACCGAGATCGTCGAAGGCCTCCTCGGCGCCGACCTCATCGGCTTCCACCTTCCGGGTGGCGCACAGAACTTCCTGTACCTGGCCAGACGCCTTGCCGGGCAACAGACTTCACGCGGAACCGTCGGCGTCCGCTCCAAACTCGGTGTGGTGCAAGTAGGTTTCCGTAGCGTCCGCGTCGGCGCCTTCCCTATCTCCATCGACTCCGGCAAGCTCGACGAGCTCTCGCGCACCAAGGCAATTCGAGACCGCGCCAAGCAGATTCGCAAAGAACTCGGAAACCCCAAGCACATCATGCTGGGCGTCGACCGCCTCGACTACACCAAAGGCATCGACGTCAGGCTCGCTGCGCTCCACGAACTTCTCATGGAGAAGCGCATCGATCCCGCCGACACCGTCATGGTGCAGCTGGCGACCCCGAGCCGCGAACGCGTCGAAAGCTACGTACAGATGCGCGGAGACATCGAGCAGAAGGTCTCCCGGATCAACGGCGAGTTCAGCGAAGTCGGCCGCCCCGTCGTCCATTACATCCATCGGCCGATCCCACGCGACGAACTGGTCGCGTTCTTCGTCGCCGCCGATCTCATGCTCGTCACGCCGCTGCGTGACGGCATGAACCTCGTCGCGAAGGAATACGTCGCCTGCCGCAGTGATCTGGGTGGTGCATTGCTGCTCAGCGAATTCACCGGTGCCGCAGCAGAACTCCGCCAGGCATTCCTGTGCAATCCTCACGACCTCGACGACGTCAAGGATTCGATGGAGAAGGCCCTCAATCAACCGCGCGAGGACGGCCGGCGCCACATGCGTGCGCTACGTCGTCAGGTCCTGACGCACGACGTCGACCGCTGGGCGCGCTCGTTCCTCGACGCGCTCGCACACGGCGGTGCCGCAGGCCCGGCGCTGATCGCCCCGGCCGAAGCACAAGACCACTGAGGACAGTGCACAAAGGCTGGGGCCGCGGAGAGTGAATCTCCGCGGCCCCAGCCTCTTTCGTACCCGGCTCCAGCCTTCGTGTGTTTGATCAGAAGGGTTGGACGTTGTTCACGAGCCAACGTCCGTCCTGCTTCTCCAGACTCATCTTCACGCGACTGCCACTGGCAACGGCTTCGGGCGATTCCGAAGACGTGGTGATCTGATTGAGGAACAGCATCGTCGTCGCACTGTCCGCCTCCGCGTCGAGAACCGCGGCGCCCTGGACGACGACCTGAACGGTCAGCGACTTTTCCTTGGCTCCCGGAATGATCACCGATTCGATCAGATTGGTGAACGTGCCTTGAAAATCGCCCGTCAAACCGTCTGTGGCTGCATGCAACTGCTGGTCGACGTTGTTGTAGTCGTACTGGAACATCGCTACCGCCTGATCGGAAGAGGCCTGTGCCACTTCGTCTCTGGTCTGATCGATCGCTGCGGTGTCACGCGTTCCGTCCGGACCGAAGTAGAGATACGCCGACACTGCCGCCAACGCGATGGCCACTGCACTGATGACGCACAGGATGATGGCGAGCGGTGAGGCGCGCTTCGGCTTCGGCGAAACTTGCTTGGACGTCTCGGGGTTCACTTCTGGGGTCATGGCACAAACTCCACATTCGAGGCAAGCAACTGCCCGTCGACGTCGCACATGGTGATTCGGAGTCGGTAGTTGCGTTCGGCGGGCGCTTCGTCGCCGTTCTTCTGCATCGCGCGCACCGCGACAAGAGAAGTCCCGCAATCACCGTCCGACTTCTCGAACCCGGCTTCGAGCACCTCGCCGTCGGTTTGAACTCCGGCCTGCCCGAGGACGTTGACGAACGAATCCTTGCGTCCGTCGAACTGCGACTTGAACTCGTCGGTGGTGCCGGCGAGAAACTTGTCGAGGTCGGCAGCCGCTGTATCCGCGTGCAGTGTCGTCAGATTCAGTGCGGTGGTCCGGGCACCGGCCACGTAGCGGGCTCGGTCCTCGTCGGCATTGGACGCCTTGTTCCGGTCGACGAGAAGAAACACCGTCAGGGCCGCAAGAGCAACAGCGATCACCGAAGCAATGGCGATCCCGACTACCAACCCGGCCTTGGGCTTCGAACGAACAGGGGTGTCCACAGATGTTTCTGCGGGGGTTTCGGCGGTACCGGTCGGCTCAGCCTTGGTCGCGACCTGATCACCGCTGACGACCTTCTCAGGTGGAGTATCGGGCTTGCCCAAAGCAACTGGCGCCGCCGCCTTCTGCTCAGCTGACTTCTGCTCGGCCGGCTTCTGCTCGGCTGGCTTCTGCTCGGCCGACTTCTTTTCGGTGGGCACTACTACCGCGGCAGCGTCTGCATCCGCACCCGTGGGTCCGGCGCTGCGAGACGCGCGACGGCGCACCCGCTGCCCGGCCTGTGGATCTTCGTCTGTCATCAACCCTGCTGACCCTTCATGAACTGTTCGAGACTGACGTCGCCGCCACCGAGGTTCGGTTGCGAGTACGTCCTTCCGTCCGGCCCGATGTACGTGCCTGTAATCGGATCGTACCGACGAGCCGAGACCGAAGGCGTCGACGTGTACGAGCTCGGGGTCGCGGTAATCGGTTCCGGAGGCCCGGATTGCGGGTTCGTGCCCATCGGTACGTAGCCGGAACGGCACTGTTCGACCGTCGGCGCACGACGTCCCGGATACTCCTCGCAGGGAAGGTTTCTCGCGCCGCGCACGGCGATCGGCGAATCCTGGGCAACCTGACAGAAGAGATCCGACGGCGTCTCGATCGGTGATTCGTCCTTCGGACTGCGCCACTGCTCTGCGGGCAGGAATCCTGTAGTGCACGGCGGCGGGTCGTTGACCTCCATGTGGAAGTCCACCAGTGCACCATCCGCAGCCGGGCCGGAGCCTGCCACCGTGACCAGCGCCGCGGCCAGCGGCGGGTAGATGACCAGAATCTGCTCGATCGCGTTGTTGTAGATCACGCCGACCTGTCCGACGGACACGAGGTTCGCCAGAAGAATCGGCAATGTCGGCTGCATGTCTTGCAGAAGAGCATTCGCCTCCGCCGCTGCGGCCGGACCCTTCTGGATGACGGCACGCAGATCAGGGTCGCTGGCGCGGAGCTGGTCGGTGAACGTCACCAGATTGCTTGTCCAGGAACGGATGGCGTCGCTGCTGACCACCTGGGTGTCCAGGAGTGGACCGGCCTGCTCGATCAGGGTCTTGGTCGCGTCGGAGTTGTTGTTCGCCTCTTCGACGAACAGCCGAGCCGAGTCGATCAGCTTCTGCAGATCCGGGCCGGCACCGTTGAACGCCTTGAAGGATTCGTCGATGACGGTCTTGAGCTTGGTGTCGGAAATGCTCTGCAGCAACAGATCTGCCTGATCGAGCATCGCGCCGACATCCTGGGGAATGCTGGTTCGGTCTTCGGGAATCACCGATCCGTTTTCCAGATGCCCGTCGACCACGATCGCTCCGGAGCTGTCGGTGTGCGGAATCAGATCGACGAACTGCTCGCCGATCGCCGACACACTCTTGACCGCAGCGTCGACGTCCGAGGGCACCTTGACGCCGCTCTCGAGAGACAGACGCGCATTCACGCCCGTTTCCGACAACTCCACCGCGTTCACGACGCCGATGGTCTGACCGCGGTAGGTGACGTTCGAGTTCTTGTACAGCCCACCGGTGGCGGGCAATTCGACGGTGACGTCGTATCGGCCGATACCGACCATAGCGGGAACACGCACGTACTGAGTGGCCATCACGATCAAACCGACGACCGTCAAGACGGCGAAGATGGTGAGCTGGATACGGACGAACTTTGTGAGCATCATGGTGCCGGTGCCCCCTGAGGAAGTCCTGGAATGTTGATCGGCGGAAGTCCCGGAATCTGAATGGTATTCGGATCCGCTGCCGGGGCCTGCGCAGCGGGAGCCTGTCCGGCGGGAGCTTGGGCCGGCGGTGCGGCAGGCTTGAGCGGATCGCTCAACGGGTTGCCTGTCTGTCCGGCCAGCCCAGCCTGCTTACCCAACACGCCTTCCGGTCCGGAGAGCGTTCCGGCCAACGGAGTTCCGGTGAGGAAGTTCGCGTCCAGCCGGGGCAGCGAGATGTCGATGGTCATGGCCAGGTTGGCGTAGTCACCGCGAATGACGTTGTCGATTCCGTTCTGTGGGAACGGGAACGTCAAGAGGACTCCGAGAACCTGAGTGAGAGCGTTACCCGAATCCGCCAAGGCCTTCAGAGTCGGCGAAAGAGCCCGAACGTTGGTCGCGAAATCGTCGCCGCTCTCCTGGATGACACGGCTCGCCACCTCGCTGAGACCACCGAGTGAGGTCAACGCGTTGGTTATGTCCTGACGCTGAGCGACAAGAATCTCGAGTGCCGGCGGAATACCTTCGAGCGCTTTGTTCAAGGTGTCGTGCTGGGCCTGGACGGTCGAGGACAGTCGATCGAGTCCTTCCATCGCCGAAACGATGTCGCCTCGTTGCTTGTCCAGACTTCCGACCAGCTGATCGAGCTGAGGCAGGAGGTCTCGAACGGAATCTTCACGCCCACCGAGAGCGGCGTTGAGTTCCTTCGTGATGTCCTGAACCTGAGCGAGACCGCCGCCGTTGAGAACAACCGACAGCGACGACAGCGTCTGTTCCGTCGTCGGGTAAGCGCCCGCCCGCTCGATCGGAATCAGGTCACCGGCTTCGAGTCGGCCCTCGGGCTCCTCCCCTACCGGCGGCGCCAACTCGATGTGCTGAGAGCCGAGCAAGCTGGTCTGACCGATTTTTGCCGTCGCGTTGGCCGGCAACTGAACCTCGGGATTCAGCGACACCGTCACCAGAGCGTGCCAGCCTTGAACCTCGATGTTCGAAACGCTTCCCACTGCCACGTCATCCACCCGGACGGGCGAATTCTGCGACAGTGTAGTCACGTTCGGCATCTCGATCTGAACCTCGTATGCGCCTTCGCCCCGGCCTTGAGTGCCTGGCATCGGCACCGAGTTGAGACCGTTCCATTCACAACCGCTGGCGCCGAGTGCCACTGCCGTGGCCAACACGGCAACCGTGGTCTTGCGAGCTACCCGCATCAGTTCCCTCCGCCCATGTTGAAGAGTTCGGCGAGATCCTTGGGAACACTCGTCATGGGAGCACCCGACATCGGTCCTGCGACGGTTTCCGGCTGATTCTGACTTGCCGCTTCCAATCCCGGTTCGGTGTAGACGATCTGATCCGGGAAAGCCTGCACGCCCGCGACCGGGTTGAACAGGAATCCGGGGTAGTTGCCGATCATCGTGCTGAGCACCGGCCCGAGGTACTGCTTACACAGGTCGGCACTGTTCTGGGAGTTACCACTCTCGATACCTTCGATGGAACCACAGATCCACTGGATCGGATTCTTGAAGTTACTCAGTGCAATTGCGCCGGTCATACTGCCCTGAGCCGGCTTGTAGATCTGATAGAAGTTGGCAAGCGACGTCGGTCCGGAGTGCAGAACCTGCTCGATCTCCGGGCGCTTGTCAGTCAGTACCTGAGTGGCATCGGCGAGACGCGCAACCGATTCGCTCAGTCCCTCGCTGTTGTCCTTGACGAACCGCTGGACGTCGCCGACGGCCAGGTCGAGATCACTGAGGGCGGTACCCAACTCGTCGGAGCTGCTTGCGAGAACGCTTGTCACCGAAGCGAGGTGACCGCTGAACTGCACGATCTGCTCGTTACTCGAGGACAACGCAGTGACAAATGCCTGCAGGTTCCGAATGGTGGAGAACAAATCGGTCCGGCCTTCGGACAGCGTGTGCATCGTGGCCGAGAGTTCGCGCAGCGTCGACCGAATCGACTCACCGTTACCGTCGAGGTTCGTTCCCACGGTGTCGATGAATCGACCGAGGGAACCCTGATCGTCCAGACCCTCCGGTCCGAGTGCGTCCGACAGTTTGGTCAGTTCGGTCTTGATCTCGTCCCACTCCACCGGAACGGCGGTGCGCTCGATCGGGATCTCGCCGCCGTTGGGCATCTGTTCCCCGCCGGAGTACACGGGGGTCAATTGCACGAAGCGTGCGGACACGAGGCTTTGAGCAACGATGAGCGCCTTGGCATCTGCCGGAACGTCGACGCTCGAGTCGATCTTCATCTCGACGTACGTGTCCCGATCACGCGGTTCGATCTTCGTCACCTTGCCGACGTTGACACCGAGCACTCGCACGACATCGCCCTCGTAGAGACCGGTGGTCGAGACGAAGTGCGCAGAGATCTTGGTCTTGCCCAGGCCAGGGATGAAGAGGTAGGCCGCACCCGCCACGAGCAGCGCGACCAGCACACCCGCTCCGATCAGCACCCACTTCTTGCGTGGGTTGGTGGAGCCCTGTGAATCCTGTGAAGTCATGGTCTCGGTCATTCTCCCGGCCCCCTGATCGTCGGTGGAATACCGGGGAAGAAGTCTTCCAGGTCGCCCGGAACCTGCTCGGGCGCGACGCTGGTGTCCACCAGGGTCTTCCACCAGTTGCTCGGCAGAATGTTGATGATGAAGGCGTCGAAGAACGGGCCGCTGGCCACGGTCTCACCGAGCGCGGTGATGTACGGTCCGAGTCCGTCGAGCGCTCCCGCGATGTTGTCCTTGTTCTGCTGGAGAACCTCGGCGACCGAATTCAGCTTCTCGAGGGTCGGCCCCATCTGAGCCTCGTTCTCCTGCACCAGCGCTGACAGTTGACGTGAGACTGCGCCGGTGTTGACGATCAGTTCGCTGATCGCGTCACGCCGCAAGCTCAGTTCGGCAAACAACTTGTTGCCGTCGACCAGCAACGAATCGATCTGACCGCTTCTGTCGGAAAGGATCTTGGTGACATCTTCGGCCCGCGAGAGCAATTGGAGCAGGCTCTCGTCGCGTGAGTTGATACTCTGCGAAAGCCGCGTCATTCCGTCCAATGCGGTGCGAAGTTCTGGCGGAGTATCGGCCAGGGTGTCCGAGATCGCGTTGAGCGAATCGTTGATCTGTTCCGTGTCGAGTTCGGACACCGTTGTCCCGAGGTCACCCAGAGCGTCGTTGAGCGAGTACGGGGAGTTGGTGCGTTCGACCGGAATCGGCGTGTCCGTCCGCAGCAGTCCGGATCCTTCCGGCCGCACCGCTAAAGACTTTCGGCCGAGAACCGTGTTGGTCTTGATATCGGCCGCTGTCTGCTCGCCCAGGGCGACGCCGTCCTGAACGGTGAAGGTGACCAACACCTTCTGGTCGTCGAGTTCGACGTCGCTGACCTTGCCGACCTTCACGCCGGCCATGGTCACGTCGTCGCCGGTGACCAGGCCGCCGGCATCTTGGAAGTACGCCGAGTAGCGAATGCCACCGTTGATGAACTGGAGTTGATCGTATTGAAGCGCGGCACCGACGGTTGCCACCGCCAGGACGAGACCGATGACACCGATCTGTACCGGATTACGTTCACGGGTAGGGGTCATGAGACTTTTGCGCACCTTCCCGTGTCCTGAACTGCCGTGGGCAAGATGATCGTCGTCCCGTCAGGTCCGGAGAACTTGAAAGTGTTGGCGCACAGATAGAACTGGAAGAACGCTCCGTACGTGCCCACTCGGATCAGCTTCCGGTAGTCGGACGGCAGACGATCGAGAGCGGTGTTGATGTCGTCCTTGCCCAGGTCCAGCTGCGTCATCGTTCGGTTGGTCTCCCCGATCAGCGTCTGGATGTCCGGACGTGTCGCCTGCAGCAACGACGCGAGATCTCCCGTGGCACCGGCGATCTCGGTGATCGAGTTGCCGATCGGGCCACTGTCCTTCGCCAATCCACTGACCAACTGCTGGAGCTGATCGATCGTGGTAGAGAACTGATCGCCCTTGTCGTTGATGGTGCCGAGTACGTCGTTGAGATTGGTGATGACGTCCCCGATCAGCTGGTCTCGGTCCGCCAACGTGCTGGTGAACGAACTGGTGTTTCCCAGCAACGAAACCAGCGTTCCGCCCTGGCCCTGGAGTACCTGCAGCAGTGCCCCGGAGAGGTCGTTGACCTGCTGCGGGTCGAGCGAACGAAGCAGCGGCTTGAATCCGCCGAGCAGCAGATCCAGATCGAGCGCGGGCGACGTCTGGTCGACTGGAATCGATCCACCTGACGAAAGCGTCTCGGTGGAACCAGCGCCCTCGAGCAGTTCCATGTAGCGGTCGCCCACCAGGTTCTCGTAGCGCACAGTCGCTTTGGTGCTCTTCATCAGTGAGTACTTGGTATCGACGTCGAACTCGACCTCGGCCTGGTTGGAGTCACCGATGGACACTCCGGTGACCGACCCGACCGGAACACCGGCGATGCGGACCTTGTCGCCGGACTTGAGTCCCGAGACGTCCGAGAAGGTGGCGTGAAATCCGTTGCTGCTGCTGAAGCGCACCTGACTGAAGACGATCGCCAGTCCGGCGAAGATGACCGCCATGACGACGGTGAAAATCAGCAGCTTGACCGTGGTCGGTCTCATCACTTCCCGTCTTCCTGCTCGTAGGAGTCACCGAAGAGATACTGGAAAATGGTCGGCACGGTAACGCGCAGTTCGGTGTTGGGAACGAAGGGCACGTTGCCGGTGTTGGTGACTGCGAACGGTGCATGCCCGTCGACCTTCGGATCGAATTCGGGCAGACCATAACAATTGGGTCCGCCGGAGGCCGCGACCTTGGGGAGAGATTGCGGATTCTGGTACGCCTCGGCGCCGTACATGAAGCTCGCACTCAGCATCAGCGCCGCTTTGTCCCCGGTGCCTGCCAGTGGCTCGAACTTGATCCGACCGTCGTTCAATCCGACGATGAAGCACGTCAGACCCGACGAGTACTTGTCGAGCAGGGTCGTCGTCGCGGTCAGAGTGTCGAGGGCGGTGGTCAGGTTCTGCTCGTTGTCGGTCAACAACGCGTTGCCGGTGTCCGCGAGGCCGGTGACGTTGAGTAACAGCAAGTCGAGGTTTGCCTGCTCGGCCACGATCGATCCGCTTGTCGCGGTGGCATTGTCGAGGATGCGCATCAGATCCGGTGCCACGTCGGCGTACAGATTGGTGACATCGGCGGCGCCGACCAAGTCTTCCTGGAGCTGCGGTAGAACCGGATTCATCTTCTTCAGATAGGTGTCACCGAGCTCGAGAACCTCACCCAGCGACTCGCCGCGCCCGTTGAGTGCGGTGGAGATCGCGCCGAGTGTGGCGTTGAGCTTTTCCGGTTCGATCTTCGCGAGTACGTCCGAAAGATGTTCGAAGACACTGTTGAACTCGACGGTGACGCTGTCCGAAGCGATGACAGCACCCTCCTGGATCGGCTGGGTCGACGGATCGTCGGGGATCACGATGTTGACGTACTTCGCACCGAACACCGTGGTGGTCTTGATCTCCACCCGGGCATTCGACGGAATCTTCGACATCTGGCCCGGGTCCATCGCCAACTTCAGGTTTGCCTGGTCCCCGACGAGGGAGATCGACTCGACGCGGCCGACCTGCACTCCGCGCAACTTCACCTTGGCATTGGGTTCCATGACGAGGCCGGCACGCGTGGACGTCACGGTGATGGGCGTGCTCTTGGTGAACCCACCCGAGAACATGGTGAGAGCAACGGCGACGATCGCCACGAGTCCGAGGACCAGGCCGGCTGCGGCCAACTTCTTGTGCCATCTGGGTACGGTCATCGCTTGCCCGCCTATCCCGACAGGTTGAAGTTGCCGGACCCGCCGTAGATGGCGAGTGAGATGAGCAGGGTGACCGTGACGACCGCGATCAACGAGGCGCGCACTGCGTTACCCACCGCGACACCGACGCCGACCGGGCCACCGGTTGCGTTGAAGCCGTAGTAGGTGTGGATGAGCATGACGGCCAGCGCCATGACTATCGCCTGGGCGAACGACCACAGTATGTCCGTGGGTATCAGGAAGGTCGTGAAGTAGTGGTCGTACACGCCGCCGGACTGGTTGTAGAGGAACACCGTCGCAAAGCGGCTGGCGACGAACGACGCGATCACCGCCAGTGAGTACAGCGGGATGATCGCGATCATGCCGGCCATGACGCGGGTGCTGACCAGATACGGAATCGACGGGATCGCCATCGTCTCCAGCGCGTCGATCTCTTCGGAGACGCGCATCGCACCGAGCTGCGCGGTGGAGCCGGCGCCGATGGTCGCGGCGAGGCCGATTCCGGCGATGACCGGCGCTGCGATGCGAACGTTGATGAAGGCGGCGAAGAAGCCCGTCAGTGCTTCGACGCCGATGTTGCCCAGCGAGCTGTAGCCCTGAACGGCGATGGTGCCACCGGTGAACAGTGTCAGGAATCCGACGATCACGACGGTGCCACCGATGACGGCGAGCGCACCGGTGCCCATGCTGATCTCGGCGATCAGTCGCAGAGTTTCACGTGGATAGCGCATCAGCGCCTTGGGAGCGTGACCGAGAGCCTTCGCGAAGAACAGCGCTTGATCACCGATGCTGTCGATACTGCGAGAGATCGAACCGATCTGTCGACGTGTGCGCGGGAAGCGTCCCGCTGCGGCCAACGCCATCAGATCTCCTCCCGTCTGTCGTTTGTCGTTCTGTCCACTTCGATCTCTCCGACTGCCGTGGGCCTCATCCGGCCGTCAACTTGATACCGATGGTCGTGATGAGCACGTTGACGACGAAGAGCGCCATGAACGCGAACACGACGGTCTGGTTGACCGCGTCACCGACGCTCTTGGCGCCGCCTTTGACGTTGAGTCCGAGGTAGGCCGCAACCAGGCCGGCGATCATGCCGAACAGCCCTGCTTTGACCATGGAGAGCATGAGCTCACCGAATCCGGTGAGCAGTGTGATGCCGTTGACGAACGCGCCGGGGTTCACGTCCTGGATGAACACGGAGAAGACGAAACCGCCGAGGATGCCGATGGTGCAGACCAGTCCGTTGAGGAGCAGCGCCACACCTGTCGACGCGAGCACTCGGGGAACGACCAACCGGTGGATGGGATTGATCCCGAGCACCTTCATGGCGTCGATCTCTTCGCGGATGGTTCGGGCCGAAAGATCCGCGCAGATGGCGGTTGCGCCGGCGCCGGCGACGATCAGCACGGTGACGATGGGGCCGACCTGCGTGACGGTGCCGAGGGCAGCTCCGGCACCACTGAGGTCGGCTGCACCGATCTCGCGCAAGAGAATGTTGATGGTGAAGCTGACCAGCACAGTGAACGGGATTGCGACCAGCACCGTCGGCACCATCGAGACTCGGGCCACGAACCAGGCCTGATCGATGAACTCTTGCCGCTGGAAAGGGCGGGAGAAGACTGCCCTCAAGGTTTGGGCGGACATCTGAAAGAAGCCACCGACCGCTCGTAATGGCACCTCGACGAGGTCTACCATTCGCCCTCCTCGTCCTTGGTTGCCGCAGTACTGTCTGTTCTCATAGTCCAGCCCCCGACAGCTTGTGACTCAGGTCATATTAACTAGAACGTGTTCACCTGTCAAAAACAAGTGTCCAACTCTAAGGAGTAGCCTCACGGCGCCGATCCGAAACCGGAAGATCGGAGACATGGGAAGCATCCCTTTTCGATGCGATTTTCGCCGAAATATCCTGGAAATTAATACTTTTGAATGATCGGCGCCTTTCGGCGCCAGGTTCGAAATTCAGCCATGCGAGAGCCTTGACTGGGCACGCCGATCGAATATCGCATCGTTCGCAGGAATGCAAAATTGGAACACAGTCCAGTTTTTTCGAGACCGTTGGTCTCGTTACAGAACGCAGGCAAACTGCCGCGCCCACCGACTCGTGAACACGCTATTTCTACCAGGAAGTGGACACGTAGACCGTCTGAGTGTGAACAACGGTTCTACGTGTCGCGCACCCGAGAATCAGCGCCGTCGATCAGCCCAACGCGCGCAGGGCCGCCGATGCCGAGAACATCTTTGCCGGGTCACGGTCAGCGAAGTAGTCACCCATCACCGCGGACAGCGTTTCCGGCGACCAAGAATCTCCCTCGGCGTCGAACCGCTGCTCGACGACGGGCGCCGCCATCAGCGCAACCATCGGTCCGTACACCACGAATACCTGACCGTTGACGGCGTCGGCCGCTGGTGATGCCAGGTACGAGACGAGCGAAGCCACGTGCTCGGGCGAGAGCGGATCCATGCCGTCGGCCGGCGCGTCGCCGAACACGCCTTCGGTCATCGACGTCCGTGCCCGCGGGCAGATCGCGTTGGCCCGTACGCCGTAGCGCGAGAGCCCACGTGCGGCCGACAACGTCAGCGCCGTGATTCCGGCTTTTGCAGCGCCGTAGTTGGGCTGCCCTTCCGGTCCGAGGAGACCCGCCTCCGAAGAAGTGTTGACGATGCGCCCGTACACCGGCGCCCCGGCTTCCTTGGATTTCGCCCGCCAGTAGGCAGCGGCGTTGCGGCACAAGAGGAAATGGCCGCGAAGGTGCACTTCGAGTACGAGATCCCAGTCTTCGTCGGACATGTTGAACAGCATCCGGTCGCGTACGACCCCTGCATTGTTGACGACGATGTCGACACTGCCGAACTGACCCTGCGCTGCTTCCATCAGTGCGTCGGCAGTAGAACGCTCACCGACGTTGCCTGCCACGAATTCGACCTTGGCACCGAGACCACGGATTTCCTCGAGCGTCGCTTCGACGGCCTCGTTCGGGGCCAGATCGTTGACGACCAACGAAGCACCGGCCTTCGCCAGACCGATGGCCTCGAACTTTCCAAGCCCCGATCCGGCACCGGTCACGATGGCGACCTTGCCTTCGAGACTGGTTTCTGGGCTGTTCACAGCATTCATCGAAGCGCTCTCCCGGTTCTCTGCGGTCGTGTGTCGAGTTACCCGGCTCGATTGCCGTGACCCACGAGTTCGCAACTTTAGAACGTGTTCTTGTTTTGGGCAACCATCGTCATGGATGTTCGGTCAGTGCCGCGCGCGGGCACTGAGCGATCGCGGAACGGACATCCTCCCAGCGATCCTCCGGTGGGCGCACAGAACTGATCACGAGCTCCTCGTTGTCGTCGAGGTCGAAAATATCGGGCGCGATCCCGACGCACACACCGTTTGCCTCGCAACGGTCCAGATCAACCCTGACCTCCATGGCGATTCCTCTTCTCTACTCACAACTGCTCACACGAACACGGATACGAAACGAGTGCCGCAGGGCTGTGCCGCACACCGTTCCTGGCGATAACACTAGAACCTGTTTCAGTCGTGTGCAATGATTCGAAAAAGTACCGAGAACGGACGTCGAACGATCCGCCGGCGACGGCGAGGGCGCCCCTTGTCGCCGATGTACGCATCGATAGAACCTGTGTCAATCGAATGGTTGACGCTTTGATTCGTATCTCTATGGAGAGGTAACCATGCACATCACCTACACCCCTGAGCAGCAACAGCTCCAGGAGGAGTTGCGTGCCTACTTCGCACAACTGATGACTCCCGAGCGGCGTGAAGCGCTCGCCGCCACGACGGGTGAGTACGGCGAAGGCAATGTGTACCGCGAAGTCGTCGCGCAGATGGGCCAGGACGGCTGGCTCACGCTGGGTTGGCCGAAAGAGTACGGCGGACAGGAACGCTCCGCGATGGACCAGCTGATCTTCACCGACGAAGCTGCCATTGCCGGTGCGCCCGTGCCGTTCCTGACGATCAATTCCGTAGCGCCGACAATCATGCATTTCGGGACGGACGAGCAGAAGGCCTTCTTCCTGCCCAAGATCTCCCGCGGTGAGCTCCACTTCGCGATCGGTTACTCCGAGCCCGAGGCCGGCACCGACCTGGCGTCTCTGCGCACGTCGGCCGTCCGTGACGGTGACGATTACGTCATCAACGGG
Organism: Rhodococcus sp. IEGM 1302; assembly: GCF_030056935.1. Lineage (NCBI taxonomy): Bacteria > Bacillati > Actinomycetota > Actinomycetes > Mycobacteriales > Nocardiaceae > Rhodococcus > Rhodococcus sp. IEGM 1302. Next base: position 93,697 of record NZ_JASHKY010000004.1, on the reverse strand, counting down.
CAGAAGATGTGGACGAGCCTGATCCAGTACGCCGACTACGTGTGGTTGGCGTGCCGCACCGATCCGGAAGCCAAGAAGCACAAGGGAATCAGCATGCTGATCGTCCCGACCACCGCAGAAGGCTTCTCCTACACCCCGGTTCACACCATGGCCGGCCCCGACACCAGCGCCACTTACTACCAGGACGTACGGGTCCCGGCGTCGTCGATAGTCGGCCAGGAACACGGCGGCTGGGCACTGATCACCAATCAGCTCAACCACGAGCGTGTTGCCCTCACCTCGGCCGGACCGATTCTGACCGCGCAGCGTGAGGTCCGCGAGTGGGCACAGAACACCAAGCTGCCCGACGGCCGACGCATGATCGACCAGGAATGGGTGCAGATCAATCTGGCTCGCGTGCATGCCAAGGCCGAGTACCTGAAGTTGATGAACTGGGAAATCGCCTCCGCAACCGATCACGCTCCCGGCCCCGAAGCGGCGTCGGCCAACAAGGTGTTCGGTACCGAATTCGCCACCGAGGCTTACCGCTTGCTGATGGAGATCCTCGGATCCTCCGCCACGATCAGGCAGAACTCCCCCGGCGCTCTTCTGCGTGGACGCATCGAACGCATGCATCGTTCTTCGCTGATCCTGACGTTCGGCGGCGGTACCAACGAAGTGCAACGCGACATCATCGGAATGACAGCTCTGCGGCTTCCCGCATCGAAGCGATAAGGACCAACGATCATGGAATTCACCCTTACCGAGGCCCAGCAGGACCTGTCCAGACTGACACGATCCGTCGTCGCCGAACTGGTCACCAACGACCGCCTTCGTGAACTCGACGCCGCCGAAGACCGTTTCGACGCCCTCTTGTGGAATGCTCTGGCCTCGGCCGGCGTTCTCGGCGCGGCTCTTCCGGAATCGGTGGGCGGCGACGGATTCGGTGTCCTCGAGCAGTGCAGCATCCTGGCCGAACTCGGCCGCGGCGTCGCAGCTGTTCCGTTCCTGACGTCCATCGTCGGGTCCGCCGCAGCGATAGCCGAATTCGGCTCGGACCAACAGCGAGACGAATGGGCGAGCGCTGCCGCTGCCGGTGAGAAGATACTCACCGCGGCCCTCGCCGAGGAATACAACGACGACCCGGCGCACCCGATCACGCGTGCCGAGAAGACCGCCGACGGTTGGCGCATCGACGGAGCAAAGATCACCGTCGACAGTGCTCCGCTCGCAGATCTGTTCCTCGTCCCCGCCATCACCGAGGACGGTGTCGCGGTCTTCCTCGTCGAACCGTCGGACGCGGGCGTGAGCATTACCAGGCAATCGACCACGGATTTCTCGAGTGCGGCCCTGGTCGAGTTCGATTCGGTGCAGATCCCGGCCGATCGTGTTCTCGGCTCGGTTGCCCAAGGATCCGACATCGCGGCATGGATCGTCGAACGAATTCAGCTCGGTTCCAGCGCCTACCAGTACGGGGTGCTCGATCAAGCGCTGAAGCTGACCGCCGAATACGCCACCGAGCGTGTGCAGTTCGGCCGTCCGATCGGTAGTTTCCAGGCAGTGGCCCAGCGCCTCGCCGACGGATACATCGATGTCAAGGGCGTGCGCCTGACTCTCTGGGCCGCAGCGTGGCGTCTGAGCGAAGGACTTCCGTCCGACGGGGCCGTACAGACGGCCAAGTTCTGGGCTGCAGATGCGGGACACCGCGTCGGGCACACCGCTGTTCACGTTCACGGCGGTGTCGGTCTGGACGAGGACCATCCGGTTCACCGCTACTTCCTCGCGGCCAAGCATCACGAGTTCCTGCTCGGCAACGCAACAGATCAGCTTCGCGCACTGGGCAAGGAACTCGCCGCAGTCCCTGCCTGAGTGCGTCCCACCGAGTGGAAATCCATGACCTGGTCCGAGACGAATCGATGATGATGCAGCTATGAGTCAGAGCCCCACTGTTTCCGATCTACTCCTCGGAGTCAGCGAGATCGACGACCGCGGTATCCGTTTCGAGGACCAGGTCATCACCTGGCGCGAGCACGTTCAAGGCTCGTTCGATCGAGCAGCGCTGCTGGACACGCTGCTCGATCGAACGCGCCCCAGGCATTTCGGACTTCTGATGGAGAACGTCCCCGAGTTCTCGCTGCTGCTCGGAGCGGCATCGTTCTCGGGTTCGGTCGCCGCCGGGCTGAACACGACCAGGCGCGGCCCGGCATTGGCGCGAGACATTGCGCTCTCCGACTGCCAGGTCATCTTCACCGAGAACAACCAGGCACATCTACTCGACGACGTCGATCTCGGCGACGTCCGGGTGATCAACGTGGATTCTCCGGCCTGGGCGGAATTGTTGGCGCCCTTCGCCGATACGCCGGCCTACGCATCGACGGCGCAGCCCGACGATCTGTTGATGCTCATCTTCACTTCCGGAACCAGCGGTGATCCCAAAGCGGTTCGGTGCACGCACCACAAGTTGGCCTCTCCCGGGGTCATGCTTGCCGATCGTTTCGGGCTCGGCGCCGACGACGTCGTCTACATGGCGATGCCCATGTTCCATTCCAACGCGATGATGGCGGCGTGGACGGTCGCGCTGCACGCTCGTGCGGGAATTGCCATGCGACGCAAGTTCTCCGCTTCGGGTTTTCTACCCGACGTTCACAAGTACGGAATCACGTACTCCAACTACGTCGGAAAGCCGTTGTCCTTCATCGCTTCCACCCCCGAGGTGCCGAACGAGCGGGACAACACCTTGAAGATCATGTACGGCAACGAGGGTTCGGCGCCCGCCGTCGCCACCTTCGTCCGGCGCTTCGACGCTCGCGTCATCGACGGGTTCGGTTCCACCGAGGGCGGCATTTCGATCTCCGCGGCACCGGTTCCCCGGCCAGGCGCCCTCGGACTGCTCCCGGACGGCGTCAAGATCCTCGATCCCGAGACCGGAGCGCCATGCCCGCCTGCAGTCTTCGATGCCGACGGCCGGATCACCAACGCCGACGAGGCAACTGGTGAACTGGTCAATGTCACCGGCCCAGGCACATTCGCCGGGTACTACAAGAACCCGGAAGCCGACGCCGAGCGAATGCGCAACGGCCAGTACTGGAGTGGCGATCTGGCGTACACCGACGTCGACGGTTACGTCTACTTCGCGGGACGCAGTTCCGGTTGGCTGCGAGTGGACGGCGAGAACATCGGTGCCGCACCCATCGAACGCTCCCTGGTCGGTTACCCGGGCTTCGCGCAGGTGTCCGTGTACGCAGTCCCCGACAGCGACGTCGGCGACCGCGTCATGGCGTCGGTGATTCCGGTCGGCGATGTCGACAACTTCGACCCGGCAGCCGTGGCCGAATACATCGATTCCCGGCCGGAACTCGGGCCGAAGCAGAAGCCGACCTTGATCCGAGTGTGTAGTGAGTTCCCGAGAACGGCGACGTTCAAGGTGGTCACTCGAACGCAGAGCGCCGAACGCTGGAACACCTCCGATCCGGTGTGGATCCGTCGGCGTGGGGAATCCGACTTCCAATTACTCACTCCCGAAATGGCACTCGGACTCGAGAAAACGCGAGAGCCCGTCTAGTCCGATGTCTCAGTAGTGCTGAGCAAGCGGTTTGTGCGCCGACACCGTTTTGTAGAACTCGGTGAGCCGAAGCTGTGATGCCGCTGCCTCGTCGATCACCACTGTCGCGTGTGGATGCAGTTGGAGGACCGATGCCGGGCACACCGCGGCCAGCGGCCCCTCGACGGCAGCGGCAATCGCAGCGGCCTTGTGCTCGCCGGTCGCGATCATCACCAGATGCTTTGCTTCGCAGATAGTTCCGAGGCCCTGGGTGATCACGTGCCGTGGTACGTCGTCCGGACTCTCGAAGAATCGGGCGTTGTCGGTTCGAGTCTGTTCCGTCAGCGTCTTGACCCTGGTCCTCGAATTCAGTGAGGACGTCGGTTCGTTGAAACCGATGTGACCGTTGCCGCCGATGCCCAGAAGTTGTACGTCCACCGGACCATTCGACGCAATCGCCCGGTCGTAGGCTGCCGCGGCGGCAAATGGATCCGGCGCGGTTCCGTCGGGGCTGAATACCCTTGCCGCGTCCAGGTCCAGGTGATTCACCAGCTCGGTGCGGATCACCTGGGCATACGACTCAGGGTGGCCTTCCGGCAGGCCGACGTATTCGTCCAACAGGAACGCCTGCACGCCGGCAAAACTCAACCCTTCCTCGCGGTGACGGCGCGCGAGTTCGCGGTACACCGAGAGCGGTGAAGATCCTGTCGCCAGGCCCAAAGTCCGTGCACCTGAATGCACCGCGTGTTCGAAGATGTCGGCAACAACGGTGCCGGCCGCCTCCGCACTGTCGACAATGACAATTTCCATCGGTTGATTCCTCAGCTTTCGGTGTAGTTCATGAGCCAGTTCCCAGCGGCCATGACGGCGCGGGTTTCGAGTTCTGGACCGGTGACGATCAGATCGGCGCGGCAACCCGGCACGAGATCGCCGACCATTCCGGCCAGCCCCATCAGCGAAGCAGGCGTTGCCGTCGCTGCGATGACAGCCGAAAGCAGATCGACGCCGGCGTGATTAACAGCCCGGCGGACTATGTCCATCAACCGACTCGTCCCGCCGGCAATGGCCGTTTCCCCCTGGCCGGCCAATCGCGCCACGCCATCGATCACGTCGACGTCGAGAGGCCCGAGTGGGTAACGGCCGTCGGGCATTCCGGCGGCAGCCATCGCGTCGGAGACCAACGCGATCTGATGCGGACCGACCAGATCGAACACCGTCGCCACCGTCTCGTCGGCGAGATGTACTCCGTCCCCGATCAACTCGACCACCATCTGTCCTTTCGCGGCCGCGGCAAGACACGCCGCCACTGCGCCGGGAGCGCGATGATGCATCGGAGCCATACCGTTGAACAGGTGAGTGGCACTGAGCGGTGCATGCGCCGAGTGTGCGATCGAACGTGTCGCAATCGGGTTGGACGCATCGGTGTGTCCGATACTCACGACGGCCCGGTGACGCTCCAGCAATGAGGCAAGTTCGCCGAAGTGTGCTGTCTCCGGAGCGATCGTCATCGAGCGGATGTGCCCGCGGCCGGCTTCGAGCAGCGACTCGAGCAGAGCCGGGTCGCCGTCGAGAATGCTGTCGGGATCCTGGGCGCCACAACGGAGTACCGACAGGAATGGACCTTCCAGGTGAATTCCGGCCAGCGTGCCCTCGTCCACCAGTCCTGCCAGGAGCTCGATGCGACTGCGCAGGATCTGCGGCGGCGCGGAGACGAGCGAGCCGATCACCGAGGTCGTGCCGTTCGTCCGGTGGTGATCGGCAGCCACGGTGGATCCGAACTCGTCTGCCTCGGGGAAACCGAATCCGCCGGCGCCGTGGCAGTGAACGTCCACCAACCCCGGGATGATCGTTGTCCCCGCAGCTGCCCGTTCGGGTAACGGGTCGGTTCGCTGCGACGCGGGCCCGGCCCACACCACACGATCACCGGAAATCTCGACGACACCGTCCGGAAGCAGTTGCCCACCGGTCACCAGTTGTCCACGAAGAATTTGTCCACGATGCATCACGACATCACCTGCGGTACAACGGGAACTTCGGTATCCGCGATCGACAACTCACGGAGCACGGCGTCCGCGAGCACGTAGTGCCCTTGTTCGTTCGGATGGAATGCGTCAGCCAGGAGAGCCGGCGGTGGGCCCTCGGGAGAATGGGCCGTCCACTGCGCGTAGTGGTCGACGAACACCACGCGCGTCGAGGCGGCAACCTGCCGCACGACCTCGACGTACTGAACCAATCCCGCTCTGGTGGGCGCATTCTCGACGTCGATCGGTGGCGGCGTCTGCAGGATCGGCACCGCACCGATCGCTCGTGTCCGGAAGATCGTGTCCAAGAGGTCGTCTCGAAACCGCTCCAGTCCTTCTTCGCCATCCAATGCGTCATTCGTACCGAGCATGATCAACACCACCGAGGGTTCGAACACCTCGATGCGGTGTGCGAAACCCGCACGCACATCGGAGGATCGATTGCCGCTCACCCCGGTGTTGACAAGGACGTGGTTGAACAAGGAAAGCTCACCACGGATGCGCTCGGCGCAGTGTTCGACGTAACTTCGATGACCGTCGGTGTGCGTCAATCCCTGAGTGATGCTGTCGCCGGTGAAGACCCACCGTATCGGCGTCGAGGAGTCTACGAGCAAAGTCTCCAGCCGAATCCGTTCAGCGGTCCTGGATTTCAGAGCCTTCGACGTCGGGGTCACACCCTCGACCTTTCGGCGCCCGATACTGCCGCTGCGAACGTCGACGTGATGAACGCCGGATCCGTGATTGCGGTTCCGACAACCACCGAGTCTGCACCCAGGGCGATGGCGCGTGCCGCATCCTCCGGGCTGTGGTATCGCCCCTCGGCAATGAGGACTGCATCTGGAAGTGCCTGCCGCAGTTCCGAGATCAGCTCCAGGTCCGGGCCGGCCAGCCGTCGGCTGTTCTCGGTGTATCCCGCCAGTGTGCTGGAGATGATGTCGGCGCCCGACGCGGCGGCAGCGACGCCGTCCTCGAGTGTTCCACAGTCGGCCATGACGAGGCCGCCGCGATCATGGACCGCGTCGACGGTGTCGGCAAAGGTCAGCCCATCCGGACGAGGTCGCAGCGTGGCGTCGGCAGCCACGATCTGCGCACCCGAATCCACGACTTCGAGGGCTGATTCCCTTGTCGGCGTGATGAACACGCCCTCCGAGCCGATCTTCGTCAAACCGATCACCGGTACCTTCACTGCCGACACGACTGCGGCGACATCCGGGGTTCCGCCCACACCGCCGCAGCGGATAGCCACCGCTCCCCCGTCGACCGCAGCGCGGGCCATCCTCTCGATGGTCCCGGTGTCGCGCAGGGCATGGCCGTGTCCGGCCTGACAGGACACGATCAGCTTCCCGCTGATGATCGTGAGCAATTCTTCGACAGTCACGGTGTTACCTCGATTCGTGTTGCGGCGGCCAGGAGCGCAGCGCCGACGAGCGGCGCATCGGTCCCCAAACGGGCAGGAAGAATGGCGGTTTCGGCAATGGGGCCCATCGCTTCCACCCGGAAAGCGGACGTCAGCGGAGACAGGAGGTCGGCTCCGATCTGGGCTGCGCCGCCGCCGATGACGATCACCTCGGGATCGAATGCAGTCGCGATGCCGGCCAGGACGCGGCCCAGCAGAGTACCGGCGTCGGAGACCACGGCACGGGCGATCGGATCGCCCGAGTGCATGAGCGCCACCACTGCCTGTAACGGTTGAGTGGGCACACCCGCCCGCGCTGCGTACTCGGCTGCCATCGCCGGGCCAGACGCGACTGCCTCGAGGTGATCGGTTCTGCCGCAACCGCAACCTATCGCCCCGGAGACCGGAACCAACAGATGCGCGAGTTCGCCGGCTGTTCCGTGGGCACCGTGGTACAGCTGACCGCCCACGGTCAACGCGCCACCGATTCCGGTACCGATCGAGACGAACAGTGCAGAGGTTCGACCGCGTCCGGCGCCGATCATGTTCTCGCCGTGGGCCATCGCGCGCACGTCGTTGTCCACCGTCACCGGTAGGCCTGAGTGTGCCTCGAGTTCTCCGCGAACCTCGGCGCCACTCCATCCGGACAGAATGTCGGAGGCGAAGACGACGCGGCCACGCACCCGATCGATGATTCCCGGTGCACCGACTCCGATTCCGGCTACCGTGTGATTCGCCCTCAGACGGTCGATCAACGCGGTAGCGGTCCCGAGAACGGCTTCCCTACCCGCCGTCGGTGTTGCCGCACGAACGGTGTCGATCACGTCTCCGTCGGACGTCACCACCGCGGCAGCCACTTTGGTGCCGCCGATGTCGATACCGATCCATCGCTTCTGCCCAGATGTCATGTCAGAGGAGCCCGGCCTGTTCCAGAACGACCTTGATCGTTGCGGTCTCGGACTCGTCGAGCGAGAGCATCGGCGCGCACATCGTGTTGCCGGTGATGACGCCGCGCAGGGCCAGAGCCGTCTTGAACGCGCCCAGACCCGCGGCACCGGCACTGACGCGACCCGGTGTCGGCGCCTCGACGATGGAGAACAGATCGGTGAGTCGATCCTGCTCGGCCTTCGCTGCGGCCCAGTCTCCTGCCTGCGCAGCGCGCCACAGTCGTACGTAGCCGTGCGGGTCCACGTTGGCCAGGCCGGGCACTGCGCCCGAAGCACCCATCAGCAGGCATCCGTCGACGACTACCTCGTGCCCGGTGAAGACGGCGAAGTTTTCGAGCCCGGCCGACTGACGGAGCAACATACGGAAACTGACGTCGTCGCCGCTCGAATCCTTCACGCCGGCGATGACTCCCTCGCGACCGAGCTCGACCAGCATTGCCGGGCTGAGCTTGCTGTGGACACGAACCGGGACGTCGTAGGCGAACAACGGAAGATCCACTGCGGCGTGGATGGAGCGGAAATGCGTTGCCGTCTCGGCTGCATCGGTGATCGCGTAGAACGGCGCCGTCGCGACGATGGCATCCGCACCAGCCTCGCGCGCCTGCTCGGCGACGGCGATGACCCGGTTGGTGGTCATGTCGTTCACTCCGACGAGGACCGGTACCTGGCCGCCGACGTGACCGATGGCCGTCTGCACCACCTGGGCGCGCTGAGCGTCGGTGAGGTAACCGACCTCACCCGAGGAACCGAGGACGAACAAGCCGTCGACTCCGGCTTCGATCTGCAGTGAGAGCAGGCGTTCGAGCGACGTGGTGTCGACCTCGCCCTCGAGCGTCAGTGGTGTGACGATCGGCGGGACGATTCCGCTGAAGGTGGTGGTTTCCGTGCTCATGGAGTCTCCATTTGTTGGTTGTCGGATTGAGTTGTGGGTGCGGCTGTCAGGGAGAAACGGAGACCGGCTGACCGCTCGAGGCGGACAGATAGGCAGCATCGATCACGCGCATCGACGCGCGGGCGTCTGCCACGGTGTAGTCGGGTTCGGTCCGTGTGGGAAGTCGATCGAGCACGTGAGAGAGAAAGCTCGACACCGCGTTGTCCGAACCGAAGCCGCCGATGGGTAGTGCGGTCACGTCTCCCGAGGCCGCGAAGTGGGTCACCGCGGGTTTGTCGTCGTCGGAACTCGCGTATCCGTGGGATCCGAGGACGCGAACCGTCGCGGTATTCGCGCCGAAACCCGGTGCTGCGGGGATTCTTCCGACGGTCACCGTCGCGGTGACGCCGTTTTCCAGGGCGAGCGAGATCAACGCCGTGTCTTCGACTCCGAACTGCTGGTGGGCCCCGCCGTAGAGTGTGCTCGTCTCGGCGTACACCTCGGTGACGTCCAGGCCGGTGAGGTATCGGAGGTAGTCGGCGGCGTAACCGGCGAAGTTCACTACTTCTCCCCCGCCGGAAAGCGCGGGATCCACCACCAGTTCGGGACGCTCGACAGACGTCGCGAAATGTGTTCCGCTTGCGAGGAACTCGATGTCGACGTGGCGCGGCAGTCCGAGATTTCCGGCGTCGATCCATCGGCGCAGTCGCCGGAGCGCAGGTGAATGAGTGCGGTTCACCACCGTGCAGATTCGCCCGTTCGACCGTGCAGCTTCCTCGACCGCCGCGGCCTCCGACTCGTCGATACCCACCGGCTTGTCCACCAGGACGTCGAGTCCCGCGTTCAGTGCGGAAATCGCAAGCCGTGCATGCCTGGTCGGCTCACTGCAGATGATCGCCAGGTCTATCCGTTCGGGGTCGAGCAGCTCGCCGAGTTCGTCGATCCACTCGATGTCTGCGGCCTTTGCCATCGCGATTCCGTCCTCACGAATCCAATCGGGGACCGAGGATTCGTCGGAGGCCCCGACCAGGCTCACTCGAGGATCGGATCGCAACAGGTCCGCATAGGAGCCGGCATGCCTGACGCCGCTGACAAATCCGACGCGGATCGAACCGGTGCCGGTCATAGGTTTTCTCCGATCGAGACAGCGCGGCCGGTGTCGAGCGATTGCTGGGCAGCGATGGCAGTCGCGAGAGCTGCACGCACCTGCCAGTTCTCGACTATCGGGCTCGCGGAACCGTCGAGAGTGGCGATCCAGTGACGCATCTGATGCGACATCGCGTCCTCGATCGACGACGGCGGCGCGTTGGTCGTGTCCGTCATCAGTCCCGGGTCGTCGCCGGTGTCGTGCGCGAGCGTGCCGGAAGTCCCCGACACCACGATCCGACGCACCATCTTTCCCGATTGTGGTAGCGCGTAGGCCAATTCGATCAGAGCCAGCGATCCGTCCTCGAAGCGAACGGTCAGATGGAAGCTGTCGTGCACGGGCATCCCCGCCGCGAAGGTGGGGAAACTACGAGCGAACACACGGGTCGGACGACGACCGATCAGCCACGTCACCAGATCGAGTGCGTGGGTTCCGTTGTGAACGGGGTGACCACCCGAACGTTCCTTGTCGTGTTGCCAGCCTCGCCAGCCCCCTGGCCAGACATGGCCGGTGTACCAACTGAGATGGATCAACCGGGGGTCGCCGATGGCACCTTGTGCAACCGAGTTTCCGATCGAGGTGATCGACGGCTGGAATCGTACGGTCTGTCCGACCATCAGTGAGGTGCCGTTACCTTCGGTGGCCTCGACCATGGCGTCGAAGTCCGCGACTGTCAGCGCGGCCGGCTTCTCCACGTGCACATGCTTTCCCGCGCGGCCCGCGGCTATCGTCACGGGTGCGTGGTCGGGAGTGGCCCCGACGACGTTGACCGCCTGCACGCTCGGGTCGGCGAGAATCTTCGCCAGATCGGTACTGGCCTTCGCGCCCGGCGCCAACGCCGCAACCGATGCGGCCCGGTCCAAGTCACTGCCGAATACGTAGGCGACTTCGACCGACGGGATGCGCGCCAAGGCGCTGACGTGGTCCCGCGCGATTCCGCCGCTACCGATGACGGCTACACGCACCGTCACTTGGCACTTCCCGAGAGCGCTGCCGGTTCGCCGCCACCGAGTCGCACCTGTTCGGCGACGACGAGTGCGCGTTCACGTGCGTACGTCAACGGCGAGTCGGGATCAGCCTTGCCGTCGAGAACTGCTGCCATCTCGTCGATTTCGTGACGAATCGCAGCCTGCATCCACAGCGAGGATCCTCCGTTGCCCGAGTTGTACTTCTGCGTCCTGCTCGCAGCGTCGATCAACGATTGGTTCTCGGCGTCGACGTCGAAGATCGGCCACGACTCTACGACCTGTCCCCCGCGCAGTCGGCTGACCCGGCCGGTGTGGAAGTCCGCGTGGACCGAACCTTCGGTGGCATCGACGGTCAGCTGCCACGACGAAGTGTGTGAACGCGTCGAGATGGTGTGTCTGCCGATCGCGCCGCCGGCGAACGACACCACTGTGTTGCGGAAGCCGTCGTCCGCGGTGGCGATGCTCGACACGGCAGTCACCTCGCCGCCGAGCCAGCACATCAGGTCCAGTTCGTGAATTTCGTGAGTCAGTTCTCCACCCGTTCGGCTCTTGTCGAGCTTCCACCACTGTGGATCTGCGCCGTCGGTGTCGATCCAGCGTGAGCGAGACGTTTCGATCGCAGCGACCTCGCCGAGCTCCCCCGACGCCAGCAGGTCCGCCAGACGTCGTACACCCGGCATCATCCGCATGATGTGCCCGACCATCAACGGCGAACCGCTCGCGTCGGCGCTCGCGATCATGTTCTGCGCATCGACCAGTTCGACGGCGAGTGGCTTCTCGACAAAAACTGCCGTGCCGTGTTCGAGCGCCGCGATGGCAGGTTCGGCGTGCGCGTGATTGGGCGTCGCGACGACAACGAGGGCCAACTCCGGGTGAGCGGCCACCGCGTCGTGATCGTCTGTCGGGGTTGCCGAGAACTCTGCGGCGACGTCCTTGGCCCGCTCGAAGTCACGGTCGCACAGCATCGTCAGTTCGAAACGTGGATGGGCAGCCAGCTCGCGAGCGAGGGAACTACCGAAGAATCCGCAACCGACCACACCGACTTTGTATCGGGTCATGAAGTCTCCAAAGATTGGATGAGGGATGTCCTATGTTATACGGCCAGCGTCATCGCTCGTCAATTCGACGCCGGTAACACAGTCTTCATCTATGCAGGTGAGCGCACTATTTTCGGCTCGAAACCGGCGAAACGTCGAAGTTCGGCGCCGCCAGTTCCGAAGATTCTCTAGACGCTTTCTGATCCACAATGTAAGTTACGCAACATCGGACGTCGAACATAGGACATCCCCTATCCACTCCCTTGATGTCCCGCTCCCCGCCTTGGAGGCCGCCTTGAAGAACGAACGACCGCTGAGCTCCGCGTTCACCCGCCGAGACCTGTTCCGGTACACCGGGCTACTGGGAGCTGCAGCAGGTATCACCGCGACTCTCGCGGCCTGTGGCGGCGGGCCGTCGTCGACCTCGGTTGTCGGCGGTTCCGCGAGCACCGGCGATCTGACCACCGCCATCGGATACGGCAACGACCAGAGCTTCGACCCGATGCAGACTGCATCCGGTTTCCTCATGGCAGCGGTCAACCACGTCTACGAGGGACTGCTCGAAAACGATCCAGGCACCGGTGAGACGTATGCGGCGCTCGCACAGGCCGTCCCGACCGACGCCACCGCCTCGAGCTGGACCATGAAAATCCGCGAGGGAGCAACCTGGCACGACGGCACTCCGGTCACCTCGGACGACGTCGTCTTCACCTTCGATCGCATCCTCGATCCACAGCAGAACGTACTGATCCGCTCCTTCTTCTCCTCCTGGCTGCAGTCCGTCACCAAGGTCGACGACCAAACGGTGACCCTGAACTTCAACTACCCGTTCAGCGCTGCCGCACAGCGTCTCTCGATCGCCAAGATCATGCCCAAGCACGTCTTCGACGGCCACTGGGACGAGGCCAAGTCCGGAACGCTGGTCGTCGGTTCCGGTCCGTACAAGCTCAAGAGCCACACCCCCAAGAGCAACACAGCTTTCGAGGCCTTCGAGGCGTACAACGGGCCGCGTCCGGCCAACTTCGCGACCATGAACTGGCTCTCCATCGTCGACACCTCCTCACGCATCGCGCGCGTCTCGGGCAACAATGCCGGTGCACAACTCGCCGACAACATCCCCGTCGCCAACGTCCCCACTCTGACCTCCGGTGGGCGCACCGTCGAGGGCAACCCGGGCATGAACCTCATGTACCTGCTCTTCGACACGACTCAGGCACCGTTCGACGACGTTCGTGTTCGCCAGGCGATGTTCTATGCGATCAACACCCCGAAGATGATCGAGATCGCCCTCGGCGGCAAGGCAGCACCGGCCACGAGCTACCTGTACGAGCGCAACCCCGACTACGCGCGAGCGTCCACCGTCTACTCGTACGATCCGGACAAGGCCCGCTCGCTCCTCGCTGCCGCCGGTGTCAGTGGCCTCGACCTGACGCTGCTCTCCACCAACGTCAGCTGGTTGGCCGACTGCTTGCCGACCATCAAAGAGTCTTGGGACGCAGTCGGATTCAACACGACACTCGAACCGCAGGACACCAGCGCCATGGTGAGCAAGCTCAACAGCGGCCAGAAGTTCCAGATCGCCGCCGGTACGTCCAACCCGCAGGCATTCGGCAGCGACGTCGACCTTCTCGTCCGCTACACGTACAGCAAGGGCGGCTTGTGGACGAAGACCTACGCCAAGTGGGACGACACCCCCGAAGCGCAGAAGATCTACGCCACCATGGACGAAGCCACCCGCGAGACCGACCCGGCAAAGCGCAGCACCCTCGTGCAGTCGTACCTGAACCAGATCGCCGAAAATGCTGTCTACTACCCGGTTCTCCATCAGGAGCTCCTGACTGCGTGGGATCCGAAGAAGATCGCCGACGTCACTCCGCTGCCGTACCCCGGCGTCAACCTGCTTCAGGCGAAGCCGGCCTGATACCCGCCCGCTCGGCCGTTTCCCACAACTGAGAGATCCCCCGATGGCAAGAGTCCTCCCCATGCTGATCAGGCGATTACTGATACTGATCCCCCTGATCCTCGGCATCATCGCGTTCGTCTTCATCGTGATGCAGTTCGCGCCCACCGATCCCGCAACCGCGGCGTTCAACGGTGGCAACCCGACTGCGGAACAGTTGCAGCAGTTCAAGGAAGAGAACGGACTGCTCGATCCGCTTCCGCTGCAATACGTTCACTTCGTGACCGATCTGGTCAGCGGCAACATGGGTGACAGTCTGATTTCCGGTACCCCGGTGTTGGATTCGATCTCCACCGCTCTGCCACTGACCATTCAGCTCACGGTTCTCGGACTGGTGATCGCCATCGTGCTCTCGCTGATCTTCGGCGTCACCAGCGCACTGTTCCGCGATCGTTGGCCGGATCAGGTCATCCGAGTGATCTCCCTCGGCGGTGTGGCGGCACCGTCATTCTGGTTGGCACTGCTGATGATTCAGTACCTTGCTGTCCAACTCGGATGGTTCCCTACCGGTGGCTACGTCAATCCGAGCGACTCCGTCAGCGACTGGCTCTGGTACATGGCGCTCCCGGCGCTGTCCCTGTCACTGCCCGTCGCAGCACAACTCACGCGCATCATCCGCACGTCGATGGTCGAGGAGTTGGACAAGGACTACGTCCGGACCGCGATCGGCAGCGGCCTGCCCTATCACGTGGTGATCGGACGGAATGTGTTGCGTAACGCGCTGATCAACCCGCTCACCGTCCTGGGCCTCCGTGTCGGTTACCTCCTCGGTGGCGCTGTGGTCATCGAGCAGATCTTCGGCCTGCCCGGCATGGGTCAGCTCATGATCAACGGCGTCACCAACGGTGACCCCGCAGTCGTTCAGGGAGTTGTCATCGTCATCGCGGTCGGCTTCGTCGTCGTCAACCTCGCCGTCGACATCCTCTACCTGCTCGTCAATCCACGACTTCGGAGCGCAGCATGATGAGAAGAAAACTCACCGAGAAGCTTTCGCGACCCGGCATCACCTTTTCTCGCTTCCCCCTCTCGGCCTGGCTGTCGATGGCGGTTCTCGCGATCATCGTGCTCGCCTGCCTCTTCGCGCCGCTGATCACGCAGTACACCCCGCTCGAACAGGCGGTGGGTACCGCGGGCCCCAGCGCCGACCACTGGTTCGGTCAGGACAGTCTCGGTCGAGATCTGTTCAGCCGCTTGCTCTACGGCGGACGCTGGTCGCTGACCATCGGTCTCGGTTCCACCTTCCTCGCACTGTGCGCCGGCGCTCTCATCGGATCGGTGGCCGCAACGAGCCGAAAAGGCGTCGACGAGACCATCATGCGTGTGCTCGACGTGGTCATGGCGTTCCCGGGCATTGCGCTCGCTGCCGTACTCGTCGCGGCCTTCGGTGGTTCGATCCCGGTTCTGATCGTCACTATCGCGTTCCTCTACACACCGATGGTGGCTCGCGTCGTTCGCGCGAACGTTCTCGCTCAGTACGGTGAGGACTACGTCGCGGCCGAAAAGGTCATCGGCGCAAGAACTTCACACATCGTCGTCAAGCACGTCGTAGCCAACTGTGCTGCGCCCGTTCTCGTCTTCTGCACTGTCATGGTCGCCGACGCCATCGTGCTCGAGGCCAGCCTGTCGTTCATCGGAGCAGGTGTCCGTCCCCCGGATCCGTCGTGGGGATCGGTGATCGCCGACGGCAAGAACATGGTCCTTCTCGGTGGTTGGTGGGCAACGGTGTTCCCCGGTCTGCTGATTCTTCTGACGGTGCTATCCCTCAACGTGCTCGCCGAGGGCCTGACGGACGCGATGGCCGATCCGAGTCTGAAGAAGACCAAGAAGACGCCCTCCGCACTCCAAGCAGCGCAGACCGCCGCAGCGGAGGAGACCTCCAACGAACTCATTCTGGAGGACGAAGCCGCATCGGTCGCCAACACTCCGGAGTTGATCGACGACTTCGCCGACCCGAGCGTCGTGAAAGATGTCCTGAAACCGGCCGCCGAGCCGACTCCTCTCGAAACTCACCTGAAGATCCTGGCGGAAACCGAGCGATCTCGGTCCGATCGTCTTGTGTACGAGGGCGATGCCGCACCACTCCTCGAGGTCCGCAATCTCACGATCCGGTTCCCGGAACGCTACGGAGACACCGCGATCGTCGACAACGTGAGCTTCACCGTCCGTCCGAACGAGACGATGGCGCTCGTCGGCGAGTCCGGTTGCGGAAAATCGCTCACGTCGCTGGCGATCATGGGTCTGCTACCCAAGACGGCAGTGGTGACCGGCGAGATCCTGTTCGACGGAGTCAACGTCCTCGAGCTGAACAACCGAGAGCGAAACAAGCTGCGCGGGCACGACATGGCCATGATCTACCAGGACGCGCTGAGTTCACTGAATCCGGCGATGCTGATCCGCGCGCAGTTCAAGCAGCTCACCAAGCGCGGCGGTACCCGCACAGCCGAGGAACTGCTCGAACTCGTCGGACTCGATCCGGTGCGCACTCTCTCCAGCTACCCACACGAGCTTTCCGGTGGTCAGCGTCAGCGCGTTCTGATCGCCATGTCGCTCACCCGCAGTCCGCGGTTGATCGTCGCGGACGAGCCCACCACCGCTCTCGACGTCACCGTCCAGGCCCAGGTCGTGGACTTGCTCAACGATCTTCGGGAAAAGCTGGGATTTGCAATGGTCTTCGTCAGCCACGACCTGGCACTCGTAGCCTCCCTGGCCCACAAGATCACGGTGATGTACGCCGGTCAGGTCGTCGAGTCGGCGCCCACGAGTGATCTGCTCGTCGATCCCCGCCACGAATACACCCAGGGCCTTCTCGGTGCCGTTCTCTCTATCGAGGACGAAGCGCCGCGACTGCATCAGATTCAGGGAACTGTTCCCTCGCCCGGAAACTTCGCGGCGGGTGACCGTTTCGCCGAGCGTTCCACTCGCCCGGACTCCGACCCCCTCCGTAAGCCGGAGATGGTCCGGGTCGACGGGACCGAGCATTGGTTCGCCAACCAGTCCGCGACTCCCGTACGTACAGAATCGGAATTGGAGAGCGTGCGATGACTACAGCTGAAGCACCCATCCTGGAACTGAAGAACATTCACGTCGTCCACAAGACCCGTTCGGGATCACTGTTCAAACCCGGCACGGTTCACGCGGTCAACGATGTCAGTATCGACGTACGACGAGGGACGACGATCGGCATCGTGGGCGAGTCGGGTTGTGGCAAGTCCACTCTGGCCAAAGTCATGGTCGGACTGCAGAAACCGACGTCGGGCGACGTGGTCTTTCGCGGCCGAAGCGCTCTGACCCGGTCGGCCGGCGTGCGCAAGGAGTTCGGCCGGGCGATTTCGATCGTCTTCCAGGATCCGGCTACCGCGCTCAATCCCCGAATGACGGTGGCCGACATCCTCACCGATCCACTCGACGTCCACGGCATCGGCAACCGCGCGAGCCGGACCGCCCGAGTTCGCGAGCTGGTCGGTTTGGTCGGACTCCCCCAATCTGCGCTCGAAGTCATCCCGAGCCAGATCTCCGGCGGTCAGCGGCAACGTGTCGCGATCGCGCGTGCACTCGCGCTCGAACCTGACGTCATCGTGGCCGACGAGCCGACGTCGGCGCTCGACGTCTCGGTGCGAGCGCAGATCCTGAATCTGCTCAGCGACATCAAGGCTCGGTTGGGGCTCGGCATGGTGTTCATCTCGCACGACATACAGACGGTGCGGTACGTCTCCGACACCATCGTCGTCATGAACGCCGGGCGGATCGTCGAGCAGGGAACGGCCCAGGAAGTATTCGACAACCCGTCGGATGCGTACACGGCCAAACTGCTGGGTGCGGCGCCCAGCCTCCTGCAACGCACCGTTGACGTGGGTTGACCAATGGAGCGGATGACCGGACATAGGATGAAGGACGTTCGTATCAGAAAAGGGGAATCGATGTCTGTCCGGAGTGGCACACAGGGCGCTCGTTTCAGCGCGCAAAACCGCATGCGCGCACTTCAGACGGACATCATGAACTTGATCCTCGAACGCAGGCTCTCCCCCGGCGACCCGATGCCCACCGAGGCCGAACTGTCCGAGGAATTGGGTATCGGCCGAAACACGCTCCGGGAGGCGCTCAAGGTTCTGCAGGCCTTGGGTGTCGTCGAGATCCGTCACGGCTTCGGAATGTTCGTCGCCCCTAGCAACTTCGACGCTCTCGCCGACGGCCTGACCTTCCGTGGCCGGTTGTCCTTGCAGGGCACCGGGCACGAGGCGATGGAACTGGTCGACATTCGTCAGGCACTCGAGACCGGACTGATCGGTGCGGCGATGGCCGAGATGACGTCGGCCGACCACGCCGACCTCGACGAACTCGTCACCGGCATGGAGGTCCGTGCCGCAGCCGGGAAGAACTTCTCCGACATCGACGCGACCTTCCACTCCCGCCTGTACTCCCCGCTGGACAACCAGGTCCTCGCTCAATTGATGGACGTCTTCTGGCAGGTGTACAGCGAGATCCAGCAGGCCATCGGGCATTCGGATACGCCACTGATCGACATCGCGTCGAAGCACCGTGCGATTCTCGACGCGATCCGTACGGGTGATGCAGTCGAGGCGGCGCACACTCTCGATGTGCACTTCGGTGGCCTGCGCGAGCGGATCGCCAGTCTCCATGCGTCGGAAGCGCAGTAATTTCGAAACACGTGATTTTGCTCCGCTGGCTCACCATCGCGCCCGTTCTTCCGGCAAAATTACGGGTATGAAGAACCCGAACCTGACGCCTTCGCGCGTTCTCGCAGTTGTCCTCGCTGCCGCCCTGGTCATTTTCGTGATCGCACGCCGCCGCGACGACGGCGCCCTCAGTCGCGGAGAATGGTTGTCGGACACCGTCGGACCGGACGACCTCGCCGGCTGAAACGACGTGTGCCCTCGGCCGAAACTCGGCCGAGGGCACACGCACGTGTCATCTACTACTTCATCGAATCCAGTCGGGTTCGCGCGTCTTCGAACCCGGACACCAGCTCTGCCATGACCTCGGCGACCGGGCGGATCTCGTTCATCCGTCCCACGATCTGACCGACGGGCATTGCCACAACTTCCGGGTTCTCCGATGCAGCGATTCTCTGATGAGCGTCGCTGACCAGAAGGTTCTGCAGCGGCATCGGCAATGGCGCCGGTGCTCCCGGGTTCGACCAGGCTTCCGTCCACTTGGTCTTGAGCAACCGAGCGGGCTTACCCGAGTAGATGCGCGAACGAACGGTGTCGGCCGACGTCGCGCCCAACAGTGCACGCTGAATAGCGGACGGGCCCTCGCCCGATGCACTGCCGAGTTTGTATTCGGACGTGGTGAGCCAGTACGAGCCCATCCACACTCCGGACGCACCGAGTGCAAGTGCGGCAGCCACCTGACGGCCGCTACCTATACCGCCGGCAGCCAGTACGGCAGCTGAATCACCCAGTGCATCAACGATTTCCGGAACGAGAACCATCGATGCGATTTCGCCGGTGTGACCGCCGGCCTCGTAGCCCTGCGCGATCACGATGTCGACACCGTTCTCGACGTGACGACGTGCATGCTCGACGGCGCCGGCCAGCGCTGCTACCGGTACGCCCTTCTCGTGTGCCTGATCGATGACGTCCTTCGGCGGTGATCCCAGTGCATTCGCAATCAACGCAATCCGGTGTCCCAGAGCAACATCGACGTGTGACCGCGCCACCGAGTGAAGCCATCCCAGTACGCCGGTCGCATGCTCGACGTCGTCGGAAAGCGGCGGCACACCGAGCTCGTCGAGCGTGCGGTTGACGAAGGCGCGGTGCTCCTCCGGAATCAGCTTGTCGAGATCGACGGCGCCGCCCTCGGTCGGCACCTTGGCCGGCATGACGATGTCGACGCCGTACGGCTTACCGTCGGTGTTCTCGTCCATCCACGTCAGTGCGGCTTCGAGCTCTTCCGGGTCGTTGAACCGGACGCAACCGAGCACGCCCAGACCTCCCGCGCGGCTGATCGCGGCCGCGACGTGCTCGGAAGGAGTGAATCCGAAAATCGGGTATTCGATGCCGAACTTGTCGGCGAGATCCGAACGCATCAGGCTTCCACGCTTTCGTTTGCGGACGCCACAGGAGCGCCGTTTCCGTTGTGATCATCGGCCTCGCGCGATTCCGTTTCGGCCTTCGCCCAGCGGTAGTCGGGCTTGCCTGCCGGGTTGCGCTTGATCTGGTCCACGAACCACACGCTGCGCGGAACCTTGTATCCGGCAATCTCTTTGCGTGCTGCGGTGGCGATGTCGTGCAGCGTCGGCGACGTGCCTTCGCGTACCTGGACCACTGCGGCAACGCGCTGACCGAAGCGCTCGTCGGGGATACCGACCACCAGGACGTCGAAGATGTCCGGGTGCGCCTTCAAAGCGCCTTCGACCTCTTCCGGGTACACCTTCTCGCCGCCGCTGTTGATCGACACCGAACCGCGGCCGAGCATCGTGACCGTGCCGTCGGCTTCGACCTGCGCATAGTCGCCGGGGATCGAGTAGCGAACGCCGTTGATGGTGCGGAAGGTTTCGGCGGTCTTGACCTCGTCCTTGTAGTAGCCGAGCGGGATGTTGCCCTTGCGAGCGAGCATGCCGCGCTTGCCCGATCCGGGTTCGACCTCGTTGCCGTCGTCGTCGAGAACCGTTGTGGAGGCGTCGATCTTGACCGTCGGACCGCCAGTGTGCTTCTGCCCCTTGCTCAGCACGGCCAGTCCGCCGAAGCCGGTCTCGGATGCTCCGATGGAGTCCGTCAGCAGGCGGTTGGGCAACAGTTCGAGGAACTGCTCCTGGATACTCGGAGAGAAGAGTGCAGCACTGCTGGCCATCACGTAGAGCGTCGAAAGATCGTACGGCTCACCGGTCTCCGGGTTTCCGGCGATGAGTGCGTCGAGCATCGGACGGCCCATCGCGTCACCCGTGATGAAGATCAGGTTGACCTTGTGCTTGTCGATGTTCTGCCACACCTCGTGGGCGTCGAATTCCGGGTGCATCAAACAGGTTCCGCCGCCGAAGAGGCTGTGGAATACCGCCGACTGCGAACCGCCGTGAATCATCGGGGGGATCGGGTAGCGGATCATGCTCGGGTTGGCGGCGCCGACCTTCGCCATCTCGTACTCGTCCTCGACCGGAACTCCGGTGACGAAGTTGATGCCTCCGCCGAGAACACGCCACCAGTCCTCGTGACGCCACATGACGCCCTTGGGACTTCCGGTGGTGCCGCCGGTGTAGAGCATGAAGATGTCGTCGTTGCTGCGCTCTTCGAAATCACGCTCACCCGAACTCTGCGCGAGTGCGTCCTCGTAGCCGATGCCGAAAGCACTGAAGTCCAGATCGGTGCCGTCCTCGACCACGATGACGGACTTGACCTTGGGAGTGTTCGGCAGGACGTTCGCGACCTTGTCCGAGTAGCGGCGCTCGTGAATGAGCGCAACCATGTCGGAGTTGTCGAAGATGTACTGCAACTCGTTCTCGACGTACCGGTAGTTGATGTTGACCATCACGGCCCGGATCTTGAAAACCGCGACCATGGCCTCGATCGCCTCGATGACGTTCCGGCAGTAGATGCCGACCTTGTCACCCGGCTGAACGCCATGTTCACGCAGGTAGTGGCCGAGGCGGTTTGCTCGGTCCTCCAACTGTGCATAAGTCATCTCGCGGTTGTCCGAGACCAGCGCAACGCGGTCCGGAACGAGGTCGATTGCGTGCTCTACGAAGTCTGCGATGTTAAGGGCCACGAGTTCAAAGTAGAACGTGTTACCGTTTCTGGCAAGACCCAATTTGAGAGCCAGCTCACAGACCCGCCAGGAGCCATCAGTGTCCACTTCGACGACCGAAAAATCAGACATTTCGGAAACCGCGCCGCATTGCCTCGTGGAGAAGCGTGGCCACGTTCTCATCGTGACCATGAATCGCCCCGAGCGTAAGAACGCCATCACCGGCGAGATGATGGCGATCATGGTCGACGCCTGGGATCAGGTCGACAACGACCCCGAAATCCGTGTCGCCATCCTCACCGGTGCGGGCGGCGACTTCTGCGCCGGCGCCGACCTCAAGAACATGTCCGCCAAGCCGCCGGGAGATTCCTTCGCGGGCGGTGGCGTCGACATGTCCAAGATCGAAGGCCTCCTCAAGGGCCGTCGGTTGACCAAGCCACTGATCGCCGCCGTCGAGGGTGCAGCTATCGCCGGCGGAACCGAAATCCTGCAGGGCACCGACATCCGCGTCGCGGGTGAGAGCGCCAAGTTCGGCGTCTCCGAAGCCAAGTGGGGGCTCTTCCCGCTCGGCGGTTCCGCAGTGCGTCTGGTGCGACAGATTCCGTACACGATCGCGGCGGACATCCTGCTCACCGGTCGTCACATCAAGGCTCCGGAGGCCAAGGAGATCGGGCTCATCGGCCACGTGGTCCCGGACGGCCAGGCCCTCGACAAGGCGCTGGAGCTCGCGGACCTGATCAGTGCCAACGGCCCCCTCGCCGTGCAGGCGATTCTCAAGACCATCCGCGACACCGAGGGCATGCATGAGGAAGAGGCCTTCCAGATCGACGCACAGCTGGGCATGAAGGTGTTCATGAGCGCCGACGCCAAGGAGGGCCCGCGAGCCTTCGGTGAGAAGCGGGCGCCCCAGTTCAAGGGCGTCTGACCCACCCCTGTCTGAGCCACCCCCGTCTGACCGACCCCCGCCTGAGCCCCCTTTCCCGTCCGCTCTCGGTCCCACCCACCCCCTTTTCGAGCGAACGTACCTTTCGGCGCCTTCAGTGCGCCGAAAGGCACTTTCGCTCAGCCGGTTTCGTCCAATTTCACCCATCTCGACCTCGCGAACACCTGCGGCCGGGGACGTGACTGCGCCAATCTGTAGTGCGCACGCAGGTCCTCGATCACGCGATCAGGGTCCGTTCGCAGTGCACTGGGCACCGTCGGCAACACGATGATTCCCGCATTCTGCATACGCGTCCGACGCTCCACCGTGCGCTTGTAGTCCGTCGGCGCGGCATGCCATTCCAAGGAGTCGATGTCCCACGCGAAGGCAACCGAATCGATCCATCCGTCCGGAACTGCGATGAAGTCCCCGTTGGCATCCCGGATCTCATGGTTGAACAACATTTCCGGCAGCCCGCTCCGCTGCCACAATTTTCGCGCGTGAACCTCCGGAACCGAGTGGACGTTCGCGTTCACTTCGCGCAACACGACCCGAGGTAGCGCGGAACCCCGACTGCTACCGGCTTCGAGTTCCTTCGCAAGTTCGCGCACCGAGACATCGCCGCGCTGAACAGCCTCAGCGATGAGTGCCCGTGTGGGATCGAGCGCCTTGTACCGCCTCGCAGCGTCGAGTAACGCTCGCGGCAGCGGAGCACAGCGCAGACCGTTCCGAATCTCCGGCTCGGGCAGTCGAACAGTGCGCTCCACCGTGACGAACCCAACCGATTGAACTCGACGGTCGATGGGGATGAGCACCTGCACATCCCCCGAGTGCGTTCGATATCCGTACTCCGACATGGCTGATCGCCCCGTCAGCAGGGAATCGTCACCGCTCAACATGAGCGCAGCGATCGAGCGTTGACGTGGCGTCGGTTGACCGTTTCTGAGCAGAATGACCCCCGGCAATATGCGCTGCCACGGTCCACCTACCCGACACCGGGTGTGCACTGCGGAGTTGGACACGCCCAATCGCGCCAACTCCGCCGTTCGGATCACTCCGCTTCGACTGACGCGGTAAATCGCGTCCAGATCATCGCCCCACGTTCCTCGCCGCATGGTTGCAGCATGACTCGAGCATCAGCGCGGGCCCCGGCGGCGAACTGGGGTTTCGGTGCGCCTGTGGATAACTTTGGGCGAGCGAAAGGTACGTTCAGCGCCTCAGATGCGCTGAACGTGCCGTTCGCTCGAAGAAAAAGGGGGGTACCGCTCGAAAATGGGGGGTGCCCCGCTCAACCACCCACCGCGGCCGCGAGCTCTCGCACATGGTCGGCGTCGCGGCAGGTCACCAGCAGCATCGTGACTCCGGCTTCCTCCCAACGCTTCACGTCTGCGCGCACCTCGTCGACGTTGCCGATGATCATGGTCTCGGTGACCATCTCGTCGGGGACGACGGCAGCAGCTTCGTCCTTGCGGCCCGACATGAAGAGGCGACCGATCTCGTCGACCTCCTTCTCGTAGCCCATCCGCTTGTAGACCTGCGCGTGAAAGTTCAACTCCGGGGCGCCCATTCCGCCGACGTAGAGGGCGGTCATCGGCTTGAGAGCGGCGATGGCAGCGGCGCGATCGTCAGTCACGATGACCTGGCACGTGGCGGCCACCTCGAAATCTTCGCGACTACGACGGGCCCCGGCGCGAGCGAAGCCTTCGTCGAGCCACTTGTTGTACATCGGGGCCAGGCGCGGGGTGTAGTAGATCGCCAGCCAGCCGTCGGCGATTTCACCGGCGAGCGCGACGTTCTTCGGCCCTTCGGCGCCGAGCCAGATCGGGATGTCCGCACGCAGCGGGTGCGTAATGGGCTTGAGCGGCTTGCCAAGTCCCGAACTGCCCGGTCCCGCATACGGCAGAGGGTAGTGGGGACCGGGACTGGTGACGGGCGCTTCACGGGCGAGGACCTGGCGCACGATCGAGACGTATTCGCGGGTGCGCGCGAGCGGCTTCTCGAACGGCTGGCCGTACCAACCTTCGACGACCTGCGGTCCGGATACGCCGAGCCCGAGGATCGTTCGCCCACCGTTGAGGTGATCGAGAGTGAGCGCGTGCATGGCACAGCTGGTCGGTGTTCGCGCCGAAATCTGTACGACGGAGGTCCCGAGACGGACGTTCTCGGTGCGCGATCCCCACCAGGCGAGCGGGGTGAAAGCGTCCGAGCCCCACGACTCCGCCGCGAAGACCGCGTCGAATCCGGCGCCTTCCGCGGCCTCGATCAGTTCCGGGGCGTTTGCCGGCGGCTGTGCGCCCCAGTATCCGAGTTGCAACCCAAGCTTCATCGCAGGCCTCCACATTGCCGGTGATCAGAAGTGACTCTTGCCACAATCTCTAGAACCTGTTCTACTCGATCTTGTGACCATCGGAAAGAGCGGGGTGGCCGACAAGCCCCTGAGCGCACCATTGAATCTCCATTTCGACTACACCAGATCGACGGGACCGACCATCGGCGCGTTCGTGACTGCCCTGCGTGATCGCAAGGTGATCGGCGCACGCGGGTCGAACGGTCGTGTCTTCGTGCCGCCACCGGAATTCGATCCGGACACGGCCGAGCCACTGACCGACTTCGTCGGAGTCTCCGACGGCGGAACGGTCGTGAGTTGGACGTGGATGCCCGAACCCATCGAGGGTCAACCCCTGACGAAGCCTTTCGCGTGGGCCCTGATCAAGCTCGACGGCGCGGACACGTCCATGCTCCACGCGGTCGACGTCGACTCCCCCGACGACATCAGCACCGGCCTGCGGGTTCGTGCTCGCTGGGCGTCGGAGCGGATCGGGCAGATCAAGGACATCGAGTGCTTCGAACCAGGTGAGAGCGAAAATGGAATCGCGACAGTCGATTCCAGCGCCGATCCTGTCACCATGATCACGACGCCTGTCGATCTGCACTTCATGCATTCCGCTTCGGCCGAGGAGAGTTTCTACCTCCGCGGTCTCGCAGAAGGCAAGCTCATCGGTGGTCGCAGCGGACCCGAAGACAAGATCTACATCCCACCGCGCGGCGCGAATCCCACCAACGGGAAGCCGACGAGCGAGCAGATCGAACTGCCGGACAAGGGAATTGTCACCACCTTCTGCATCGTCAACGTCCCGTTCCTCGGGCAGCGAATCAAACCGCCCTACGTGGCCGCCTACGTGCTTCTCGACGGGGCTGACATTCCGTTCCTGCACTTGATTCTCGAATGTGATGCCGCGGACGTACGGATGGGCATGCGCGTCGAAGCCAAGTGGAAGCCTCGCGAAGAGTGGGGTTACACCCTCGAGAACATCGAATACTTCCGGCCGACAGGTGAACCCGACGCCGAGTACTCCACCTTCCAACACCACCTGTGAGGCTCCTGAAATGACTTCTGCAGACATCGCAGTCGTGGGCTTTGCTCAGGCACCCCACGTCCGCGAAACCAACGGCACCACCAACGGCGTCGAGATGCTCGTCCCGTGCTTCCAGCAGCTCTACAGCGATCTGGGAATCACCAAGTCAGACATCGGCTTCTGGTGCTCCGGATCTTCCGACTACCTGGCCGGACGAGCGTTCTCCTTCATCTCGGCCATCGACTCCATCGGAGCGGTCCCGCCGATCAACGAATCTCACGTCGAGATGGACGCCGCGTGGGCCTTCTACGAAGCGTGGATCAAGATCTTGACCGGTGAGGTCGAGACCGCGCTGGTGTACGGATTCGGCAAGTCCTCCGCCGGGCACCTGCGCAAGATCCTGTCCATGCAGCTCGATCCGTACCTCGTCACTCCGCTGTGGCCGGACTCCGTCTCGATCGCCGGACTTCAAGCCCGACTCGGACTCGACGCGGGTAAGTGGACGCACGAGGACATGGCGGAGGTTGCCGCTCGTAGCCGTCGTCACGCGCTGAGCAATCCGAAGGCTCAGCTCGCAGGCGAGGTCGACATCGAGGCCCTTCTCGCCAGCCCCTTCCTCGCAGATCCGTTGCGCGCACACGATTGTGCGCCCATCACCGACGGCGCGGCAGCAATCGTCCTGGCCTCGGGTAACCGCGCCCGCGATCTCTGCGAGCGGCCGGCGTGGATCACCGGACTCGAGCATCGCATCGACTCCCCCAACCTGGGTGCACGTGACCTGACCACCTCACCGTCCACTACGTCCGCAGCCAAGGCGGCAACGGGCGGCGAGGTCGGCAACATCGACGTCGCCGAACTGCACGCACCGTTCACTCACCAGGAATTGATCTTGAAGGAAGCGATCGGCCTGACCGACGCCACCACGATCAATCCGTCCGGCGGTCCGCTCAGCGGCAACCCACTGTTCGCCGGTGGTCTGGAACGAATCGGCCACGCCGCCAAGGCAATCTTCGACGGCCAGGCGAATCGCGCTCTGGCCCATGCAACAAGCGGCCCTGTGCTGCAGCAGAACCTGGTAGCAGTCTTGGAGGGACGGAACTGATGGCCGGAACGCCTCAACTCGCGGCCGTGCTCGGCACCGGCCAAACTCACTACGTCGCAAAGCGTCACGATGTCTCGATGGCGGGCTTGGTTCGTGAAGCCATCGACGCCGCGATGCTCGACGCCAACGTCGGCTGGGACGACATCGACGCCGTCGTCATCGGAAAGGCCCCCGACTTGTTCGAGGGTTCGATGATGCCCGAACTCGCCATGTCGGATGCTCTGGGCGCCAACGGAAAGCCGTTGCTGCGTGTTCACACTGCCGGCTCGGTGGGCGGTTCGACGGCTATCGTCGCCTCCAGCCTGGTCAAATCCGGTGTCCACAAGCGGGTTCTGACGGTTTCCTGGGAGAAGCAGTCCGAGTCGAACGCCATGTGGGCGCTGTCCGTACCGGTTCCGTTCAACATGCCCGTCGGCGCCGGTGCCGGTGGATACTTCGCCCCGCACGTCCGTTCGTACATTCGTCGATCGGGCGCACCGGAGCACATCGGCTACCTCGTCGCGGTGAAGGATCGGCTCAACGGCAGCCTCAATCCGTATGCGCACTTGCGGCAGCCGGACATCACTCTCGAATCGGTACAGGCATCTCAGATGCTCTGGGATCCGATCCGATACGACGAGACCTGCCCGTCCTCTGACGGCGCGTGCGCTCTGGTGATCGGCAACGAGGAAGCGGCCGCACAGGTCGAGGCCGAGGGTCGTTCGGTCGCGTGGATCCACGCGACGGCCATGCGCACCGAGCCGACCTTCTATGCCGGACGCGATCAGGTCAATCCGCAAGCCGGCCGTGACGCTGCAGCAGCACTGTGGAAGTCAGCGGGAATCACCGATCCGCTGAACGAGATCGACTGCGCCGAAATCTATGTCCCGTTCTCGTGGTTCGAGCCGATGTGGCTCGAGAACCTCGGCTTCGCGGAGGAAGGCCAGGGCTGGAAGCTGACCGAGGCAGGTGAAACCGCGATCGGCGGCAAGCTCCCGGTCAATGCCTCGGGCGGTGTTCTCTCCTCCAACCCGATCGGCGCCTCGGGCATGATCCGATTTGCCGAGTCGGCGATGCAGGTCATGCACCGCGCCGGCGATCACCAGGTAGCCGACGCGCGCAAGGCTCTCGGCCATGCCTACGGCGGTGGCTCGCAGTACTTCTCGATGTGGGTCGTCGGCTCCGAACGTCCCACCACGTAAGCAGCAGCACACACGCCGATCAGGAAGAGGCCGAAGATGAAGTACACCGTCGGGGTTGCCATGAACCCCTTGGACCAGTTAGCCGGTATCGCCAAAACTGCCGAGGAATGCGGCTTCTCGTCGATCGCTCTCCCCGATTCACTGTTCTTCATGGAAACACAGGCGGCGGATTACCCGTACACCCCGGACGGGTCTCGGATGTGGAATGCCGAGACCCCCTGGGTCGATCCGCTCATCGCCGCGGCTGCAATGGGCGCGGTGACCGAGAAGATCGAGTTCTACACCCAGGTGCTCAAGCTGGGTAGCCGCAATCCCGTCCTGCTCGCGCGGCAGGTCGGTTCGGTGGCGGCATTGACGAACAACCGTTTCGGCTTCGGCGTCGGAATGGGTTGGGCTCCGGAAGAGTTCGAGTGGTGCGGCGCTCCGTACAAGCGTCGGGGCGCACGTGTGGACGAGATGATCGACGTCCTCAAACTGATCCTCGGCGGCGGCATGGTCGAGTATCACGGTGAGTTCTTCGATTTCGATCGCCTGCAGATGAGCCCGGCCCCCACCAAGCCGGTTCCGTTCTACGTCGGCGGCCACACCGAGGTCGCACTCAAGCGTGCTGCGCGAGTCGGCGACGGTTGGACCTCGGCGATGATCAAGTTCGACGACCTGGTGGGTGTGATCGCACGACTACGCGAACTGCGCGCCGAGTACGGCCGCGAGAACGAGCCGTTCGAAATCCAGACGGTGTGCATCGACCGTTTCGGCAAGGACGGTTACGCAGAGCTCGAAGATGCCGGCGTCACGGACATCATTACCGTGCCTTGGGTTTTCGACGGAATCGGATTCGATGCCCCACTGGAGGCAAAGCAGGATTCGATGCGCAAATTCGCCGAGCAGTACATCAACTGAGGAGCCGCGATGACCGACGAACACCCCGCCCGCGTCGCGGGTAACGCTTCGCGCGCCGCAGCGAGTGGCAAGAACAAGGAAGCCTGGCTGGACCTCTTCGCCGAGGACGGTTGGGTGGAAGATCCGGTCGGGCCTTCGGGCTTCGATCCCGAAGGCAAAGGCCATCACGGGCGCGAAGCGATCTCCAAGTTCTACGACATGACGATCGCGAACGCGGACAAGCTCGAATTTCTGATCGACGATTCCCTGGTGTGCGGCAACGAGAACGTCAACATCGGCAAGATCCGAACCACCATCGGCGGCTCGATCATCGACGCCGAGGGCGTGTTCGTCTACCGGGTGAACGACGACGGCAAGATCGCGTCGCTTCGAGCATTCTGGGAAGTGGACCGTGCAATGAAGACGGCACGCAAAGCCTGAGAACCCACAGTACGAGCGCGGCCCCGGTCATCGACCGGGGTCGCGCTCGTCGTATTCGAATCAGCCCGTCGTACTTGCACCGAGAAGCTCGAAATGGTTTCCTGGTTCCCAACGTCGCGTGTCGATGACGGACTGCGTCAGGCATGGAGGCGTCGTACCGCAAGGGGTCACTCATGACCATTTCGTTCAATCACACCATCATCGCCGCAAAAGACCGACAAGAGTCTGCGTGGTTCTTCACTCACATGTTCGGCCTTCCAGGCCCGGTCGAAGCCGGCTACTTTCTCGGCGTTGAACTCGAGCACGGCGTGACGTTGGACTTCGCACAGGTGGAAGAAGGCGCCGAGGTTGCGTCTCAGCACTATGCTTTCCTCGTCTCCGAGGATGACTTCGACGGCATCTACCAGCGGATACAGGCGCTGAAACTGGATCACTGGGCCGATCCGCGCCAGTCGAGTACCGGCTTCAACACCAACGACGGTGGGCGTGGGGTCTACTTCCTCGACCCGTCGGGACATTTCCTGGAAGCCATCACCAAACCGTACGGCGGCTGAATTGGAGATTGAACTACAAACGGCGGCGCCTACGGGAGATGAGGGATCCCGCAGACGCCGCCGCAGTTCCAGGTTGCCAACAAGTGGCTCCCCGGAACGTCTACTGTAGTTCTGCGTGTTCGAGAGTGCAGAGGCAACTCCCGAAAACTTACACAGAACCTACTCGCCGGTTACCAGGTCAGTATATGTCCGGATCAGTGTTTGACCGGGCAGCCCGATGTCTTGTAATCAACCTGAAACTCTTTGATGCCGTTGAGCCAGCCCGAGCGAAGGCGTCGGGGATCCCCGAGCCTGGTGATGTCGGGTAGGTGATCGGCGATCGCATTGAAGATCAGATCGATTTCCAGACGGGCCAAGTTGGCGCCGATGCAGTAGTGCGCACCGGTGCCGCCGAATCCGAGGTGCGGATTGGGGTCACGCATGATGTCGAACTTCGTCGGGTTCTCGAAGACGTCCTCGTCGAAGTTGGCCGACGCGTACATCATCACGACGCGATCGCCCTTCTTGATCTTCTGTCCGCCGAGTTCGGTGTCTTCGAGCGCGGTGCGCTGGAAGGAAGTCACCGGGGTCGCCCAACGAACGATCTCGTCGGCCGCCGTCTTGGGGCGTTCCTTCTTGTACAGCTCCCACTGGTCGGGATTGTCGAGGAAGGCAACCATGCCGTGTGTGATGGCATTGCGAGTGGTCTCGTTACCCGCGACCGCAAGCAGGATCACGAAGAAGCCGAATTCCTCTGGGGAGAGCTCATTTCCGTCGATGTCAGCTTCGATGAGCTTGGTGACGATGTCATCGGCGGGACACTTCTTGCGCTGATCCGCCATCTGGTACGCGTATCCCAGAATCTCCATCGAGGCTGCCTGCGGGTCGATGTCGAACTCGGGATCGTCGTACGACGTCATCTGGTTGGACCAGTCGAAGAGCTTCATTCGATCTTCCTGCGGCACACCGAGAAGCTCGGCGATTGCCTGCAGCGGAAGTTCGGACGCGACCTGAACCACGAAGTCACCGGCACCGCCGGCAGCCGCGGTCGTGACGATCTTTTCGGCACGCTCGGTCAGTTCCTCGCGCAGGCTGTTGATGGCGCGCGGGGTGAATCCACGAGATACCAGCTTGCGCAGCTTGGTGTGCTCCGGAGCGTCCTTGTTGATGAGAATGAATCGCTGCATCTCGACGTTCTCACGCGGGATGTCGTCGGCGAAGCGAGGAATCGCAGTGTTCTCGTGGGTCGAGAAGATGTCGCTTCGCTGCGAAACTTCCTTGACCTCTTCATGACGGGTGACCACCCAGAAGCCCTCGTCCTGGAATCCACCGATTTCCGGGGGCTGCGGATTCCACCACACGGGGGCCGTCTTCCGGAGTTCGGCGAACTCCTCGAACGGCATGCGTTCCGCGTAGATGTCGGGGTCCGTGAAGTCGATTCCCTCGGGGAATGCGGGCTGTGCCACTGATGTCTCCTGCCCTAAGCCTTTTCATCACAGGGGTGATGGGGATCCGTGATGTGTAACACGTTCTACTCTCATTGAAACACAAGCCTGCTTACTAGGAAAGGAAACGTCGGCAGGTCTTGCTTCCCGCAGAGAACCTGTTCTACTTTTTCATTACAAGGAAAGGAGCCCGCTGTGGGCACACCAGTAATCGTCGAGGCTGTCCGTACACCGATCGGCAAGCGCGGAGGTTGGCTCGCCGGTCTGCACGCCGCCGAGATCCTCGGAGCTGCACAAAAGGGAGTTCTCGACCGGTCGGGAATCGACCCGTTGCTGATCGAGCAGGTGATCGGCGGCTGCGTCACCCAGGCCGGCGCTCAGTCCAACAACATCACGCGCACGGCCTGGCTGCACGCCGGACTTCCGTGGCAGACCGGCGCAACCACCGTGGACTGCCAGTGCGGTTCGGCCCAGCAGGCGAACCATCTGATCGCCGGTCTGATCGCCACCGGCGCCATCGACGCCGGTATCGCCTGCGGCATCGAAGCCATGAGCCAGGTTCCCCTCGGCGCCAACGTCGGCGATCAGGCCGGACCGCGCCGACCCGCGACGTGGGACATCGACATGCCCAACCAATTCGAAGCTGCAGAACGCATCGCGCGTCGACGCGGACTGACCCGCGACGACGTCGAAGCCCTCGGCGTCCGCTCGCAGGCGCTGGCCAAGCAGGCTTGGGAGGAAGGACGTTTCGACCGCGAGGTTCTCGAACTCTCGGCACCCCAGGTCGACAAGGAAGGAAACCTCACGGGCGAGACCAAGGTCGTCAATCGCGATCAGGGCCTGCGCGATACGACGGCGGAGTCCCTTGCCCGACTGAAGCCCGTCCTCGAAGGCGGGATTCACACGGCCGGAACGTCTTCCCAGATCTCCGACGGCGCGGCCGCAGTCCTGCTCATGGACGAGGACAAGGCTCGCGCGCTCGGATTGAAGCCGCGCGCCCGCATCATCGCCCAGGCGCTGGTCGGCTCGGAACCGGAGTTCCACCTCGACGGACCGGTGCAGGCAACCAGCCGTGTCCTGGAGAAGAGCGGAATGAAGATCGGCGACCTCGATCTGTTCGAGATCAACGAAGCATTCGCATCCGTCGCACTGTCCTGGGCTCAGGTTCACGAACCTGACTTCGACAACGTCAATGTCAACGGCGGCGCGCTCGCTCTCGGCCATCCGGTCGGCAGCACGGGATCTCGCCTGATCACCACCGCACTGCACGAACTCGAGCGTCGCAACGGCTCGACGGCTCTGATCACGATGTGCGCCGGCGGCGCACTGGCCACCGGAACCATCATCGAGCGTATCTGAGATGACTACTCCCCCAGCCAAACCCAAGGGACTCGACGCTCCGGCGACGGTCAAGATCATCAAGTGGATGTCGAAGGCGAACGTCGCGATGTATCGCGCCACCGACGGGCGGCTGGGTAGCAAGTGGCGGGTCGGCAGCGCGTTCCCTCGCGGGCTGCCGATCTGCCTGCTGACCACCACCGGTCGCAAATCCGGCGAGGAGCGGATCAGCCCGCTGCTATTCCTCGAGGACGGCGAGAACGTGATTCTGGTGGCGTCGCAAGGCGGTCTTCCGAAGAACCCGATGTGGTACCTCAACATCAAGGCAGACCCGGTGGTGACGGTGCAGATCAAGTCTCGGATCCGCTCGATGAAAGCCCGCGTCGCGGCCGAGGACGAGCGCGCTCGGCTGTGGCCGATGTTGAGGGCGATGTATCCGGATTTCGACAACTATCAGGCCTGGACCGACCGGGTCATTCCCGTCATCGTGTGCGAGCCACTGAAGAGTTAAACGAACTGTTTACAACAAAACGTTTACATTGACCCGGGTTCGTGCCACCCTGGGTTCATGACCGATGACCAGTTCAGACCGATCGATTCCGGCCGCGAACGCGCACATCGCGAGTACGCCGGACTCTTTCGAATCAGCGAGCGCCACGGCGCGACCCCAAGCCAGCGCGCGCGGCAATCTCATCCGGAGATGCTCGAGCCCTACGGCGCGGTGCGCGTCGTGGCTCGTCTTGCGGGCGGAACCGACATACCTGAGCCGAACGAACCCGAGGTCGACGATGCCGACGTCATGGCTGCGTTGACTCTGATCCCCAAGGCCCGAGCCGAAATGGAACAGCTGGAAGCACTGTTCCTCGGGATTGCCCGCGAACGGGGCATGACCTGGCAGGACATCGCTTTCGGGCTGGGACTCGGAAGCACTCAAGCCGCCCGCCAGCGCTACGAACGGCTCGTTCGCCGCACCGGAGGCTGAACGCGTGCCATAACCGGCGAGTTGGAGCACTATTGACTCGTACGGTCCGCACGGCGTTTCGACAGAGCCTCGAACACAGCAAGGAGTCGCATATATGACGACGCATATTCAAGATCAAATCCTGGACCGACGCGAGATCACCTCAGCCCTCGTGCGTGCGCTGGAGCGTCGCCACGAGGTGCTGGACGCAGTGGTCGACAGCAAGGACCACCAGGAGGCACTGACCACCGTCGCGGAACTCCTCGGCACGTCGGAAGCAAATGCCGAAGCAGTTCTGAGCCTCAAGTTCAGCGCACTGACCAAGGCAGCGCGCGATCGCATCCAGGGCGAGCTGGAGAATCTCGACGCCACTCTCGAATGGACGACGCTCGATCGTCCCGCGAGCAGCGGGCAGAACTTCACCCTGCGTCCGTTCAGCGACAGCGCAGACGACAAGGCACTGTTCACGATTCGCTCGGCCGAGCAGCTCGGCGAAGACGGCAAGCCGTGGAGCGAGGATCGGATCGAAGCCGAGCGCGTCGGCGGTCTCGGTCGGATCGACGACGAGAGCGCTGCCTGGTTCGTCGCCGAGGACGTTTCCGGCGACGGCCCGAAGAGCGTCGGCCTGGTATTCGGCGAACTCGACGGCCAAGAGGTGAACGTGGCGATCTGGATCGCGCCGGAATCTCGCAAGAAAGGCTACGGCACCGCCTGCGTGAAGCATTCGCGGCGCGAACTCGCAGCTGAGTTCCCCGGCACCGTGTTGGTGGTTCGGGCGCCCGCGTAGGCGGCACGCCGCCTGTGAGTGGTTGAGGAGTCCCTGCACTCCTTAACCACTCACGGGGCCGGAGGCCCTACGCCCCGTACACCGGCGTCGGAATCTCCGCCTTCTCCAACAGCGTTGCCACGACGGGCCCGATCTCCTTCGGGTCCCAGCGATCTCCCTTGTCCTCGCTCGGGCCGTGACGCCAGCCCTCCGCGACGGTGATCTTTCCGCCCT
The DNA here is from genome assembly GCF_030056935.1 of Rhodococcus sp. IEGM 1302. Lineage (NCBI taxonomy): Bacteria > Bacillati > Actinomycetota > Actinomycetes > Mycobacteriales > Nocardiaceae > Rhodococcus > Rhodococcus sp. IEGM 1302. Next base: position 58,971 of record NZ_JASHKY010000004.1, on the reverse strand, counting down.
CTACCTCGAACACCCTGCCCGTGACGTCCTTGGACTCGGCGCTACCGAGCCAGACGACCAGCGGCGAGATGTTCTCGGGAGCCATGGCGTCGAAGCCCTCTTCCGGAGCTGCCATCGCTTCTGCCATCGCCCCGCCCGCGCCGACAGTCATGCGTGTGCGCGCAGCAGGCGCGATCGCGTTGACACTGACTCCGTAATTCTTGAGCTCGGCGGCGGCCTGGATGGTCATCTCGGCGATGCCGGCCTTGGCCGCGGCGTAGTTGCCCTGGCCGATCGAACCCTGCAGTCCTGCACCCGAACTGGTGTTGATGATGCGTGCGTCGACGGTCTTGCCTGCCTTGGCCTCGGCGCGCCAGTAGGCAGCTGCGTGACGGAGCGGCGCGAAGTGCCCCTTGAGGTGCACGCGGATCACCGCGTCCCACTCGCCCTCGCTCATACCGACCAGCATGCGGTCCCGCAGGAAGCCTGCGTTGTTCACGAGTACGTCCAGGCCACCGAAGGTGTCGATCGCGGTCTTGATCAGATTCTCGGCGCCCGCCCAGTCGGCGACGTCGTCTCCGTTGACCACTGCTTGGCCACCGGCGGCGATGATCTCCGCGACAACCTGCTCGGCCGGACTCTCACCGGTCGCGGAACCGTCGGCACCCGCACCGATGTCGTTGACGACGACCTTGGCGCCCTCGGCAGCAAATGCCAATGCATGCGCACGTCCGATACCGCGGCCAGCCCCGGTGATGATGACTACGCGTCCGTCGACCAATCCACTCATATTTGTCTCCTAATGCACTCTGCTCGGGCTTGTCGGCTCCGCTTGTGTGCTAACTTACCAAGCAATCGCTTGGTTTGGTACACAGACGTAAGGAATCCCGATATGGGCATCAGCACCTCCTCCGACGGAACCGGCATCACCACGGTCACCATCGACTACGCGCCGGTCAATGCAATCCCGTCCAAGGGATGGTTCGAGCTTGCCGACGCCATCCTCGACGCGGGCAAGGATCTCAACACTCACGTAGTGATCCTGCGAGCCGAGGGACGCGGATTCAACGCCGGCGTCGACATCAAGGAGATGCAGGCCACCGAGGGATTCGACGCGCTGGTCGCCGCCAACCGCGGTTGCGCCGCGGCCTTCGCTGCCGTCTACGACTGTGCTGTACCCGTCGTAGTGGCCGTCAACGGATTCTGTGTCGGCGGCGGCATCGGACTCGTCGGCAACGCGGACGTGATCGTCGCTTCCGACGACGCGATCTTCTCCCTCCCCGAGGTCGACCGCGGCGCACTCGGCGCTGCCACACACCTCTCGAGGCTGGTGCCACAGCACATGATGCGCACGCTCTACTACACCGCACAGAGCGTCGACGCGCACACACTCAAGCAGTTCGGCAGCGTCTACGACGTGGTCCCGCGCGAGAAGCTCGACGAGTGCGCTCGCGAGATCGCCGCGAAGATCGCCGCCAAGGACACCCGCATCATCCGGTGCGCCAAGGAAGCCATCAACGGCATCGACCCGGTGGACGTCAAGGGCAGCTACCGCCTCGAGCAGGGCTACACCTTCGAACTCAACCTCCTCGGCGTGTCCGACGAACACCGCGACGAGTTCGTCGCCACCGGCAAGCCGCGCGAGAACGCAACCCAGAAGGAAGGCTGAGACAAACATGGCTAGCAAGCGTGACAAGACGAAGTCGCTCGACGAGGTAGTCGGCGAACTCCGCAGCGGAATGACGATCGGCTTGGGCGGCTGGGGATCTCGCCGCAAGCCGATGGCCTTCGTGCGTGCGATTCTGCGTTCGGACATCAAGGACCTGACCGTGGTCACCTACGGCGGACCGGATCTCGGACTGCTGTGCTCGGCCGGCAAGGTCAAGAAGGCGTACTACGGTTTCGTGTCCCTCGACTCCGCGCCGTTCTACGACCCGTGGTTTGCCAAGGCACGCACCGCCGGTGAGATCGAAGTCCGCGAGATGGACGAGGGCATGGTCAAGTGTGGCCTCGAAGCAGCTGCCGCTCGCCTTCCCTTCCTCCCGATCCGCGCCGGCCTGGGTTCGGATGTCCGGAACTTCTGGGGCGACGAACTCAAGACCGTCACCTCCCCGTACCCCGAGGCCGACGGCCGCTCCGAGACCTTGATCGCGATGCCTGCGCTCAACCTCGATGCGTCGTTCGTTCATCTCAATCTCGGTGACAAGCACGGCAACGCCGCGTACAACGGCGTCGACCCGTACTTCGACGACCTGTACTGCATGGCGGCCGAAAAGCGTTACGTCTCCGTCGAACGCATCGTCGAGACCGAGGAACTGGTCAAATCCGTTCCACTGCAGAACCTTCTGCTCAACCGCATGATGGTCGACGCCGTCGTCGAGGCACCCAATGGTGCGCACTTCACGTTGGCCGGCGAAAGCTACGGCCGCGACGAGAAGTTCCAGCGTCACTACGCCGAGTCCGCCAAGACCCCCGAGTCGTGGCAGGCGTTCGTCGACACCTTCCTCTCCGGCAGCGAAGAGGACTACCAAGCCGCAGTAAAGAAGTTTGCCGATTCATCAAAGGCAGGGGAGCAGGCAAAATGAGCGAATCCACCGTCACCCGCGCAGAGTACGTTGTTCTCGCTTGCGCTGAAATCTTCTCCGGTGCAGGCGAAATCATGGCCAGCCCGATGTCGACGTCGTCCACCATCGGCGCTCGCCTGGCTCGACTCACCACCGAACCCGACCTGCTGATCACCGATGGTGAAGCCCTCATTCTCGAGGACACTCCGGCCGTCGGAACGAAGGGCCCCGTCGAAGGATGGATGCCGTTCCGCAAGGTGTTCGACGTCGTCGCTTCCGGCCGTCGCCACGTTGTCATGGGCGCCAATCAGCTCGATCGCCACGGCAACCAGAACCTCTCCGCCTTCGGCCCGCTTCAGCAGCCGACGCGTCAGATGTTCGGTGTGCGCGGCGCCCCGGGTAACACCATCAACCACGCGACGAGCTACTTCGTCCCCAAGCACTCCAAGCGAGTGTTCGTCGACAAGGTCGACGTGGTGTGCGGTGTCGGCTACGACCAGATCGATCCCGAGAACCCGGCTTACAAGTACCTGAACATCCCCCGCGTCGTCACCAACCTCGGTGTCTTCGACTTCGGCGGACCGGGAAACACCTTCCGCGCGTTGAGCCTTCACCCCGGCGTCACCGCCGAAGAGGTAGCCGAGAACACCTCGTTCGAGGTTGCCGGACTCGCCGAGGCCGGTATCACCCGTGACCCCACCGCCGAAGAACTTCACCTCATCCGCGAAACCCTCGATCCGCGCAACCTCCGGGACCGTGAGGTCTCGGCATGACCCCCACCCTGAAGACCGCGCTGACCGAACTGGTCGGTGTCGAGTACCCGATCGTGCAGACGGGTATGGGCTGGGTTTCCGGTCCCGCCCTCACGTCGGCAACGGCTAACGCCGGTGGTCTCGGCATCCTGGCTTCGGCCACGATGACGTACGACGAGCTCGAGCACGCGATCAAGAAGACGAAGCAGCTCACGGACAAGCCGTTCGGCGTCAACATGCGTGCCGACGCCACTGACGCCCCGCAACGCGCGGATCTGCTGATCCGTGAAGGCGTCAAGGTCGCGTCGTTTGCGTTGGCTCCCAAGAAGGAACTGATCGCCAAGCTCAAGGACCACGGCATCGTCGTCGTACCCTCGATCGGTGCCGCGAAGCACGCGGTCAAGGTTGCATCCTGGGGCGCGGACGCCGTCATCGTCCAGGGCGGCGAAGGTGGTGGCCATACCGGCGGTGTGGCCACGACATTGCTTCTCCCCTCGGTTCTCGACGCGGTCGATATTCCGGTCATCGCCGGTGGCGGATTCTTCGACGGCCGCGGGCTGGCTGCCGCATTGGCGTACGGCGCTGCCGGTGTCGCAATGGGAACGCGATTCCTTCTCACCAGCGACTCTTCGGTTCCCGATTCCGTCAAGCAGGAGTATCTCAAGCGCGGACTGACGGATACAACAGTCTCCCGCAAGGTCGACGGCATGCCTCATCGTGTGCTCAACACCGACCTGGTCAACAGCCTCGAAGGTTCCAGCTATGCAACCGGTTTGATCGCAGCGGCCAAGAATGCCACGAAGTTCAAGGCCATGACGGGCATGAAGTGGTCGACCCTCGCCAAGGACGGTCTCGCGATGAAGCGGTCGGGTGACCGCACGCTGATGCAGATCATCATGGCAGCCAACACACCGATGTTGCTCAAGGCCGGACTGGTCGAGGGCAATACGGAAGCCGGCGTGCTTGCCTCGGGTCAGGTTGTCGGCATGATCAACGATCTGCCCAGCTGCAAGGAACTGATCGAGAACATCATGGAGGACGCGGCCAAGCGTATCGACGCGCTTGCGGCTCTTCGCTGACGCAGATTCATCCGAGTGCGTCTCCCCCACTGCGCTTTACGCGGAGTCGGAGGAGGCGCACTCTTTGCGTTTGTCGGACTATCCCGTCTTCTCCTGCTCGAACCCGTCGATCATTCCGAAATACTGCGAGATCGCTGCTGCCGCCATCTGTACGGGAGCGGCGTTCCTCTTGTCTATCGTGCCGCGAATCAAGGGCCCACAAATCGAGAGACCTACTGGCATGTGGTCGAGCACCCCGATTCGCGCGCCGATACAGCCCATCCCGGAATTGCAGATTCCGAACGCAACTGCGTGTTGGCGAACGCCATTGGCGTTGTGCGACGATGCCACCGATCTGTTGCCGGCGCTCAACAGTGACTTCCCGATGGTCGACGCTTGCGCTGGGATACGTGAGCCGACGCGAGTCTGAAGGTCGGGGACCATCAGGCTCCCGATCTTCTGGATGTAGCGCACATGGTTTCCTTCCAACACCCCGAGGTGCACGGCGTGTCCAGTCACGAAATGTAATTGCTGAAGTAGGGGCGTAACCACTCGATCCACTTTGTTTCGATACAGCGAGAGCGCGCCCAGATCTCCTAGCTTGTCGCCTATCTCGTACTCGAGTCCTTCGCGGCGTAGCCAGTTCATCCTCACGAGTTTCAGTAGCATCCGGTGCACGGACGATCGCGGAATCCCGGTTCGGCGCGCCACCTCCCCCAATGTCAGCCGAGGCGCGTCACGAAAGCAGTCCACCACCACCGACAGTCTGTCGAGAGTTGACATGGGGATGGACTCTTCGGTGATCGGTCCGATCAACATCGATGTCTCCGTTCCGGTGGCCCGCCGCTTCGGCAGCCAACATTCGTTCCGCCCATCTGAGCTTCCGTGGACACACGACGCCAGTACGTTTCCCACGCAGCGGGAGATGCATCTGCATGGGCTCTCACCAGCACCTATACCGATGATCGGTCATGTTCGTTGAGCCCGAATCCATCCCTCGTCACAGTGATGACCGGAGCCCATCAGATCATGCGGCGCCGAGCAGAACGCTTCAAAATCAGGAGGACACATGAATGCTTCATCCCCGTCGACAGGCGTGATCATCACCGGCGGCGCATCCGGAATCGGATTGGCCTCCGCCCGCGCGCTCGCGGCGATCCGACGACCAGTCGCTCTCTGGGATATCGACGAGGCAAAAGCGGTCGATCAGGCAGCAGTGATCTCCTCCGAATTCGGCATCGACGCCATCGGAGTGGGAATCGATCTCACGAGAGCGGACGACTACGCGGCCGCATTGGCCACAACCCGTTCCTCACTTCCCTCCATCGGCGGACTTGTTCACTCCGCCGGGGTCGTCGATATCGGATCCCTCGAAGGAGTGACGCTCGACGTGTGGGAGACGGGTATCAACACCCATCTACGTCCGCTCATCCTGTTGGTTCAACAGTTGATGCCTGATTTCACGGCCAATCCCGGTTCGGCAATAGTCGGAATCGCTTCGATCAACGCAACTTTGGGCAATGCAATCAACCCTGTCTACTCCGCTGCAAAGGGTGGGATGTTGTCGATGGTCCGATCGCTGGCGGACCGACTGGGCCCGGACGGCATTCGGATCAACTGCGTCTCTCCCGGACAGATTCTGACCCCTCTGCTTCAGCCGACCGTAGACGCATTGGGTGACGGGGCATTCGAACGACGCATCCTCCTCGGCAGGCTCGGTCGCCCGGAGGAAATCGCACACGCTGTCCGCTTCCTGCTGTCCGACGAAGCAAGTTACATCACCGCAACGGAATTGGTTGTCGACGGCGGCAACATCTCGTCGCAGCGTATGTGACTTGCCCAAAGATTTACCCCCCCTTCGACTGTCGTACAACGTCGCTCGGTCCAGCCCACCGGGTGCACTCACGAAAGGAAGAACATGACAATTGCGGATGTCAATGAATCGGAAGAGGTTCGCATCATCGACCAGGGAGAACCTCCCACTCGATTTGCCCGCGGATGGCACTGCCTCGGCCTCGCCAAGGACTACAGCGACGGGAACCCGCATTCCGTCGAAGCTTTCGGTACCAAACTGGTCGTCTTCTCCGACTCGCATGGCGAACTGAAGATCCTCGACGCGTACTGCCGTCACATGGGCGGCGACCTGAGTCAGGGCACGGTCAAGGGCGATTCGATCGCGTGCCCCTTCCACGACTGGAGGTGGGGAGGCAACGGTAAGTGCACCGCGATTCCCTATGCTCGACGTGTCCCCCCGCTTGCCAAGACCCGCGCTTGGACTGCGCTCGAACAAGACGGGCTGCTCTTCGTCTGGCACGACCCCGAAGGCAATCCGCCTCCTGCCGAAGTCGCCATACCGATCATCAAGTCTGCGGAGCACGAGTGGACCGATTGGGTCTGGAAGTCGATAGTCATCGATACGAACTGCCGAGAAATCGTCGACAACGTCGTTGACATGGCGCACTTCTTCTACGTGCACTTCTCGTTCCCCACCTATTTCAAGAACGTCTTCGAAGGACACGTCGCCATCCAGGAGCAGAGCGGCATCAACCGCGACGACATCGTGACCTGGACCGACCCCGACGTACCGAAGTTGGTGTCGAATCTTTCGACAGCGGCCTACCACGGACCGTCGTTCATGATCGACGACTTGCGCTACGTCTACGAGAACTTCACGACCGATTCGGTGCTGATCAACTGCCACTACCCGGTGAGCCCGAACAAATTCGTACTCATGTACGGCATTACCGTCCAGAAGTCCGCAGAGATGCCCGCCGAGTTCGCCGATCAACTTGTCGACGCGATGATCGGATACATCGGTGTCGGGTTCGAGCAGGACATCGAGATCTGGAAGAACAAGACCCGCATCGACAATCCGCTGCTCTGCACCGAGGACGGTCCGGTATACCAACTGAGGCGGTGGTATGAACAGTTCTACGTGGACGTCGCCGACGTCACGCCCGAGATGGTCGACCGTTTCGAATTCGAGATGGACACAAGCAAACCCATCGAAGTGTGGAAGCAGGAAGTCGCTGACAACATCGCACGCAGGGCCGCCGCAGGAGTAGGGCAATGACCATGGAACCGCTGGACTGCGAGCGGTGCGGAACATACGTCCTCGTGGAGAAGAACAGCTGGCATCACACGTCGACCCAGTGGCGATCAGATTCGCGCACGGCATGTTTGGAGTACCGCGACGATGCTGAACCGCCGAGAATTCGATCCGGAAGTTGTTCCGCATTGAGAAATTCCATCAATCAGGCAGCTACCGACGGACGCATAACAGTTCCCGAATGACAATCGTCCTCGCGACCTTAAGGCTCACGTCATAGCGGCGGCCAACTGCTGAGACAACGTACCTTTGTTCTCCACCTCGACGGTGTCGCAGCCCTGCCAACGCGCAGTTCTCCGAAGGAGTTCCGCCAACCGCGGCGCAGTGTCGGCGTCCGCGGTGGGTTCGGCCCACGCCGCGCGGACAAGCAGTCGACGGTTCTGACGGTCGTTCTTCAGATCGACTCGGGCGCAGATCTTGTCGTCGATCAACACCGGGAGCACGTAGTATCCGTGAACTCGCTTGTGCGCCGGAGTGTAGATCTCGATCCGGTAGTGAAAGTCGAAGAGCCGCAACGCTCGATCGCGTGCCCACACTACCGGGTCGAAGGGTGACAACAGCGCATCCGCACGGATGGACCTGGGACGCTTCGCTCGCGGATCGATCCACACCTCCCTTGCCTTGCCTCGACGCTCCCAGCCGTCGACGGACACCCGGCGCACGCTGCCGGCGTCTTCGAGTTCCTGCAAGGCCGTTCGTGCTTCTGCGCTGGGCAGACGAAAGTAGTCGGCGATGTCGTCGAGGGTGCCGAGACCGTGTGCCTTCACACCCCGCAGCACCAGTTCGCGTATCGCCTCCGACCGCTCGACGTGTGCGTCGAGTATCTCGGGTGCAAGCATCTGCTCGGCCAGGCCGTAACGACGCTCGAAACCGGCGCGCCCCGCCGAGACCACCTCGCCCCAACGGAACAGCGTCTCCAGCCCGACCTTCACGTCGGACCACCCCCACCACGGACCGCGCCGTGTGTTCGCCTCGTGTTCGATCTCGCTCGCCGCCATCGGACCGTTGTCGCGCAACTCCTGCCGCAACCAATCGAGGAAGACGCTCCGATCGGAAGCCCACCCGTCCTTGTCACTCAACGCTTTGGCGCGAAACTGGTCCATCCGCCAACGGAACAACGGCCACATGTCCACCGGCAAGAACGTTGCTTCGTGGCCCCAGTATTCGAGGTATCCCGAACCGGGGGCGAAGGCAAGTTGATCGAGTCTGGATTTGTCGTATGCGCCCAATCGCGCATAAACGGGTAGGTAGTGACTGCGTTCGAAGACATTGACCGAGTCGATCTGCAGCACCTGCAGCCGGTCCATCACGCCGACCAGATTGCGACGCGTCACCGTCGTGGGATGCGATTTGCCGAATCCCTGAGCGGCAAGGGCTATGCGACGGGCAGCTGCCAGTGACACGACTTCGCTCATAGTGGGCCAGACTACGCACACTCACCGACACGCTTCAGGCGGCCGAAGCCCGACGGCCGAACAGTACTGCCGACATGAACACCTGCAACATGGCCGCGTTCTCTGCGGCAGCGTCGAACTTCATCATGCGGCCGACATCCGGGACCAGGTTGAGCGCAGCGTGAACTACGAACTTCGCCTCTACTGCCGACAGCTCAGGACGAATCTCGCCGAGCACTCGCGCCCATTCGACCACGTAAAGCTTCTGGCGATTCTTCAGATCGCTTCGATGACTCGGCAGAAGGTTGTTCATCTCGGAGAAGTAGACCGACATCAATTCGTGCTGTGCAAACGACAACTCCACGTACATCGCCGACAGTGACCGGAGCACTTGTTCGTGCGAAGTCGCGGAGTCGAAGACCGCTGCCGTCGCCAAGTCCAAGCGATCTGCAGCTCGATAGAACACGGCGCCGAGAAGCTCTGCCTTGCTGGGAAAGTAGCGGTACATACCGGATGCGTTCAAGCCGGCGGCCGCGGCGATCTCTTCGATGCTGACGTCGTGATACCCGCGAGAGTCGAAGAGGCGCACGGCTTCCTGCAAGAGACGTTCACGTTTGTTCGTGGTCACGGTTCGAGGTAACGAGGACTGCTCCAAGCGGCTAGCGGTGATTGCACCCTCACCTTGATCTATCGCCAGACACGCGTCGAGCAGAACCTTCTCCATCGCTCGCTGGGGCAGCAACAGGTTATGGACGGTGATACTGCCGATGACGCTGAACATCGCTGCCACGACAAGGGTCTCGTCCCTCGCCGTCATCGCGGGTTCGGAACGCGAAAGATACCGGGCTACTCGGCGATTGACCGTACTGGCTTGCGCTCGAACGGATTTCCGATCATCGGTGTCGAGAAACCGGCTCTCCCAACGATAGATTCCGGCCGTACGCCGATTGCGGATCGTCGTTCGTATCACTGCAATCAGATCTTCGCGCAACCGCTGCGCATCGGTTGCCGCAGGCGCAACCGAAACGGCATCGAGGGCACTGGCGAGCGCTCCGGTCAACTCCAGTGCCGCGTGGCGGAACATCGCGTACTTGTTCGGAAAGTGCCGATAGAGCGCCGAACCCGAAATACCGACCGCCGACGCGATGTCGTCGACACTGACAGCAGGATATCCGCGCTCACTGAACGCGATTGCCGCTGCAGCCGCGATCTGCGCCTTGCGGTCCTTCGGTCGCCTCTTGACGGAGTCGGACCTCGGCTGCCGAACAATCCCATTCGACGTCTGCGCGTCGACGAACTGATCGTTCAGGCTCACCGTGTACCCCACTCTCCAGCCCTCACGCACAAAGCACTTCGATCCGCCTGCTCATCAGACGAGAATCAGCATAAGCATGATTCTGAAAACTCGTACACCGATTTCAGCACATCGCGCGTCTAGAGTTTCATACATGCAGGTAACACTGCCTTTGATCAGAACACACCACTCGCCATTCGCCACCTCCCCCGTTGCTTCCACCGAGAATCTTCGTTAACAAAACGTTGCCTGTGGCCACCAGCAGTGGGTAGGGTCACCGCTCGAAGCATCCAGCCCGCATCCACGAAGCAATCCGACTGACAGATTCGGAATATTCGTAAACATACACAGGATGTCGATATGAACAGTTCCGATATCTCCACGTCAATGAAGGAAACTCGGTCAACAGAGCTGACAGTTCGACGAGAATTTCGGTTCACATAATGCTTGCTTGGACACATATATGTGTGAGATGCTTCACAGGCAGTTCGCTCGACCGCCAGCGCTCGAACAGTTCGAACTCCGTGCCGAACACTGTTGATCTGCAAAGGAATTCAATTAGATGACGTACGAGCTGCCAGCCGCGAAGGGCCCGGTGCGAGACGTAGCGTTACAGGGGGGCTATCTGATCGGATTCTCGGTTCAGGCACTCTTCGGCCTGTTCACGGCAATCCTGCGCAGACGACTCTCGTTGCACGAGACGGTTACTCAGACCCTGTTCATCGGTCGCGTCAGCACCGGCCCGTCGCTGCTTCTCATGATTCCGATCGGTGTATTCATCGCCGTCTCGGTCGGTGAACTGGCCGGCCGGATCGGAGCCGGTGGATATTCCGGAGCTGTCGTAGCTTTCATCATCGTCGGTCAGGCCGCGGCGCTGGTGTGCGCGTTGATGATGGCCGGTGTCGCAGGATCGGCGATCTGCACGGATTTGGGTTCACGAAAGATCCGGGAAGAGATCGACGCGATGGAAGTGATGGGCATCGACGTGATCGAGCGCCTCGTCGCACCGAGATTGGTTGCGGCAGTGATCGTCTCCCTTGCACTGTGTTCGATGGTCACCTTCGGCGGTGTGATCGCGTGCTACCTGTACCACATCTACGTCCAGCATCTTCCGGCCGGAACGTTCATGGCAACGTTCAGTCAGTACGGGCGATCTTCCGACTTCGTCATGGCTTTGGTGAAGGCTGCGGTCTTCGGCATCGCTTCGACTTTGGTCGCCACCTTCAAAGGTCTACATGCAAAAGGTGGCCCACGCGGCGTTGCCGACGCAGTCAACGAAGCCGTGGTCATCGCGTTCGCGCTCGTCTTCATCGTGAACACAGTGTTGTCCGCGCTCTACACCGTAATCGTCCCGGCAGTCGGTGAATTCTGATGTCGCTCGTCGATCTCCGTGTTCGAGCACGTCAAGCGAGCAGACCCCTGCGAACCGCGGGCGACGGCCTCGTCTCCCTCGGTCAGCACGTCACTTTCTACGTCCGCACTATCGCATCGATCCCCTTTGCGCTCACCAAGTACCGCAAGCATGTACTCGGTCAGATCAGCGAGGTCAGCTTCGGCACGAACTCCTTGTTGTCCGGCGGCGGCACCATCGGGATCGTCTTCGCGATGTCGCTGGCCGCGGCGATGATGTTGGGCGTCGAGACCCACCGGGGCCTCGAGCTTGTCGGGATGACCTCGCTCTCCGGCATGCTGTCCGCGGTTGCCAACACCCGTGAACTGGCCCCTGTTGTCGTCGCGATCGCGTTGGCCGCCAAGGTCGGAACGGGTTTCACCGCCCAGATCGGGGCCATGCGTATCTCCGACGAAATCGACGCGCTGGACTCGATGGCGATCCGATCGATCCCCTTCCTCGCGGGTACCCGGGTGATCGCTGCCATGATCTGTGTCATCCCGATCTACATGATCGGACTCCTGGCCAGTTACCTCTCGACCCGACTGGTCGTCGTGTTCTTCAACGGCGCATCGGCCGGTACTTACGACTACTTCTTCCATCTGGCGATCTCTCCGCAGGATCTCCTGTACTCGGGTCTCAAGGCCGTGGTGTTCGCCGCTGTTGTCGCGCTGGTTCATTGCGCTTACGGCTACTACGCATCGGGCGGTCCGGCCGGCGTCGGGCAAGCGGCCGGGCGCGCGCTCCGGACTGCGATCCTCGCGATCGGAATCCTCGACGTACTGATGACTTTCGCGCTGTGGGGCCTCGTGCCCCAGATCCCGGGAATGGGGGTCTGAGCCGTGGACAGACTCACTACACGCACGAAGATCGTGTACGCCCTTCGCGGCGCGATCGCCATAGTCGTAGCCGTCGCCGCCGCCGTGACAATGGTTCTACGCGGTTCGGGAAATCTCGAGCAGAGCACCGACATCTTCGTCGCTGTTCCAGCCACAGCCGGTCTCATCAGCGGTGAAGCTCCGGTTCGGTACCACGGCGTCAACGTCGGCCGAATCGGCGAAATCGAATCAGGAACCGCCGAATCCGTTGTGCAGTTGCAGATTCAGACCGATGACGCGTCGAAGATTCCCGCTGACGTGGTGGCTCGCGTCGTTCCGCGCACGTTCTTCGGCGACATCTACATGCAGCTCGTGGACAGTCCGAATGAGCAGGACCAGACGACTCTGTCGGACGGAGACGAGATCCACATGGACGACGGACCCGAGGCCGTCGCCCTCTACGACGTGTACACCAAATTGGTCGGAGTCCTCACCGCGATGCAACCCGAGAAACTTCAAACGGCTCTGACCGCACTCGGTCAAGCCCTGGACGGAAACGGAGCCGAGATCGGAGCCACGATAGACAATCTCAGTGCCGCGTCCGGCGTACTGACACCCGCCGCACACCAATTCCTCGAATCGACACCCGAATTCAAGTCGGTCGTCGACGCGTTGGACCGTGCGACCCCCGACATTCTCGATACCTTGGCAGCCGCCACAACTGTCTCGAACGACATGGTCGCCAACAGAGCGAATCTCGAGTCCTCGATCGGCGCGGCCGCAGTCTTCGCCGCTACCGTCGACGATTTTGTCGGGGCGAACAACCGAAACATCATCACTGTGATCGATTCCGCCGGAAAGATACTCGCAACCACCGCGGCCAATCCCGGAGGACTGCGTTCCACCCTCGCCAATGCCAGTACGTTCGGCGCCGCGGGCGCTCGAGTCTTCGCCACCGGAAAGTTCGACATCACAGCAGTTGCCACGTTCGCCGAACCGCTCCCATACACGGGTGATGATTGCCCGCAGTACGGTGACTCGCGCGGAGCACAGTGTTCGGGCTCCAACCTGACGCCTGAACAACCCGTCAGTGCCCCGGTCGTGGGCGGCGTAGCCGAAGCGGCCTCCCTGCGGTACCTCGAAGATCAACTACTGGGCGGATCGCCGGAACCCTCGGATACCCCCAACCCGGCAACAACACTGATGTTGGGGCCGATGGTCAGAGGTAACGAGGTGACCGTCCCGTGAAGGTCCGTCCTGGCCAGGTAATTCGGTTGTCACTCTTCTGTCTCACCGGCGTCGCCTGCGCGTCGTTCGTGGCGAACACGTTGTCGGTCCCGGTTCGCGGAAGCACCGATTCGTACTCGTTCGAGTTCACCGACGTCGAAGGACTCAACCCGGGCAACCCGGTCACCATGTCGGGTGTGCGTATCGGCCGCGTGGACTCGGTTGCGTTCGCCGACAACGGAGGCGGGACGAGCAAGGCGATCGTCGACGTCGAAATCGAGTCGCGATATTCCCTCGAGTCGGATGTCCGTGCCGCCGTGCGCTACGGCGACATGCTCGGTGCTCGATATCTGGCACTGACGCAAGACGACAGCGCAACAACGGTATCCGCACGACAGCTCGAACCAGGTGACACGATACCGCTGGCGCAGACAACACCGCCGATCAACTTGACGGCCCTGATGAACGGGTTCAAACCGTTGTTCGCCGCGCTGCAGCCCGAGCAGGTCAACACGCTCACGCGAAGTTTTGTCGAAACCTTCAACGGCCAGGGCCAGGCAATGACCACCCTGCTCGACCAGATCGCGACCATGAGTTCCGGCCTGGTCGACCGTCAGGACGTCTTCGCGCAACTACTCACGAACATGAACACTCTTCTCACCTCCGTCGACGAGCGTCAACCCGAATTGGTCGGTCTGTTGGACGGTTTGAACGATCTGAGTACTTCCGTCGTCGGGCAGAACGATCAACTGGTCTCGCTCTTGGATCAGGGAAACCGCACTGTCTCGTCGTTGGCTCAGATCATGGCCGGGTCGAACGGCGCATTCGGTCAGACCGTGCAACAACTCGAAAGTGTCACCGGGAGTTGGATTGCGAGCACCGACGAGTTCAACAGACTTCTCGTCAACCTTCCCCAGTTCGCCGACGCCGCCAACCGGATCGGAAGTTACGGAAGTTTCATCAGCCTGTATCTGTGCAATTTCACTCTGAAGGCAGGCGACATGGAAGCCAACATCTTCGGTCCGACACACTCGCCGGTGTGCTCATGATGTTCCTGGTCAAGCTGATCGACGTGTTCGTCGGCATCATGCTCTTCCTGTTCAAAGGGGATCGCCGTCGCAGCGGTAGCGGCACCGCTCTCGCCCTGGGCAGTCTCGGAATCTTCGTTCTGGTGGTGGGACTCGGCGCCGCCTTGGGCATTCCGAAGCTCTGGTACAACGTACGCACGTCGGCATACACAGCCGAGTTAGCCAATGCCAGCGGGCTTTCCGACACCGATCCGGTTTACGTGGCCGGGGTTCCCGCGGGCCGAGTGGATTCGATCGACCTTGCCGGCGACCACGTCGTCGTCAACTTCCGCTTGGACAAGGACCAGCCTTTGGGAAACCAGAGCACGGCGACGGTCAGGCTCAAGACGGTCCTCGGCAAGCGCTACCTGGAGATCGTGCCGGCCGGAGTGGTCGACGACTCCGAGGCGCGGGTCATCCCGCTCTCCCGCACAACCGTGCCGTACAGCCTCGACGACGTCAGCAGTGATGCCACCACTGCGGCAACAGGCGTCGACCTACAGGCGATGGAGTCCATGATGAACACCCTTTCGCAGGTGATTCCCACTGATTCCGATCAGGTGGGCCGGGCTCTGGCCGGAATCAGCGGCGCCTCGTCGGCTTTCGCGCAGAACAGTGAACAGATCGACCAGATTCTCATCATGTCTCGTGAGCTGTCGGACATGGCTGCGGCACAAACCGATTCGATCGTCGGTACTGCGGCCAATGCTCAGACGATCGTTCGAACTCTTGCGATGCGCAAGGACGCACTGACTCAGCTGGTCGACAACCTGACAATCATCATCTCGAAGCTCTCCACCACTTTCGTCGATCGTCAGGACGAGTTCGGAGCCATGACCGACAACCTCGTCGCGGTCACCACCACGCTGAAGAACAACGCAGATCAGATCGACCTGCTGTTGACTCGTCTTCCTTCCGCGCTGCGTTCGGTCACCGATTCAACCGGCACCGGCAATTGGACCGACGTCAACGCGCCGGCGGCCGTGATCCCGGACAATCTGCTCTGCGCGCTCGGCATCATGGAGGGCTGCAAGTGAATACACGAAAAGCCGTCACGGCCATGCTGGTAGTGACCTTGGCGATCGCCCTGCCCGGTTGGTACATATTCGGACGAACAGATCAGTCCAAGACCGTCTACGCCGATTTCAGCTACGTCGGCGGAATCTACGAGGGAAGCAAGGTCACCGTCCTCGGAGTCGGCGTCGGGACGGTCACGTCGGTGGAACCTCGCGGAACTTCTGTTCGAGTAGCGATGTCGATGCCCGACTCCGTGGACCTGCCCGCCGACGCCTCGGCCTATGTCCTCAATCCATCGGTGATCAGCGATCGACACATCGAACTCGGCCCGGCGTACACCGGCGGAGAGACACTGAAAGACGGCGACCAGATTCCGATCGAACGTGCCCACTCCCCCATAGATTTCGACGGCTTGATGGGAAGCGTCAGCACTTTGGCCGACGCATTTGCCGGGGATGGGGGCAATCTCGGCGATCTCGTGAGCCGCGGCGCCGCCGGGTGGCAGGGCCAGGGCGATCAATTCAACACCGCAATTCGCAACCTCAGCACAGCAACCGGAGTTGTCGGCGCTCGGTCGGAAGACATCGGTGCCCTTGTCGACAATCTCAACACTTTGATGAATGCTCTGGACGCACGGCAGGTCAGCCTCGACGAACTTGTCGGCGACCTCGGCGTCCTGGGTGATCAATGGGCGAGCCAGAACATGGACATCTCACAGCCTCTGCAGGATCTGCAGGTGGTCTTCGACCAGTTGAACAGTTTCATGACAACTCACGGCGATGATGTCGGTGCCATAGCCGACAACGTGCGAGTTCTCGGTGACACTCTGGCTGCCAAAGAACCCGGCCTCGCCGAGTTCATGGACCTGGTGCCGTTGATGATGCAGAACCTCTCCCAGACAATCGGTCCTGATCAGCGCGGGCGCATTCGGCTCAACGTCTCGACTGCATTGACTCAGTTCGCGGTGGCGAAACCGCTGTGCGACACCTACAAGTTGCCGATCTGCACCGGAGCCGGGTTCACGAATCCGATTTCCTTCCCCCTCAGCACTTCTGATCCGCTCGGCATCGCCTCCGCGATTTCCGGCGGAGCCGTCCCCGGAGGTGGCAATTGACGCGGCAATCGGTTCGAATAATCGCCGGTATCGTGATCATCGGTGTGGGTTCTGCGGCCGTGCTCGCCTTCGGCGGCTGTAGCGCAGGCATTCAAGACCTACCCCTGGGTCGTTCGGCCGACGGTGACGCGTACAACGTGGCGCTGCAGCTGGCCGGCGCCGACGGCCTGGTGTTGGGAGCAGACGTCCGCAGCGGCCAGAAAGTCATCGGTCGAGTATCCGCGCTGTCAGCCGATGTCGTCGGAGCCGATGTGACTCTGAGTCTGGACGCCGCGACGCCATTGCCCGACAACGTCGAAGCTTCCGTCGAACTCCCGTCCGCACTTGGCAATCCGTTCATCAGACTCTTGGTGCCGGAAGTTCCGTCCGGCTCCACGCTCAGCGACGGAGACACAATTCCGGAGTCTCGCACCGAGATCGGTCCGCAGGTCGAAAGTGCGCTTGCCACCCTCGGCACGGTTCTGACCGGAAGCGGCATCGACCAACTCGATACCGTGGTGCGCGAGCTGAACACCGCGTTTTCCGGGCGCTCCGGTGAAGTTCGTTCTCTGACCGAGACCCTCACCTCGCTCATGGCAGAGGCAAGCAGTCACCGCAGCGAGTTCGACGAGGCCGTCGACCTCGCTGCCCGGGTCTCCTCCCAACTGGCCGGCCAACGCGTAGTTGTCGACAACTACCTCGATTCCGTTCCACAGGTGGTGTCGATTCTCGTGGGACAGAAGGATCAGATTGCGAGCCTGTTGAACTCGACCGTTCAGCTCGCCACCAACGCAAACACCATTCTCGACTCGTCTCCCAACGGCCTCGACGCGATGCTGCACGATGCGTCGACCGTTGTCGGGACTCTGGATTCGTTCAACTCGGAGATCGGCCAGACGCTGACGAACATGAACGGGTTGCTCGAAAACTTCACCGGTGCAGTGCAGGGCGACTATCTCGTTTTCGACGGCGCCCTGGATATTCCGGGAACGATCGACAAGCTCTGGAGCGGCGGTATGGCCGGTCAATCGATCGCACCAGCGGGAACTCTCACCGATCTACTTCAGGGAGGTCCGCGTTGAGTCGCCTTGCGCTTGTTCAACTTGTCCTGTTCGCTCTGATCGCTGCTGTGGTCATCCCTTTCGGGATCGTCTACGTGGTCGGCCCTCAGGGTTTCGGGGGTCAAATCCGGCTGCACGCCAACATGTCCGACGCCTTCGGACTGACCAAGGGCACGGTCGTCACGTATCGCGGCGTACAGGTGGGGAAAGTGAGTGAAGTCGAACTCGACGCAGGCACCCGCACGGCTCGGGTGGAACTCTCACTCAACGACAACACCGAGATACCTACCGACAGCGTCGCCAAGGTGACGATGGGGACCGCAGCCGGAATTCAGAATGTCGACATCTACCCCAACACAGACCACGGCCCGTATCTTAGGGACGGCGACGAGATCGCCATGCCCGCGGATCAGCAACCGGTCCAGATGAGCCAGTTGATGCTTCAGGCGTCCGGTGTCCTGGAAGGGATTGATCCACAAGCGATCAGCGACATCGGGACCGAGCTGGGGAATTCGTTCAACGGGCTCGGCCCGAGCTTGGCGACGATGATCGACAACGGTGGGACCATGTCGGCGCAGTTGAACGACCAGTCGGCCGAACTCGCTGCGCTGCTGTCGCGAACCTCCACGTTGGTGGACTCCATGGCGACACAATCGGATTCGTTCGTCCGGGGAATGGCAGCTGCCAAGAACTTCACCGAACAACTCGAATCCAACGCGCCGGTGCTGATCTACCTCACCGATCATTCGCCCGCCGCCCTGAACAGCGCTCAACAGTTGTTCGACAAGTACCACAACACTTTCGGAGCGGTCCTGGCCAACCTCGTCACTGTCGCACCGATCATCTCCGACCGCACAGACGCCCTGGAAACCGGACTTGTCACGATTCCTGAAGGTCTCGCCAAACTGGCATCCATCGTCAAAGGCGATCGAGCCGACTTTGCCTTGGTTGCGACCCAGGGGCCGGTCTGCAACTACGACACCCCTCGGCGTGAGGTCGGCGATCTGTCTCCCACCAGTCCGAGTCTGGCGATGTACTGTCCCCCCGCCGACGACCTCGTCCAACGCGGAGCACAGAATGCTCCGCGTCCGAACGACCTCGGTTTGCAGAACTCGACCGTCCCGGGCACTCCGATCGGACCGCCCGTCGTCGCAGATCCGATTCTCGTCCCGACCGGAGTCGACGCCCTGAACTACTGGAGATTGATGTTGGAAGGACTGGGAAATGGCACACGGTGACAACGCACTACTCGACGAGACAGAAGCCGAGGTGGCCGAACATCCGACTTCTCCGTCGCTACTTCACCGCCTGAAGGAGCCACGCAACGCACTGATCTCACTAATGGCGGTAGCGCTGGTCGCAGCATTGGCGGTGCTCGGATTCCAGATGTACTCGGCGAATCAGGAAGACACGCTGCGGCAGGGGGCTTTGGACACCGCACGGGATTACTCAACCATCATGTCCTCCTTCGATTATCAGAACCTCGATGTCAACAAGGACACCATCGCCTCGATGTCGACCGACGAGTTTGCCGGCACCTACCGAACGATGGTGGATTCCCTGAGGGAAGTCGTTGCCGGGGGCCAAGGCCAGGCGAGCGCGACGGCGACAGACGTCGGCATCGAATCGCTGGACAATTCGTCGGCCAAGGTGCTCGTGTTCGTCGACCAACAAGCCAAGAATGTCGCAGCGCCAGAGGGAAACACACAGAAGTACCGCATGGTCGTGTCCCTGGTCCGCTCGGGCGACCGGTGGCTCGTGAGCAACGTCGAGACCAAGTAACTCACCACACGCGGAGGAAGATCCATGCCCACTCACTACCTGGATTCGGAAAAGTCCGAGTCGTCGCTTCGCACCGATCAGACACGCATCACCATCACGGCCGAGCGTAGACGGTGGGCACGTAAGCCCGCACACATCACCGACGCACTCGATTTCTGGTCGTTCGCCGGAGCCGCTGCCAACGTCATCCTGCAACTCGGTTGGCCCGAGGTGGCGTACGGCGTCATGGAGAGCAAGGTCGAATCGGGTGCTCTGACAGCGCATCCGTGGAAGCGTGCACGAACCACGACGCAGTACCTGACGGTCGCGATCCTGGGTGACGAGGAAGAGCGAAAGGCTTACCGCGAGGCCGTGAACTCGGTGCACCGACATGTGAAGTCGGATTCAAACAGCCCGGTCAAGTACAACGCCTTCAATCGCGAACTCCAATTATGGGTTGCTGCATGCCTGTTCATCGGTTTCGAAGACAGTCATCAGTTGCTGCACGGCAAGATGTCCGAAGAACAGGCGGAGTCGTTCTACAAGTCCGCGTCAACTTTGGGAACGACGCTGCAGGTCACCGAAGAGATGTGGCCGGCCACACGTGCCGACTTCGAGCGCTACTGGAACCTCGGTTGCGAACGCGTCGTCATCGACGAACGCACCAAGCAGTACCTGATCGACTTGGTCAACCTACAGATGATCGCGTGGCCGATACGCCTGGTGTTCCGAAACTTGTTGCGGTTCCTGACGGTCGGATTCCTTCCACCGATCTACCGCGACCAACTCGATCTCGAGTGGACCGAAGACGACCGCCGCCGGTTCGAACACCTCTTCATTTTCGTGTCGTTCGTCAACAGGTTCATCCCACGCTCCGTTCGTCAGGCCGGCAACACCATTCAGATGCGCGACATTCGCCGCCGGATCAAGGCGAGCAAGAATCTCGTCTGAGCCAGCGGCGCGTTATTCGTTGTCAATTCTGCTGCCCTACAGGTAAATCGGGCCGGTCGGTCGACAACAGATCACGGCTGGACATGGGTTCCAGCACGACTGAAGACCGGGTCGAAAAGCCGACAAACCGGGCTGATTGAGTGTCACATTCGCCGCATATCGACGCCGTCGAGGCACGTTTCAGGTGACTTACATCACATTTTATCTCGTTTATGTAACGCCGGGAGAGGTGGTCATATCGCCATGCGACCTGGGAAAACACTCTTTGATGCATTTCTGTTGCACAAACATGTGTCGACACGCCGACCCGTGACCAATCCGTAATCATCTCTTATGGTTGGTGACAGCCCGATCAACCGGGCATTACCGAATCGCCACCGCCCGTCCCACCCCGCGGTTCGGACTCGACAACATTCCTAGTGGTGGGAGCGGAGCTGAGACGGTCACCGTCCTCCGTCGGCGGGACTCGAGAGGATTTACCAAAAATGACCAAGACCACCGTTACCCGTGCACTTGCCTCTGTCGCCGCAGCCGGAGCCCTCGCAGCCGGAGCCCTCGGATTGAGCGCAGGCACCGCATCCGCAGCCACCCACGACTGGTCGGGTGTCGCAGAATGCGAATCTTCGGGCAACTGGGCCGCGAACACCGGAAACGGCTACTACGGCGGACTCCAGTTCAGCCAGAGCACGTGGGAGGCCTACGGCGGAGCAGGCAGCGCCGCCAACGCCAGCCAGGCAGAACAGGTCCGCGTTGCTGAAAACGTCCTTGCCGGTCAGGGCGCCGGCGCGTGGCCGGTGTGCGGACAGTACCTCCGCTGATCCCAGCTCACATACTGCGTCGCTGCCCGGCGTTCGTCGAGAATTCGACGGGCCCCGGGCAGCGTCGTACTAGCGACCTTCATGCCCCGCCTGATCCGGCCCCTCCGCCGCTGCTGTTGAAAGACATTACGGCGGTACGTGATCCGTCGGGATGACGCGGAGCGAGCGAGGTGTACCGACTCGCCTTCCGATCACGCATCAGCCCTCGGAGAGCCATCCACAGTTTTTGGGCCGTCCTCGCCAACCGGTTGTGAGAACTGACCGGCGCAGCCGTAGAAGCGTACGGGATGGGGTCCTTACGCACGTAGTGCTCCATAACCCCAGCCTAGCCGTGTTTCGATGCCGAAATGTTCGTTTTCAATCGCTACCTCGCATCCCTCACGGCGACCGAACAAATCGATCCGGCGCACTCGATGGCCCATCCTTGACCAGGCGTGCAAACCGGTCGGGTAAATCGCGTGGCCCGAACACTTCTCGACCACTGTGTGACAAGAGGCGGTCAACGCTCCACCACTCGAAGTGCTCGACCAGCTCGGCGGCCAGCGCTTCGCGCCCCAACGACCCACAGGGCTCGAATGCGGTCGCCACCGGCACGAGGAAGTAGTCGTTGATCGCACCACCCCAACCCGGCAATATCGCCGGATCACGGATCTCCTCATGCCACACATGGGTGGCTGCGCCGTAGTCGCGCAAGCCGATCTCCTCGTCCAATTCGCGCGCGAGCGCCTCGGACGGGGTTTCGTCTCCTTCCAAGCCTCCGCCCGGAGGACACCAGACCGTCAGCCCGCCCCCGGGCGCGATGAATCGGTAAAGCAGAAGACGGAACTGGTCGTCAACGACCAACCCCCTGGCCGAATGCCTCAGACGCATGAGTGCCACTGTAAGCCAGCAGGTCAGGCCATAACGGCCAACTCCGGCAGTCCGGCAACCACAACCGCGAGGTTGTATCCCGACATCCGCAGTTCTCCGTTGTCCCCTGTCCTCGCGTACTCCGCATGCCCGAACGCTCGCTCGTGCTTCACTCCATCCGGGGTGATCCCCTCGGCCGTGGACAACCGATGGAACTCGGTGCGCGTCGGATCGCCACCGAAACGGCCGAACCCCGCGATACTGTCGCCTTCCGCTTTCATGACGTAGACGTGGCGGTCGGCGATACCGAGGTCCGACTCCACCTTGGCTCGCACCCCGGGTGAACCGTAGAACACCACGTCGTCGACCGCTGCGCTTGCCCCGCGTTGCAGCGCGAGAGAAGTCGCGAGGGATCCGTAGGAGTGGCCCAACGCGGTGATATGGACTCCGTCGTTGACCGACGCGGCACGAAGACCGTGAAAGAAGCTACCCAATGCGTCGGCGGCTATGCCTGCTTTGGACGATCGACTGACGTCGAAGCTGGCCCGACCGATGTCGAACTTTCCCGGCCCGATCACCTGTGGCGCGTCGTATCCGATCCAGGCGATGGTGGCCACGCTTTCCTTTCGGCCGGCCAGTTCGAGCTGCCGCATCGCCTCGGCTCGTAATCGCGTTGCCTCGCCGACCATTCCGCGCATCGAGTCCTTGACGTTGGTGTTCAGTCCGGGAATCGTCACGGAGATGTGATCCGCTGTGTCCGGATCACCGATCGCAATTGCAGCGAAGCCGCGTTCGCCCGAGCGCATGTCCATGAGCAGTAACCGTCGATCAGGTTCGGCGCGAAACAACTCGTCGAGCGCGTCCAGATCCTCGAGTTTGCGTTCGGCGTACCACTGGCCCGCCCCGGTGTTACTCAGTCTGCCGCCGAAGAACTCGCGGTGAAGTTCTTGCGAGATTCGGACTGAATCATCTTGCAGCCGCGCTCGTTCCGATTGAATTCGATCGAGGTTGGCCGGGCTGCGAATCGCAGCAGGAATGCCGTCGAGGTTGGCGATCAGGCCTGGTGCATGACGCAACATCTGACGCTGCCGATCAGGGCTGAACGCTCGCCACTCCTCCCCCACACGCACAGCTTTGTCACGGAGGTCGGTGCCGACCTGAGACCGCAGAGACAACGCATGATGAAGATCCGCGCTGACCAGCAGTGCCTCACCGATCAGTTCTCGAACTGCGACCTCGAGCAACTGGGCGTGCACGTGGAGCGGGTGACCGTCGGCGATGGGCGCAACAGCAGAGACGGTCCCATCCTGACGAATATGCAAGTCGTCGGCGACGGCCTCTTTGCGCAGCGTATCCAGCCGTCGACGGATGTCGCGAACGCGGTGAGCGACCAGAACGCCTTCCAACCCAGCAGACAGTTGATCCAAGGCTTCGACGTCCCATACGTCGATATCTGTGAGATCCACTCGGGTCAGGACGAACGAGCAGCGATCCGGGCCTGTACTTCCGGGCGACGCAACGGAGGGACGGTCTGAGGTGGCTGTCTGCGAGGCGGCAACGCACTGAGCAGGCGCGTCGTCGTTTCGGTCACCTCACGAACCGCCTGTTCGAAGGCGTCTCGGTTCGCGTCGGACACCTTGGCTATTCCGCTCACCTTACGTACGTATTGGCGAGAGGCCGCCTCGATCTCCTCCGGCGTAGCAGCGGGCTCGAGTCCACGAAGTTCAGTGATGTTTCGGCACATAATTCGACGATAACCCTGCTCACCGACGCCGTCACGGTTCGATACATCAATGTATCCAAACTGCCACGCAGATCCGGGCATCACGGTAGTTTCAGTGAAATTCCCCCAGTGACTGGAAGTAGCCACTAACTCATGGACTCTGCACTCACCTCCGTCGGCCTACCCGCCGCACTCGCCATCATCATGTTCGGCCTCGGGCTTTCCTTGACGGTCGGAGATTTTGCCCGCGTGGCAAAAGCGCCGAAAGCCGTCTCGATTGCCCTGATCTGTCAGTTGTTGTTGCTCCCGGCCGCGGCCTTCGGTCTGGTCACGTTGTTCGACCTCGACCCACTGCTCGCTGTCGGCATGATGCTCCTCGCCGCATCACCGGGCGGCACCACGGCAAACCTGTTCAGCCATCTGTTCCGCGGCGATGTCGCTCTCAATGTGACACTCACTGCGGTCAATTCGGTGATAGCGGTGGTCACCCTTCCGCTCATCACCAACTTCGCGTTGGGCTACTTCGAACCCGAGGACGCGGACGGCACCCTCGGACTGCAGTTCACGAAGGTACTTCAGGTCTTTGCCGTCGTACTGATTCCTGTCGCCCTCGGAATGTGGGTTCGATTGCGCTCGAGCGCCTTTGCCGAGCGCATGGACAAGCCCGTCCGCATCGGATCCGCGGTGGTTCTGGCACTGGTGATCGTCGGAACGGTTGTTTCCGAGCGCGAGAACATCGCGGACTATCTCGTCGACATCGGCGTCGTCGCTGCCTTGTTCTGCCTACTGAGCCTCTCGATCGGTTACGTCGTTCCCCGGATATTCGGCATCGAGGATCGTCAGGCCATCGCCAGTTCCATGGAAATCGGCATCCACAACAGCACGCTGGCGATCACCATCGCCGTCAGTCTCCTCGACAACGTGCAATTGGCAGTGCCGGCCGCGGTGTACGGCGTTCTGATGTTCCCGCTCGCTGCAGCCTTCGGCGCCGCCATCACCCGAAAGTCACGGACCATGGCCGAAATCGACTAATATCAGGCGGTTTTCGATATAGGTGATCTGGTATCGCCAACCCTACGATCGATACGGACTCAGACCGAAGGGTATCGAAAAAATGCTGACCAACACACCTACCGTGCCGGACGAACGCGTCTGGCAAGAGCTAGTCGACGCACTTACCCGTCGCCAATTCGGCATCGGAGCCGGGATGGCAGCAGTCGCAACTATTCTGGCGTCCTGCAGTTCCAGCGACGGTTCAGGTACCGATGATGACGCTCAAATGCGCACCGTCACCACGCCGTTGGGGACCTACGACATACCTACCAACCCGAAGCGGGTCTTGGCCGTCGACGCCCGAACCGACCTCGAGCTCGCCATTGCCCTGGAACTACCGGTGTTCGGATACAACATCTCGCCCGTCACCAAGTGGGTTCCCGTCGACGGCTCGGCCGAATACCTCAGCGACAAGCCCAATCTGGAGCAGATCCTCGGACTCGCACCCGATCTCATCATCTGCGTCAACGCCGACAACGAGTACTGGCCCGCTGCAAAGCTCCAAGCCATCGCTCCTGTCCTGACGACCGAATCGAAGCAGACGTGGCGGGAGAACCTGACCCGGCTCTCCGATTGGCTGGGCCGAACACCCACCATGGATCGCCTGATCACCGATTACGACGCTCTCATCACCGACATTCGCACTCGACACGCTTCGGCGATCGCGGGCAAAACCGTCGCAAGCTTGTCCTACAGTCCGGACAAGGCCACGATCTACATCGACAGCCTGCCCGTGTCGGAGGAAACGGGAAAGAAGAATCGTCAACCCACCGACATGACGCTCGCCGATATCGGCGGAAGAACATTGAACACAACCGGTTTCGACAATCAGGGACGACTGAGCATCGAAGAGATGGATCGTCTGCAAGGCTGCGACGCGTTCATGGTTTCTGTCACCGACAGCAGTGACACCACCTTCGATCAACTCTCGGACAACAAGTTGTGGCAAAGACTTCCGGCTGTGCAGGCCGGGAACGTCACCGTTCTGCAAGGAAGTATGTACTACGGGTCCATCTACACCAACATGTACGTGGCCAAGGGCTGGGACGATCTCTATTCGACGCTCGACTGATCAGACTTGTCCGTGGAAATGCCGGCCGCTCCCGCGCGGTCGGCTTTTCACATTTCGAGGTCGATGCCCAACGCTCCGGAGAGGGTCCGCAGACAGATCACTCTCAACTCTTCCTGCGGTATGGAAGGTTGATCGAGCCAGTCGAGGCAGACAGCTCGGACGAACGCGATCCATCCCCGAACTGCAACGGCAGCGAGCTGTCTTCTTTCGCCCTCGAATCCCAGTGCATCGAGGATTCGAATCTGCTGCTGTTCGAGTTCGCGCTCGACAATCGCCCGGATACCGGCCTCGGCCGAGAGCGTCCCGACGTTGATGGCGCGCACTCCCCTGCTGTGCGACTTCACGTACGCGAAGTAGGCGTCCAACCCGGCTGCCACCTGTTCGCGCACCGGTAGCGTCGCGTCGGGTGCGGTCACCTCGAGCAGGTGCTGCGATTCGCGCTCGACGATTGCGGCGAAGAAGTCTCGCTTGGTCGGAAAATAGTGGTACATCAACCCGCGCGAGACGCCCGCAATCTCGGCGACCTCTTCGATCCACACATCCTCGTACGAGCGATCGGCAAAAAGTTGCGCGCCGATGTCGAGCAACTGCGTGCGCCGCTGCTCTCGGTCCAGGCGTTTTCGTGGTGCGACCATAGGCAAGTCAGATTACTACTTGACACCGATTCAGTAAGGCGTACTTTGCGTACTAGACATCAATTCAGTAAGCGATCTCACCCCGGGGGACACACAATGAGCGTCGACACCACTCCAGAGGCGACGTCCGATGCTCGGATCCCGCATCCGGCGTGGCGCCTGCCGGTCCTCGGGGACGTTCTCGGGATCAATATCCGGACACCGCTGCAGAACTCCGTGAGCATCGGCCGCGAACTCGGCCCGATCTTCGAGAGAAATGTCCTGGGAAATCGCTTCGTCTTCGCCTCGGGCGCGGACATGGTGGCAGAACTGTCCGACGAGTCCCGGTTCGCGAAGCACCTTGCACCTGGAGTCAAAGCACTCCGCGGAATCGGCGGCGACGGCCTGTTCACGGCGTACAACCACGAACCCAACTGGGGCAAGGCGCACAATCTCCTGGCACCGGCGTTCAGCCAGACTGCGATGCGCTCGTACCACCGCACCATGCTCGACGTGGCCGGCGAGTTGGTCGACCATTGGGACAGTCGTGAAAGTGACTCCCCCATCGACGTCTCCGCAGACATGACCAAGCTGACGCTGGAGACCATCGGACGCACTGGATTCAGCTACTCGTTCGACTCCTTCGAACGTGAAGAACAGCATCCGTTCGTCAAGGCAATGGTCGGCGCACTCTCCCATTCGCAGCGCACGACGTTCCTGAAGTCGACCGCCCTCGGGCGAGTGCTCGCACGTCGCGCCGATCAACGTGACGAGGTCCGCAAGGCGTACATGGCCGAGGTTGTGGACGAAGTGATCCGTGCCCGGCGGACAAGTACCGAACCGGGGCCCGAAGATCTTCTCGAACTGATGCTGCGGGCGGCACGCGAGAACGATCCCAACCGTATCGACGAACTGAACATCCGCCATCAGGTCGTGACCTTCCTCGTCGCCGGACACGAAACGACCTCCGGCGCATTGTCGTTCGCGCTGTACTACCTGTCACGAAACCCTGACGTGCTGGCCAAGGCGCAAGCCGAGGTCGACAAGGTATGGGAGGGCGAGGAGCCCGCCTTCGAGAAGATCGCGAAACTTCGATACGTACGACGCGTCCTCGACGAATCATTGCGTCTGTGGCCGACCGCTCCCGCCTACGGGCGCGCGGCGCTCGAAGACACGACGCTCGTCGGCAAGTATCCGATGAAGAAGGGCGATTGGATGCTCGTGCTCATCCCCTCACTTCATCGTGATCCGGTGTGGGGCAACGATCCCGAGGCGTTCGATCCGGATCGCTTCCTGCCCGCCAACATCAAAGCCAGGCCGGCGCACGTGTACAAGCCGTTCGGAACAGGTGAACGCGCCTGCATCGGAAGACAATTCGCTATTCACGAAGCGGTCCTCGTGTTGGGCACCATCTTGCAGAAATACACGATCGAGGCCGATCCGGACTACGAGTTGAAGGTAGCCGAACGGCTCACCCTGATGCCCGAAGGCTTCAACTTGACGGTCCGCCGACGCTGACCTCGCAAAACTGCGTCGCGCAACTCGGTTGAAACAGTCCCGAATGCGGTAATCCCTGAGGTGGCAGCAGCGAGCACCGGCGCACCCTGGGAGTTCACATGACAAAGAGGCCTGCAGTGGGAATCGTCTTACTCTCGGCGGCATTGGCCACGGGAGCTTGCTCGGCAAGCGTCGGGACGCCGCAAGTGGACAAGTCCGAAGTCGCAAGTCAGATCTCCACTCAACTAGCCGAGAAGATCGGCGAGCCACCCGACGACGTGACGTGTCCGGAGAACCTCGACGCCGAAGTCGGCGCATCGATCACGTGCATCCTGACCGAGCAGGGCACCGAGTACGACGTCACAGCTACCGTGACCAGCGTTGACGGTGAAAGTGCGAACTTCGACATCAAGGTCGCGGATGTGCCGAACAACTAACTGCTGTGCGCCTTTATTAACCGCCGGCGGTTAATAAAGGCGCACAGCAAGGCGTCAGAGCCGCTCGATAATCGTCGCGTTCGCGGTGCCGCCACCTTCACAGATGGTCAGCAGGCCGTAACGTCCGCCGGTGCGCTCGAGTTCGTTGAGCAGGGTTGCCATCAGCTTGGTGCCGGTCGCGCCGAGCGGGTGACCGAGTGCGATCGCGCCGCCGTTGACGTTGACCTTGGCCGGATCTGCGCCGATTTCCTTGATCCAGGCCAGGACGACCGGGGCGAAAGCTTCGTTGATCTCGACGATGTCGATGTCGTCGATGCTCAGGCCGGCCTTCGCGAGAGCATGCTTCGTGGCCGGGATCGGCGCACTGAGCATGAAGATCGGGTCGTCGCCGCGTGCGCTGAGGTGATGAATCCGGGCGCGGGGCTTGAGGTTGTACTTCTCCACCGCTTCCGCCGACGCCAGCAGCAGCGCACTCGCACCGTCGGAGATCTGGCTGGCCACTGCCGCGGTCATGCGTCCGTCTTCGACGAGAACCTTGAGCGTCGCCATCTTCTCGAGGCTGGTCTCGCGGGGTCCTTCGTCGACGGTCGCGTCGCCCATGGCGACGATCTCGTTGTCGAAACGACCCGCGGCGATTGCAGCCTTGGCGCGCTCATGGCTCTGCAGGGCCCACTTCTCGAGCTCTTCGCGGCTGATGTCCCACTTCTCGGCGATCATTTCGGCGCCCTTGAACTGCGAGACCTCTTGGTCACCGTAGCGCTCGGTCCAACCGACCGAACCCGAAGTCGGCGTGTCGAATCCGTACTGCTGACCGACGATCATCGCTGCCGAGATCGGAATCTGGCTCATGTTCTGAACGCCGCCGGCAACGATCAGATCCGCGGTGCCCGACAGGATGGCCTGAGCGCCGAAGTGCACTGCCTGCTGGCTCGAACCACACTGACGGTCGACGGTCACCCCGGGAACGTGCTCCGGGAATCCCGCTGCGAGCCAGGACATACGGGCGATGTTGCCGGCCTGGCCGCCGATGGCGTCGACGCAACCGAAGATCACGTCGTCGACGTCACTGGGGTCGATACCGGTGCGCTCGACCAGTGCCTTGACGACGTGCGCACCGAGATCGATGGGGTGCACGCCGGACAGCGCGCCGCCCCTCTTGCCGATCGGTGTGCGAATGGCGTCGACGATGTAAACCTCGGACATAGCGTTAGCTCCTAGTTTCGTTGTGCAGCAATAGTTCTTGAAGTTGATTCAGCAATAGCGTCTGAAGTTGTGGCCGGATCGGAGAGCCCGTCGAGCACGATCGCGAGATATTGAGCCGCGACGGCGTGCGCCGAGAGGGATCCACCCGGGCGGTACCAGCGAACCGCGACCCACACGGTGTCGCGCATGAAGCGGAAGACCAATTCGACGTCGATGTCGGAGCGGAAGGTCCCGTCCGCGACGCCGGCTTCGAGGACGCCGACCCACAGGTCCCGGAATTCGGTGTTGCGCTCGGCCAGGTAAGCGAAGCGCTCGTTCCCGACGAGGTGCTTGACCTCGTCCTGGTAGATCGCCACAGCCGAATGTGAGGCGTCGATGGCCTCGTACGACGTCACGACCAGTGCTTCGAGCGTCGCGCGACTGTCCAACCCCGCCGCGACGATCTCGCGGTATTTTCCGAAGAGTTCGTCGAGGAACTGGTGCAGGATCTCGTCGACCATCGACTCCTTGGAATCGAAATGGTGATACAGGCTGCCGGACAGGATCCCGGCGGCGTCGGCGATGTCGCGGACGGTCGTCGCGCGCACTCCGCGATCGGCGAAGAGCCCCGCCGCGATCTCGAGCAGCTCGTCGCGGCGCCCGGACTTGCCGTTTGATTCGTCGGAATTTCGAGGTGGCGTCATGTATTCAATCCTATCCAGGGCCTTCCCCTGTGCGCGGTCAGCGAGTCCAGGGACTCCTTAACCGCGCACGGGGACGCTAGGCCCTCTGCGAAGAAACGGAGACGATCTCGCCGGTCATGTAAGTGGAGTAATCGCTGGCGAGCATCGCGATGACCGTTGCGATCTCCCAGACCTCCGCGGCGCGGCCGTAGGCCTCACCGGAAGCCAACTGGTCGAGCAGTTCCTCACTGGTGACCTTCGCCAGGAACGCGTGACGCGCAATGGAAGGCGAGACCGCGTTGATACGGACTCCGTACTCCGCTGCTTCGATGGCGCTGCACCGAGTCAGCGCCATGACGCCGGCCTTGGCTGCGGCGTAGTGCGCCTGGGAATGCTGCGCGCGCCAACCGAGAACGGACGCGTTGTTCACCAGAACACCGCCGTGGGGAACGCTCTTGAAGTACCGCAGGGCGGCGCGCGTCGAACGGAAGGTGCTGTTGAGTGTGATGTCGAGAACGCGATCCCACTGATCGTCCGTCATGTCGACGACGGGAGTTTCACCGCCAAGGCCCGCGTTGTTGACGACGATGTCGATACGTCCCAACTTCTCGGCGGCGCCGACGAACAACGCGTCGACCTGCTCGGTGCTCGATACATCGCAGATGATCGATTCGACCTGCTGACCGGGGAATTCGGCCTTCAGCTTCTCCACCGTCTCGCCGAGTCGACGCTCGTGGAAGTCGGAGACGAGAACGTCGCCGCCCTCGAGAAGCACCCTGCGCGCAGTGGAGAAACCGATGCCGGTTCCGGCTGCGGCGGTGATGATCGCCTTCTTGCCCGCGAGCAGTCCGTGGCCCGGGGTTTCCTCCGGCGCAACGGAAAGCGGGGACGCGGCTTTGGTGTCAGACATTAACGGGCCTCTCGGGGAAGACCGAGCACGCGCTCGGAAATGATGTTGCGCTGAATTTCGTTGGAGCCGCCGTAAATCGTGTCGGCGCGGGTGAAGAGGAAGAGGCGTTGCCATTCGTCGAGCTCGAGGTGCTCGGGATCGGTGATGTCCGAGGCATTGCCTTCGGAATCCGCCCACGGTGCAACCAACGACGACGCACCCTGCACGTCCATCGCCAGCTGTCCCAGATCACGATGCCAGTTGGCCCACAACAGTTTTGCGACGGACGCTTCTCCGCCACCGGTTCCGGCGTCGACCGCGTCGAGAGTACGCATCGCGTGGGCGCGCATCACGCGCAGTCCGACCCACGCGCGGGCGATCTTTTCACGAATGTGCGGATCCTGGTCACTGCCATTGGCTTTCGCCAGGTCGACGACGTCTTGGAGCTCGCGGGCAAATCCGATCTGCTGTCCGAGCGTGGATACACCGCGCTCGAAGGTGAGCAGCCCCATCGCGATCTTCCAGCCCTCGCCGGGTTCCCCGACCACCAGATCGGCATCGGTAACGGCGTCGTCGAAGAAGACCTCGTTGAACTCCGATGTGCCGGTGAGCTGCTGAATGGGCCGAACTGTCACACCGGGCTGATCCAACGGGACAAGCAGGAAGCTCAACCCCTGGTGACGCTTGGAGCCCACCTCGGTGCGGCAGACCACGAAGCACCACTGCGCGACGTGAGCCAGTGAGGTCCACACCTTCTGGCCGTTGATGATCCACTTGCCGTCTTCGAGGCGTGCGGTCGTGGAGACGTTCGCGAGGTCGGAACCGGCGCCGGGCTCGGAGTAGCCCTGCGACCACAGTTCACTGACCGTGTTGATGCCAGGAAGGAATCGGCGCTTCTGCTCGTCGGTGCCGTACGCGATCAGCGTCGGGCCGAGCAGCTCTTCACCGATGTGGCTGACGCGAGCGGGCGCACCGGCCTTCGCGTACTCCTGATGGAAGATGACCTGCTGGGAGATGCTTGCTCCCCGCCCGCCGAACTCCTTCGGCCACCCGAGGCACGTCCACCCCGACGCTGCGAGGTGCTTGTCCCACTCGAGTCGTTGCTCGAAGAACTCGTGCTCACTGCCGGGGCCGCCCTTACCCTTGAGCTGGGCGAATTTGCCCGTCAAGTTCTCGGCCAACCACTGCGCGACCGTGGCCGCAAACTCGTCGTCCGTCATCTGCCCGTCCGGGCTCTCGCTCTGGTCCACATATGTAAGATAACCTACCAAGCACTTGCTAGGTAGCGTGTCAGGTAGGAGTCCAGTGACCGAACAACCGAGAACCATCCCATCAGCCCTCATCCGGGCCGCCGAGGAGTTCGGTGAGCGCGCGGCTATCGCCGATGGCGACACCCGACTGACCTTCGCACAGCTACATCAGCGCGTCCGCGATTTCGCCGGCGCACTGATCAACCGTGGGGTGAAGGCAGGCGACCGCGTCGTCATCTGGGCGCCCAACACGTACCACTGGGTGATCGCCCTGCTCGGCGCTCAGTACGCCGGCGCAGCCATCATCCCGATCAACACGCGCTACACCGGCACCGAAGCACTCGACATCATCGAGCGCGTCGACGCAGCTGCCCTGGTGGTCGTCGGCACGTTCCTCAAGGCCGACCGGTACCAGCAGTTGCTCGACGCCAATCCGGACCTGAGGATCCCCACCGTCATCCAGGTACCGATCGACGGGGACGACGACCGTGACGGCGTCATCGAGTTCGAGGACTTCCTCGCGCTCGCCACCGACGCCGCCCGCACCGAAGCCGACGCGCGTGCTGCGAAGGTGCAGCCAGACGACGTCAGCGACATCCTCTTCACCTCCGGCACCACGGGGCGCAGCAAGGGTGCGATCACCGCGCATCGTCAGTCCATCGCTGTCGCCAAGTCGTGGGGTGAATGCGCCGAGGTCACCGCCGACGACAACTTCCTCATCATCAGCCCGTTCTTCCACACCTTCGGGTACAAGGCCGGAATCCTGGTCTGCCTGTTGAACGGTGCGACGATCGTGCCGGTGTCCGTCTTCAACATCGACGACACCCTCGCATTGGTCAGCAGCGAGAAGATCAGCATCCTGCCTGGCGCCCCGACGATCTACCAGACCATCCTCGATCATCCCCGCCGCAGCGAATACGACCTGTCCTCGCTCCGCATCGCGATCACGGGCGCAGCACCCGTGCCGGTTGCTCTCGTCGAGCGCATGCAAGCAGAGCTTTTCGACGCCGTCCTCACGGCATACGGTTTGACCGAGGCAGTGGTTGCGACCATGTGCCGCACCGACGACGACCCGGTCACCGTCTCCACCAGTTCCGGCCGCGCGACAGCCGATTTCGAGGTCAAGATCGGCGACCAAGGCGAGATCCTGCTTCGCGGACCGAACGTCATGCTCGGGTACCTCGACGACCCGGAATCCACCGCCAAGGCAATCGACGTCGACGGCTGGCTGCACACCGGAGACGTCGGAACCCTCGACGAGCGCGGATATCTCGACATCACCGACCGTCTGAAAGACATGTACGTCAGCGGCGGATTCAACGTCTACCCCGCCGAGATCGAGGGCATGTTGGCTCGCCTGCCCGGCGTCCACGAGTCTGCTGCCATCGGCATCCCCGATCACCGGATGGGAGAGGTGGGCCGCGTCTACATCGCCCAACTCGACGGTGCCGGCCTCACCGAAGAGTCGGTAATCGCCTTCCTCAAGGAGAAGATCGCAGGCTTCAAGGTGCCCCGCGAGGTGCGCTTCGTAGATCACCTGCCCCGTAACCCTTCGGGCAAGGTCCTCAAAACGGTTCTGCGCGAGGAACAATCATGACCGTTCCCTTCGAAGCCGACGTCGTGACCTACGAGGTTCGTGACTCGGTCGCCGTCGTGACCTTGAATCGACCCGACTACCGCAACGCCCAGAACTCGGTGGTCACGTACGCCCTCGACGCGGCATTCCAGCGCGCCGTCGAAGACGACGAGGTGAAGGTGATCGTCCTGGCAGGCAACGGACCTCACTTCAGTGCCGGTCACGACCTGGGAACTCCGGGACGCGACCATCACGTCGAGTACGAGAACAAGGCCACCATGTGGTGGGATCACGTCGACAAGCCAGGCGGTGACCAGCGTTTCGCCCGCGAGATGGAGGTCTACCTGGGCATGTGCCGCCGTTGGCGGGAGATCCCCAAGCCCACCATCGCGATGGTGCAAGGCGCCTGCATTGCCGGCGGGCTCATGCTCGCCTGGGTCTGCGACATGATCGTCGCGGCCGACGACGCCTTCTTCTCCGATCCCGTTGTCCGCATGGGCATCCCCGGCGTCGAATACTTCGCGCACCCGTGGATGGTCGGTTCACGATTCGCCAAGGAAATGCTCTTCACCGGCGATCGGTTCACCGCGCAACGTGCATACGAAATCGGCATGGTGAACCGCGTCGTCGCCCGCAAGCATCTCGAGAAGGAGACGTTCGAGCTCGCCGGACGTATCGCCGAGATGCCGCGCTTCGGACTGGCTTTGACCAAGAAGGCCGTCAATCAGTGCGAGGATCAGATGGGGATGCGCAACGGCATCGACTCCGTCTTCGGTCTGCATCACTTCGCTCACGCTCACAACGCCGAAGTCGGCAAAGACTCGCTTGGTGGTCTCGACGCCAAAGCTATGGCTGCCAGTGCTCGCGCACCGCAGGAAGGAACAAACTAGTGGATCTCGTATTCGACGACGCCACAACCGCATTCCGTGACGAGGTTCGCTCGTTCCTGGAAGCGAATGTGCCCGCGACTCCCCTGAAGTCGATGGATACCGCCGAAGGCTTCGAAGAGCACCGTCAGTGGGAGCACACACTCGCCGATGCCGGCTACGCCGTCGTCTCCTGGCCCAAGGAACTCGGCGGACGCGATGCGTCCCTGCTCGAATGGGTCATCTTCGAGGAGGAGTACTACCGCTCGGGCGCGCCCGGCCGCGTAAGCCAGAACGGCATCTTCTTGTTGGCTCCCACACTGTTCGAGCATGCAAATGCCGAGCAGTTGGCTCGCATCATGCCGCGCATGGCTCGTGCCGACGACATCTGGGCCCAGGCCTGGTCCGAGCCCGAGTCCGGTTCCGACCTCGCAAGCCTGCGTTCGAGCGCCAAGAAGGTCGACGGCGGCTGGCTGCTCAACGGTCAGAAGACGTGGAGCTCACGCGCGAGCTACGCCGACTGGGGCTTCGGCTTGTTCCGCTCCGATCCGGATGCGCAGCGCCACAAGGGCATCACGTATTTCATGTTCGACCTCCGGTCGAAGGGTGTCACCGTTCGCCCGATCGATCAGCTCGACGGTGAGCCCGGCTTCGCCGAGATCTTCCTCGAAGACGTCTTCGTTCCGGACGACCCGGCCAACCCAGGTGAGTCGGGTGTGATCGGAAACGTCAACGAAGGTTGGCGGGTCGCGATGAGCACCGCGAGCAACGAGCGTGGTCTCTCGCTGCGCAGCCCCGGCCGCTTTCTCGCCACCGTCGACCGCCTGCTCGAGCTGTACAAGTCCAGCGGACGCACCGACGACAGCGCTCTGCGCAACCAGGTCGCCGACGCCTGGATCGGCGCTCGCGCTTACCAACTCAACACATTCGGCACCGTCACCCGTCTGGCCGACGGTGGACAGCTCGGCGCCGAGTCCTCGATCAACAAGGTCTTCTGGTCCGAGTGGGATATCGCCACCCACGAGACTGCTCTCGAACTTCAGGGCCCTGAAGCCGAGTTGGCCGACAACTGGATGGACGGATACCTGTTCTCCCTGTCCGGCCCGATCTACGCAGGCACCAACGAGATTCAGAAAAACGTCATCGCTGAGCGTCTGCTCGGCCTACCGAAGGCGGACCGATGAGATTCGCGCTCGACTCCTCCCACCAGGACTTCGCTGCAAGCATCGATGCACTGCTGACCAAGTCCGACATGCCCGCCGTCATCCGTTCGTGGAACGACGGTGACACCGAGCCGGGCAAGAAGCTCTGGCAGCGCCTCGCCGAGACCGGCGTCAACGGTCTCGTCATCTCCGAAGAGCACGACGGACTCGGCGCCGACGCCGTCGACCTGGTCGTTGCGCTCGAACAGCTCGGTCGGCACGCAGTACCCGGACCGGTCGTCGAGACCATCGCCGTGGCGCCGACGCTCCTGGCCTCCGTTGCACCGGAACGTCTCTCTGCTCTCGCCGAGGGTTCGCTGGCAACCGTCGCAGCTCCCCCGCGCACACCGTTCGCGCTCGACGCCGATGCTGTGGATCTGGTTCTGCTCGCGCAGGACGGTGCCGTATCACTCGGCGTCCCTGGCGAAGCCAAGGCATCGGTGGATCTCTCCCGCAAGCTCTACGAGGTTTCCGCCGGCGAATCACTGGGCTCCGCCGACTTCTCGGCCGCCTTCGACATGGGCGCTCTTGCCACTGCCGCGCAGTTGCAGGGCCTGGGACAGACACTGCTCGAGGTCACCACCGAATACGCGAAGCAGCGCAAGCAGTTCGGCAAGGTCATCGGACAGTTCCAGGCCATGAAGCACCACCTGGCCGAGGTTGCCGTCTCCCTCGAGATGGCTCGCCCCCTGCTGCACGGCGCCGCCCTGTCGGTTCGCGATCAGTCGGCCGACGCCTCGCGTGACATCTCTGCGGCCAAGGTCGCGTGCGGGGATGCTGCGTACAAGGCCGCTCGCGTCGGACTCCAGGTTCACGGCGCCATCGGCTACACGATGGAACACGATCTCTCCTTGTGGCTCACCAAGGTACGGGCGCTGCTCACCGCGTGGGGCACACCGTCCGAGCATCGCGCACGCGTCGTCGAAGCGCTGGTTGCATCATGAGCATCGACACCGAAGACCAGGCAGCATTGCGCGCATCGGTACGCGATCTCCTGAGCAAGCATTCCGACTCCGCTGCCGTCCGCGCCGCCATCACCACAGAGATCGGCTACGACGCCGCTTTGTGGAGCAAGCTGTGCGAGCAGATCGGCGTCGCCGCGCTGGCGATTCCGGAGGAGTTCGACGGCGTCGGAGCAGGTTTGGGCGAAGTACACGTGGTCCAGGAGGAATTGGGCCGCACGCTGACCCCGTCACCGATGCTGGGTTCGGCGATTCTTGCCGCACAGGCACTGCTGCTTTCCGGTGACAACGACGCATGCTCGCGACTGCTGCCCGGTGTCGCGTCCGGCGAGAGCACGCTCGCTCTGTGCTGGGCAGGTGCCGCGGGTTGGAGCACCTTCGGCGTCGAGGCAACCGAAGACGCGTTGACCGGCACGGCGTCGTACGTCCTCGACGGACACGTCGCAGACACCCTGCTCGTTCTGAC
This sequence comes from Rhodococcus sp. IEGM 1302, assembly GCF_030056935.1. Lineage (NCBI taxonomy): Bacteria > Bacillati > Actinomycetota > Actinomycetes > Mycobacteriales > Nocardiaceae > Rhodococcus > Rhodococcus sp. IEGM 1302. The sequence goes on along the minus strand of NZ_JASHKY010000004.1, from coordinate 21,297 downwards.
GGCTGACGGGTTCTACGAAGTGGATCCAGCGGCCGAAGGCGTCTCCCGCCGACGCGTCCCCACCATGGATCCGACGCGAACGCTGGCGGAGGTCACGTTCTCCGGTGTTCGTGGTCGGCCACTGGAGTGGTCCGAAGATCTGGTCGATCGGATCCGAACCGTCGTTCTGATCGCGTTGTCTGCTGAACAGGTGGGAGCGGCCACAGCGATCGTCGAACAGACCGTGGAATACACCAAGTCGCGCAAGCAGTTCGGTCGCGCGATCGGTTCTTTCCAGGCCCTCAAGCATCGGATGGCCGACATGTACACGTTGGTCGAGACGGCGCGGTCGATGACGTACGCCGCCGTGGCGACGCAGTCGGCGGACGACGCGGCAGTGGCGAAGGTCTACTGCTCGGAAGCCTTGCAGCAGATCACCTCCGAAGCGGTTCAGTTGCACGGCGGAATCGCGATCACCTGGGAGCACGACGCTCAGCTGTACTTCAAGCGTGCACACGGCAGCGCTCAGCTCTTCGGTCAGCCGAGCACCTACCTGCCGAGCCTCGCGCAGGCAGCGGGCCTCTAGGAGACGTCGGTGCTTGTTCGCTCGGGATTGCGAGCGAACAAGCACCACTGGTGCCCAGTCAGTGGAATGCCCAGCAGATTAATAGCTCTGGATCGCGCAGAATCGGTCACCAGACAGCTGTCCATCCCACAGACCGGAGTTTTCTCGTGAATCGATTCGACGACAAGCGCGTCCTCATCAGCGGCGCAGGATCCGGAATCGGCCAGGCCACCGTTGCCCGCATCCTGGCAGAAGGTGGCACCGTCGTCGCCGCCGACATTTCCGAGACCGGCCTCGAACAGACGCTGAACGCAGCGAAGGACGCAGGCCATTCCGATCGCCTGACCACGGTGAAGGTCGACATCTCCAGCGAAGAGTCTGTTCGCGAACAGGTCGGCGCTGCGATCAAGGCTCTGGGCGGGCTCGACGTGCTGGTCAATGCGGCGGGCATTCTGCGCTCCGCGCACACCCACGAGATGACACTCGATTTCTGGAACACCGTCATCGGGGTCAACCTCACCGGAACTTTCCTCATGACGAGGGAGTCCCTGCCGGCACTGCTCGAAAGCGGAGCAGGCGTCGTGGTCAACTTCAGTTCCACATCGGCGACCTTCGCCCACCCGTACATGACGGCATATGCGGCGTCGAAGGGTGGAATCCAATCCTTCACGCACGCACTTGCACTCGAGTACAGCAAGCAGGGCCTTCGCGCCGTGGCCGTCGCACCCGGCAGCATCGCTTCGGGCATGACCTCCGATCCCGGCTTCCCGGCCGACATCGACTTCACGCTGCTCGGCAAGCTGGCCCCGGCAATCGGTGAGGGTTTCGCTCCCCCGTCCGCGGTCGCCGGCGTGATCGCGATGCTCGCTTCCGAGGACGGCTCGTTTGTCACCGGAACGGAAATCCGCATCGACGGCGGCACGCATATGTGACCACTTGCTGTGCGCCTTTATTAACCCCCGGCGGTTAATAAAGGCGCACAGCAGCGAGGCGGCATACTTAACTGGCCGCCGGGAACCCGTCCGGCGGTACGACGTGCGGTGGGGAGCCAGCGGTGAGCGAGTCAACAGGCACTACGAACCTCGAGCCCGTGCTGATCAGTCCCGTCGTCGGCGGAATGATTCGCACGTGGTCCGAGGACGAGACCCGCTTGTGGAGCGTCGACGATCCCGCGGCGCTCGGCGCACAGTTGGGACGCGGTCTCGTAGCCCGTACGACCCTGCCGGACAACAAGTTCCGAGAGGTTGCGTTTCTGGATACCCAGACCCAGGCCCTCACTGTGCAGCCGCGCTTCGCTTCCCCTGACAGCACTGCACTTGCCGCACCGTTCAAGCTCACCGACGCGTCCTCCCCGACCGGCGACGCTTGGGAAGATCTCGAATCGGTACTCGCGTCCATAGCGATCTCCGCTGCTGGACGCGGCGAATTCTGGCTCGCGGAACTCGGCGGGTGGGATTCCCCCCACGAGCCGAACTGCCTCTTCACTACCGTCGACGAATCGGGACTGGCCAACGCGGTCATGGAGGCCACCCCCGCGCCCGCCGGAACCGGCGTCTGGCCGGAGGTTCCGAGCGGACAAACCGGCGTTTCCGTTTCGGCACCAGCCTCACAGGACACCATCGAGGCTGCCGGAATCTTCGCGGTATCAGCGATCGAGACGTGGGGCGTCACACCGTGGGACATCAACCTCACTTTCGGCAAACTGGTCGATTTCGCCTGATCAGCGGCGCCGACACGCGGCGGTGAGTTGTACGTCTCCCCTCAGCCGACGGCTCACGGTTCGTCACAACACGCCCGATGGCGACGACATCGGGCCCCGCGGTGGGCATACTGAGGGAACTGGGGTTACTCCCGGTCACAAATACCCGTGGATCCGCGTCGGGGCGGGTGCGGTCCGACAACACGCGAGCAGCCACAGACACTGGCGGCTCCGAAAGGTTCAATCATGGCAACCGACCAATTGCAGACGGTTGTATTGCACGGCGACCAGCTCAAGTACGTCGACCAAGGCAGTGGCCCCGTTGTGGTGCTCATTCACGGCCTACTGGGCGCGCACTCCAATTGGGAGCCGCAGATCGAGACACTCTCGCGCCACTACCGTGTCATCGCTCCTGACCTCTTCGGACACGGTGCGTCGGACAAGCCTGCCGGCGACTACTCACTCAGCGCTCACGCCGCCACTGTGCGTGACCTCCTCGAGGCCCTCGACATTCCGTCGGCCACCCTCGTCGGCCACTCCCTCGGTGGTGGGATCGCGATGCAGACGCTGTATCTCTTCCCCGAGCGTGTGGAGCGGCTGTGCCTGGTGGCCAGCGGCGGACTCGGCCCCGAGGTGAGCCCACTCCTGCGCGCGGCAACTCTGCCCGGCAGCGAACTGGTACTTCCCGTTCTCGCGTCCAGGACGCTGACCGACGTGACGGACAAAGCGCTCGGACTTTTCAACAAGATCGGCCTGTTCAAGCTCGGTGCCAGCGCGAGTGAGGCCCGTAAGAGCTTTGCTTCGGTATCGGACGCGTCGACACGTCAGGCATTTCTGGCGACCGCGCGATCGGTCATCAACTACAACGGCCAAACCGTCAATGCCACTCCGCATTTCGCCAACTTCAAGAACCTGCAGGCACTACTGGTGTGGGGCGAGGAAGACACCATCATCCCCAACGCCCACACCGAGAATGCTCGCGCCGAACTACCGCTGGGGCGGGTGGAGATATTCAAGCGCGCCGGGCATTTCCCGCACCTTGACTATCCGGATCGCTTCGACCGTGTCTTCTCCGAATTCATGACGGACTGCGGAGTCGGTATCGGCACCGGACCCAAGGCCGTCAGCAGCTGAACTAGCTCCCCGCAACCAGCTCTTCGAGGTAGCTCGCCACCCCGTCCTCGTCGTTCGTGGGCAAAATTCGGTCGGCGAGCTCGATGACCTCGGCTCTGGCGTTGGCGGGCGCCAGAGCCGTTCCGGCCCAGGTCAGCATCGCAACGTCGTTGAAGGCGTCACCGGCCGCGGCAACTTCCGACGCGTCGATGCCGTCGATCGCGCACAACTGCGCGAGAGCGCTGGCCTTCGAGACGCCCGCTGCAGCCATTTCCATGTACGGAGCCCCGGAGTGGGTCAACTCCACACCCTCGATGCCCGCAGCGACCGCAGTTCGGTACAGGTCGGCGCTGGGAACCTCGGCATGCCGGGCCACGATCTTGACCATCGGCTCCACGTCCAGCGGCAGCGTATCGGCGAGCACCATCTCGTGCAGGTGCCGGTGATGGTCCGCGAACTCGCACAGAGCGGCATACTCCGGCTCGGCAAAGAACTGCGTGGGTCCGACGTTCGCGAACACGACGCCAGGAATCAGAGCACGAACCTGCTCCATAGCTGTTGCAGCCAAAGATGTTTCGATCGAAACGGTGTCGACGATCTCCGGAGTCCCGTCCGCCAGGTCGAGAATGACAGCTCCGTTGGCACACACAGCTTTACCGCGAAATCCGCACGAGCTCGCCAACGTGTGTACCGAATGCCTGGCCCGGGCCGTCGCCCACACAACTTCGATCCCCGCGAGCCGCGCGTTCTCCATGGCCTGCGCGGTGCGCGCCGAAATCGTTCGGTCGGAGCGCAGCAGGGTGCCGTCGAGGTCGGTTGCGAACATACGAATACGGGTCACCAGACAATGATGGCAGTCCGTTCGCAGCCCTCACCAACTACGTGACATGGGCCGTTGCTCTGTCAATTACTTGCTTGGGCCTCGAGAAGGTGCCGACGCATCTCACCGAAGACCACACCCAACCGCTCGACATCCCGCGGGCTCAGCAGATCGAACATGCTCTCCCGTACTGCGGCTACATGCGCCGGGCTTGCCGACGCCAATTTCTCGGCACCCGAGTCGGTCAGCTCCGCATTAGCGCCCCTCTTGTCGTCGACACACTCGACCCGGCGCACCCACCCGGCACCGACCAGCCGATTGACGGCCCTGGTCACACCACTTCGGGTAGCCATCACAGCGTCGGCGAGCTCACTCATGCGCAGTTGCCGGCCGGGCGCTTCGGCGAGAGCGACCAGCAGTTCGAAATCGGTGAAGGAAATGTCGGAGTCTCGCACCAACTGCTGATCGAGAACACGCTGGAGCAGTCGGGTCGAGTCCAGGTAAGCCCGCCAGGCCGTTTGCTCCGAGTCGCTCAACCACCGCGTCGATTCCATGACACCAGCATATCCGAAGTAGTTGACAACGAAATCAAATGATCTATTCTCAATGTAGTTGATCAGTCAACTACCTGTTCGAAGAGAAGGTTCAACCGAGAGGCGGGCGCCATGAGCGACAACAACGCAGTGCAGTTCGAGGAACGCCGGGCCGAGATCAGGGATCGACATCTGCTCCCCGCCGACAAACGACCCGCATCGACCGCACGCGGCCTGCACCATACGGCCCTGATCAGCAGTGACGTCGAACGAACCGTGAAGTTCTACCAGGATCTCCTCGGATTCCCACTCACCGAGTTGATCGAGAACCGTGACTATCCCGGGTCTTCGCACTTCTTCTTCGACATCGGCAATGGCAACCTTCTGGCGTTCTTCGACTTCCCGGGTCTCGACGTGGGCCCGTACCAAGAAGTACTCGGCGGCCTCCACCACATCGCGATCAGCGTCGAACCCGCCAAGTGGGCGAAGCTACGTACCAGACTGACCGAGGCCGGCGTCGAACTGATCGAGCACAGTGAGGTTTCGCTGTACTTCCGCGATCCCGACGGCGCTCGACTCGAACTGATCGCAGACCCACTCGGTGAGATGTACGGCAATCACGTCCTCTGAAAACTTGCTCTCCCCCATACCATTCGGAAGGCACACCATGACCTCCACTCTGTCGCAGCCGAACCTCGATATCCGTCGATCCGGGGATCGCTTCAAGTCCAATGCCGGCTGGCTGGACTCCAAGCACTCGTTCTCGTTCAGCAATCACTACGACCCGAAGAACACTCACCACGGTCTTCTCCTGGTCAACAACGACGACATCGTCACGCCCGGAATGGGATTCGACACCCACCCGCACCAGGACATGGAGATCGTCACCTGGGTACTGAGAGGTTCTCTCGTACATCAGGATTCGATGGGGCATTCGGGCGTCATCTACCCCGGTCTCGCCCAGCGGATGAGCGCTGGAACGGGAATCCTGCATTCGGAGAAGAACGATTCGTGGCGACTCGGTGACGTGGCGGGTGCGCATTCCGACAAGCACAGCGACCCGGTTCACTTCATCCAGATGTGGGTCGTCCCCGACGAGGCCGGAATCACGCCCGGATACGAGCAGTTGGAGATCGACGCCGAATTGCTTGCCGGTGGACTGGTTCCCGTCGCGTCGGGCATGGACGCGTACGCCGATCACTCGGCAATCCGGATCAAGAACAAGTACGCCGCGATGCACGTTGCGCGTCTGCAACCCGGACAGCCCGTGACCCTGCCCGACGCACCGTTCCTGCACGTTTTTGTCGCCGACGGTCAGGCCGCCATGGAAGGCGTCGGAGTGCTCGAACAAGGTGACGCGGTACGCGTGTCCGGCGGCGGAGGTCAGCAGCTCAGCTCCGATACCGGGGCAGAGGTCATCGTCTGGGAAATGCACGCCACCGTTTCGCAGGGATGACATGAAGCCCTTCTCGTACGACGCTTCACCGGCTCGAATTGTCTTCGGCCAAGGGATGATCGATACGATCGCCGAAGAAGTGCGGCGGCTCGGCCGTAGCCGAGTGATGGTGCTGGCAAGTCGTCGACTCGACGCGGTTGCCGCCGCCGTGACCGAATCTCTCGGCGACATGGCGGTGGCCCGCTTCGACGGCGCTGTGATGCGTACTCCGATCGAAGTCACGACAGCCGCGCTGAGACTTGCCGAGAACCATCACGTCGACACGGTCGTGGCGATCGGCGGCGGTTCGGCAACCGGGTTGTCCAAGGCATTGGCACTACGAGCGGGGTTCGATCAGATCGTCGTTCCGACAACGTACGCGGGATCAGAAGTCACTCCGGTGTTGGGTGAAACAGAGAACGGACGCAAGACAACTCGCTCCTCTCCCCACATCAGACCGGAAACCGTCATCTACGACGTCGACCTCACTCTCGATCTGCCGCTGGATACCACCGTCACCAGTGCCGTCAACGCGATGGCGCATGCGGTTGAAGCGTTGTACTCCACCGAGTCCAACCCGATCACGGACTTGATGGCGATCGAGGCGATCTCCGGGATCGCCCGTGCGCTGCCGAGCATTGTCGATGATCCGAAAAATCTGGAAGGTAGGGCCGAACTACTGCAAGCAGCCTGGTTAGCCGGAACCTGCTTGGGCACGGTCGGTATGGGGCTTCATCACAAGTTGTGCCACACCCTCGGTGGCAGCTTCGGTTTGCCGCATGCTCCCACCCACACCGTTGTCCTCCCCCACGCGATGGCATTCAACGCGCCTGCTGTCCCGGATGTGATGTCGCGAATAGCGACTGCTCTGGGCGCATCCGATGCCGCTACCGGCGTTTTCGACCTCGTCACCGCGTGCGGCGGACCGACCACTCTGCGAGAACTGGGAATGAGTCACGATCAAATCGAAAATGCAGTCGAACTCGCCACCTCCGCCGCGTATCCGAATCCGCGTGAGATCACCCCGCCGGGCCTGAGCGAACTCCTCGAGAACGCCTGGTCCGGGCGTCGACCCGCCATCAGGTGAGAACTAATCAGGCAGTACCGCCTCGAGGCCTGACGTGTTCGAAGATCAGAATCGTCTCGGTCGCAGCAACCGCTGGATGTGCCGAGAGATTGTTGACGACGAAGTCACGCAACTGCGCCGAATCCGTCGTTGCGACGTGCAGCATGTAGTCGTCGACACCGGCAACGAAGTACACGTTGAGCACGGAGTCCAGCTTGGCGAAATCGTCGCCGAGCCGGTTGAGGTGCGACCGTGCGTTGGCCTGCAGTCGAACTGCGATCATCGCCTGCAGATCCATTCCGAGAGCGGCGGGGTCGATGTCCGCGTGAAATCCCCTGATCACGCCGTTGTCCACCAAGGCGCGCACACGGCCGAGGCATGTCGACGGCGCAATTCCCGCGATCGCAGCCAGCGCATTGTTCGGAATCCTCGCGTCTTTCGCCAGCTCTTCGAGCAGAACCCGGTCGATCTCGTCCAACTTCATTGCTGCCCGAACATGCTTCGGCGAGGCGGCCGTCTGAATACCGATTTTTGAACTTTCGCGCACCATGAATACAGCCTAGAGAATTATCTTCACTTCTCTTCACTATCTGGCGACGAAACTTCATGCTTGGCACCTGCCATTCGAAGAAACAACAGACTCAGTTCGGAGCCGTGTCATGAAGGTCGGAATCCCCCGCGAGATCAAAAACCACGAGTACCGCGTGGCCATCAGCCCAGCAGGCGTCCACGAACTGGTCGGCCGAGGACACGAAGTCGTCATCGAAACGGGTGCAGGCGTCGGCTCCTCGTTCAGTGACGAGGATTTCAAGGCCGCGGGCGCGCAGATCCTTGGATCTGCCGATCAGGTCTGGACGGACGCAGATCTACTCCTGAAGGTCAAAGAACCTATTGCAGAAGAGTATTCGCGACTCCGTAAGGATCAGGTTCTCTTCACCTACCTGCACCTGGCGGCGTCGAAGGAATGCACCGACGCGCTCCTGACGTCGAAGACCACCTCCATCGCCTACGAAACAGTTGTCGGTTCCGACGGTTCACTGCCCCTCCTCGCCCCGATGAGTGAAGTAGCCGGACGCCTGGCACCGCAGGCGGGCGCCTATCACTTGATGCGTCACGGCGGCGGACGCGGAGTGCTGATGGGCGGCGTACCCGGAGTGCGCCCCGCCAAGGTCGTGGTGATCGGTGCGGGAGTCTCCGGCAAGAACGCCATCGCCGTGGCCTACGGCATGCAGGCCGACGTCACCGTTCTCGACCTGTCGATCGCGCGCCTGCGGGAAATCGACGAGCTTTACCACGGCCAGGTCAAGACCATCACGTCCAACAGCCTCGAACTCGAACAGGCTGTACTCGACGCCGACCTCGTCATCGGCGCGGTGCTGGTCCCCGGGGCGAAGGCGCCGACTCTCGTCTCCAACAGCCTGGTGGCGCGTATGAAGCCGGGTTCTGTCCTGGTCGACATCGCCATCGACCAGGGAGGCTGCTTCGAGGATTCACACGCGACCACGCACGCTGATCCGACGTACCAGGTTCACGGTTCGGTCTTCTACTGCGTTGCGAACATGCCCGGAGCCGTCCCCCGTACGTCCACCTACGCACTCACCAACGCGACGCTTCCGTACGTCGTCGCATTGGCAAACAAGGGGTGGAAGGACGCGGTCGCGACAGTTCCCGGCCTGGGGTCAGGTCTGAGCACACACGACGGCCTGCTCCTGTCCGACAGTGTTGCAGCGGCGCATGGGTACTCGGCTACCACTCTCTGACCCAGGCAGCTCTGACCCAGGCAGCTCTGACCCAGGCAAGGACAGCTCGAGATCGCTAGCCTTGATCCATGAGCATTCCTGACATCACGCTGAATTCCGGAACCACGATCCCGCAACTCGGCCTCGGAGTCTGGCAGGCCACCAACGACGAAACCGAGCATGCAGTACGGTTCGCACTCGACGAGGCCGGCTACCGGCACATCGACACCGCTGCCGCCTACGGAAACGAAGAGGGCGTCGGACGAGGTATCGCCAACTCGTCCGTCGCGCGAGAGGACATCTTCCTCACCACGAAGCTGTGGAATGCGGATCAGGGCTACGAGCCGGCGTTGAAGGCTTTCGACACCAGCATCGACAAGCTGGGCGTCGACTACGTCGATCTCTACCTCATCCACTGGCCTCTGCAGGACAACGACCGACTCCTCCGCACGTGGGACGCACTCGAAAAGATCGCGGAATCGGGCCGCGCCAAGGCAATCGGGGTGTGCAACTTCGAGCCGCATCATCTGCAGCTTCTCGTCGAACGCGGTGGATTGTTGCCCGCAGTCGATCAGGTGGAACTGCACCCGCACCTCACGCAGCACGCCATTCGCGACAAGGCCGCCGAGCACGGGATCAAGGTCGAATCGTGGAGCCCACTCGGCGGTACCAGTAACGCAGGTTGGGGTAAGGCGTCCAAGCCCAACACCCTGCTCACCGACCCGATCATCACACGAATCGGTGACCGCCACAGCAAGACTGCCGCGCAGGTCCTGATCCGTTGGCACCTTCAGAACGGCCTGATCGTCATCCCGAAATCCGTACACGATGCTCGAATCGCTCAGAACATCGACGTATTCGACTTCGAACTCACCGATCTCGACCTGAGCGAAATCGACACTCTCGACGACGGTACCCGCGTCGGCGCGCATCCCGATGAACTCAACATCGGTGCACCGAACTGATCAAGCCGCTCGTTTGGTGGGGCGAAGCGCATCGAATCCGTTTCGCCTCACCATCGTTCCGAGGGTCTTCCACCACGGCCGAGCCGGATCCGGCTCGCTTCCGTCGCCCATCCGGTGCAGCTGATCGGTATGCCACTGCAGGTCGAGTGCACCGTCGAGCATCGAGATGTCGGCAACCTTCCCCAACAACTTCCGCGCTCCGAACTCAACAGTCGGCACGGTCAATCGTTCCCGATCCGATTCCAGGAGAACGGTTGCCGCGTCGGGGATCGTGATCGTCGGCCGGCCGAGGCCGATCACGTCGCACGCGCCGGAAGCCAGTGCCTCGACCATCGCCGATCGCGAGCGGAAGCCGCCGGTGACCGCCAAGGGAATGTCGCCGGCAATCGCTCGGACTGTCTCGGCGTACTCGAGGAAATATGCCTCTCGATCGCGAGTGCTCTGCTTCTGCGCTTTACCCATCATGGCCGGCGATTCATAACTGCCACCGCTGATCTCGATGAGATCCACCGACTCTTCGGTCAACGCGCGCACTACTTCTCGCGACTCGTCTTCCGAGAATCCACCTCGTTGGAAATCAGCCGAGTTGAGCTTGACCGAGACCGCGAATCCCGGAGCAACGGCAGAGCGTATGCGCCGAACGATCTCGATCAGAAAGCGTCGTCGACGCTCAGGATCTCCACCCCACTCGTCCGTCCGCTGATTGGACAAGGGCGAAAGGAACTGCGCAACAAGATAACCGTGCGCTGCGTGTATCTGCACGCCCCCGAAGCCGGAGGACTCGGCGACGCGAGCGGTTTCCGCGAACTTGTCGATGATCTCGTCGATCTCAGCGGTCGAGAGTTCTCGCGGCGTCGCCATTCCCGGAATCTTCAGCGCGATCGCGCTCGGGGCGACCGGTCTACCTCTGCTGGCAATCGGGTTGGATTGCCGCCCTGGGTGGTTCAGCTGCATCCAGATCTCGGCGCCGCCGTTCTTGGCGGTCTTGGCCCAGGCAGTCAGTGCTTCGGCATCACGATCGTCGTCGACGACGACATTGCCCGGTTCGGCGATCTGCGATCGATCGACCATGACATTGCCGGTGATCAGCAAACCGAACCCGCCACTGCCCCAACGACCGTACAGCGTTTCCAAGCGAGTGGACGGTCCATGAGTGCGGTCACCCAGAGCCTCGCTGAGCGCAGCTTTCATGGTCCGATTCCGCAGGATCTGCCCGCAGGGCAAAGTCAATGATTCTCCGAGCGTGGTCATGGATGCCTCTCGTATGAAGGGAAGAAAGTCAATGGCGTGGCGCAGAACCGAAGTGCCGCTTGGTATCGCGCACGAAGCTCGAGAAGATCAGCGAGTTGACCGGTAGCCCGCCGCGCACCGCGAGCGACAGCTTCGGACGCGGCGAGAATGCAAAATTCCACTGCAGTCTCGAACCCACTGCGAGCTCGTCGACGCGGTAGTCCTCCGCGAAGGATTGGAACAGCGGAACATTGGACTGTTCGACGTAAAACGAGTGCCGACGCGTTTCGTCGTCCCAGGTGATGAACTTTTCGCGCATCTGCATCGCACCGCCGCCCACCTCCGCGATTCGGCGCGTGCCGACGCCGTAGGGGCGCGGCGAGGTGTAGTGCACTTTTGTGAGCAGTCGGCACCACGACAAAGGCTCGTCGGCGGTCAGACCGGCCCAGACGGCGTCAGGTTCGGCGGCGAGATCGATCGAGTACGTGAAGATATGCGGTGCCGTGTCGAAGAAATCGACACCGACCGGTTCGAGGTCGAACCAATGTGTCATCGCCTACTCCTGCCCAATTAGCCGTTACATGAAGTTACGGATACTTGACGACCGAAGTCAACCCCCGAAGGCTCAGCGGGACCAAGCCTCAGAACGAGAGAGCCCCTGCAGTGAAGCGATGACCTGTTCGAGCGGCTCGATACTTCGAGTCGTCTGGCACACCGCCACTGCACCTTCGACCGACGTGATCGTCAGGTTTGCCATCGATTTTGCCTGCACTGCAGGATAACCCGCAGTTTCGAGTTGCGATTCGATCAACTTCTGCCATCCCAGCATGACCTCAGCCGACACTTCCGCGACTTCTGGCTCACTGGCACGCGCCAACCCGCCGGCAATCACCGGGCAGCCGATCGCGAAGTCCGAGCGTGTGAGATTGAGTCGCCAGATGTCTCCGACCGCTTCGATCACGTCGGCCGTGGAACCGGTAGCCGCAGCCGAGCTGATCCGTCTGGTGATGATCGCACCGGCCGCGCGCACGGCTTCGACCATCAACTCGGTCTTACCGCCAGGAAAGTGGTGGTAGATCGACCCACGGGGTGCGCCGCTGTGCTTGATGACGTCGCTGAAGGACGTCGCGTCGACACCGTTGCGGCTGATCAGTTCAACCGCACTGCGAATCATGCGATCACGTGAGCTCAGCTCTGCCATGTCACAGATCCTTCGGCCGTCGGTACACCTGTCGACTCATACGCTACGTTATGTATGACGACCTACATAGCGATGGGATGAAACAATGAGTGACGAGACAACCGCGACCGTCGATCCGGCGCAGATGACAGGCCTCGAACTTCTCCGCTGGATGGGAACGCAGGTCAACGACCGACCCAGCATCGGACGCCTCCTCGGCATGGAGATGCGCGAGGTCAACGAAGGATCCGTGAGCTTCGCCCTGACCCCGCGCGCCGATTTCAGCAACCCGCTCGGCACTGTGCACGGCGGCATCTGCGCAACGCTGCTCGACTCGGTCATGGGCTGCGCGGTACACACGATGCTTCCGGCCGGCGTCGGCTACACGACCCTCGAACTCAAGCTCAACTACATCCGCACGGTGCCTCTCGACGGTGACGAACTGACAGCCCACGGCAGCGTCATTCACGTGGGCGGGCGTACCGCGACGGCAGAGGGCAAGGTCCTCGACAAAAACGGCAAGTTGGTGGCGCATGGAACCACGACGTGCATGATTTTTCGCTGAGCCGACGAAGGATGGCGAGAATGTAGCCGCGCCGACGGAGGATGGCGAGAATGTAGCTGCGCCCGACGTGAGCAGGGTGCGAGTGCCGATGTACGATCGGCTCGTGACCCTGCTCACTGCGCACCTCTGGTGGCCCGACCGCTGACGGTCAGCCGCAACTGCGTGCTGCCCGGACCGATATCGGGTGGTCCAGCAGGCTCCTCTCAGGATCCCCGATCCGGCAAATGCCGTACGCGTCGTCGCTACGACCGCCAAGATCAGGTACCGAATCCACGAAGGAGAGTTAGTTGACCACCACCCCACTCAACCGTTCGCTCGAGCCTTTGGGCGTCTCCATCCCGTCGAAAGTGCCGACGCACTGGTACAACCTGGCGGCTGACCTCCCCGAGCCTGTTCCCCCGCACCTGCATCCGGGCACTCGTGAGCCGCTCGGCCCCGAGGACTTGGCGCCGCTGTTCCCGATGAACCTCATCGCGCAGGAAGTCGCAACCGAGCGCTACATCGAGATCCCGGAGACGGTTCGCGAGATCTACGGCATGTGGAGGCCCTCTCCCCTGTTCCGCGCGCACCGACTCGAGCGCGCTCTCGGCACACCTGCCCGCATCTACTACAAGTACGAAGGCGTGAGCCCGGTCGGTTCACACAAGCCGAATACTGCTGTCGCGCAGGCTTACTACAACGCAATCGAGGGAACCACCAAGCTCACCACCGAAACCGGTGCGGGACAGTGGGGTGCGTCGCTGTCGTTCGCGGGCGCGCTGCTCGGACTCGACGTCGAGGTATGGCAGGTTCGCTCGTCCTTCGATTCGAAGCCGTACCGACGCATCCAGATGGAGGCGTACGGCGGAATCTGTCACCCGTCGCCTTCGGACCTGACGGAAGCCGGACGCGCACTGTTGAAGTCGCATCCCGACACCACCGGCTCGCTCGGTATGGCCATCAGCGAGGCCGTCGAGGTCGCTGCGCAGGATCCGAACACGCACTACTCACTCGGTAGCGTGCTGAACCACGTCATGCTGCACCAGACCGTGATCGGTCAGGAAGCAATGGTCCAGCTCGAAGAAGCCGGCGACGCCGTCCCCGACACCGTGTTCGGTTGCGCCGGTGGCGGTTCCAACCTCGCCGGACTCACCTTCCCGTTCCTGGGACGAAACCTTCGCGAAGGCACCAAGACTCGTCTGGTCGCCTGCGAGCCGTCGGCATGCCCGTCCCTCACCCAGGGCGAGTACCGCTACGACTTCGGTGATGTCGCCGGCCTGACGCCGCTGCTCAAGATGCACACTCTGGGTAAGGATTTCGTACCGCCGGCCATCCATGCCGGTGGCCTCCGCTACCACGGCATGTCGCCGATGGTCTCGCACGCGGTCAACCTCGGACTCATGGATGCAATTGCCGTCGATCAGGACGACGCACTCCAGGCAGGTCTGATTTTCGCCCGCGCCGAAGGAATCATCCCGGCTCCGGAATCCACCCACGCGGTTGCCGGCGCTATCGCTCACGCCCGTGCCGTCACCGAACCCGAGGTGATCGTGATCGGGCTGTCCGGCAACGGTCAGTTGGATCTTCCGGCGTACTCGCCTTACGTCTGACGCCGTCGGTGTGGTGGTCTCGTGCGTACGAGGCCACCACACTTCGTCACACCGAGCACGTGGGCTCGATCTCGCGATCGACATCGTGCCGGCCGTCCGCGAAACGAACCGATCAGTTTGATCGATCGGTTACGGTCTTTCGATGCAGCTTCGGTTGAAGGAACATTGGAAACTGGTCGCACTCGGACTGGCATTGCTCTTGGCGATCGCGTTCATCGTCGTATCGGTAATCTCCGACTCCAGTGATGCGGCATGGCCGAAGCAGAAGACAGGCGGTCCGATCGTCGAGCAAGGCGTTGTCGACGTAGACCTCTCCGATCCTCCGCAACAAGCCTGGGAACTCGATGTCCGAGCGCTCACGGACAACCCCGGGGACGTGCTGCTGTCGATGCCTTCCACGCTCGATAGCTACTACGGCTACGGCAACACGTACCAAGTCGGTGACGTGCTGGTGGCCGCGACTGCTTATCCGCTTCCCAAGACCGACGAGTCTTCGTCGAGTCAGGGAGTCGGTGCCGTCACACTCGTCGGGGTGAATCCCGACGACGGAAGTCCGCTGTGGAAAACGCGAATCGGCGGAGTCATCGGCCAGTGCAGTCAGCAGAACGAATCCACGATCATCGCGTGCTGGGGCGATCGACGGATGATCTTTGTCGATACCGCGACCGGAACTCTGATGTCCGACCTCGGAACCGACTTCGATCTCAATGGCGCCACCATCGCCGGAGACACCGTGTACACGTCCGGCGAAAGGATGGACGGAACGGTTCGAACACGAATTCTTGCCAGCGGCACCACAACCAATTTGACTGCCAACTTCGTGCGTACCTTCGAACCAAGTGAGAAGTTCGGAGCCGTCTACACGGTCCCTCACACCGACACTGTCATTGCGATGGAACAGGGCGATGGCGGGGACCCGCAGTACCGCTATCGAATCTACGATCTGGATTCCGGCGCCGAGCGATTCCGATTCGAGGGCGATTCGCTTGTCCCTACCGGGAACGGATTGTTCCTCACCAGTGTCGGCGGCCGGTCGGGATATGCCGGAACCCAAAACCTCTTGGCTTCCGACGGATCCACGATTCGTGCGATACCGATTCCCTCGTACTCATCGTCGTCCTACCCGAGTAAGCCCTCGACGGCGGTGCCGATGTTTCTCGGCGACGGCGCCTACGATCCGGAGTCGGGTGACGAACTCTGGCGCAGTTCACAAATCGTCAACACCGCGACGGCCGGGACAGGAAGCACCATCGCCGCAGTGGTAGGAAAAACAATCCTCGTCACGTCGCCGGAGACCCGCACAATCTCGGGTCTCGACGTCGAGAGTGGCCGACAACTGTGGCAAACACCCTGGCAAGACGCGTACTGGGTTCGAAGCGGTGCGACTGATGGCGATCACTTCGTTTTCAGCGACTACACCGGCATGCATTCGATCAGGGCTCGCGACGGAAAGATGATGTGGTCGGTCCCCCTTCCGCCAGAGGTCGATCCGCGCGGAGTCGTCGTCTCGAATGCCGGCAAAAACGTGTCGTTCTCCTGGCAAAACCACTTCACCGTTTGGCGATAGGCCGGCAACATCACCGGTTCAGTGTCGTACTGACCAGCCGGCTCAGCAACCAGCAAATGGATAGACGTACAGCCTCGATGGCCACAATCCAGTCTGGCGCGTTTGTTCAATTTCGGGGGAACGATCTCGAACAACTGCATGTATCTTCGCGACTCCGACTTCGGAAAGATCAGACCAGACCTGCGGTGAAGGGGTGCATACGAATCGCACCGACTCAGGTATCTGATCCAATCCAACGATAAAGGGAGCCAACGCGAATGGATGCTAGATCCCCTGTTTGCAGTCGGCAACAAATAGTCCAGTTCGCGCGCGAACATCTGCGTACCGGGGGACCGAACTCAGACCAAATTCGTCGTCATTTCGGTTTGCAAAAACGCGCGTTCTTCACGCAGCTCGACACCCATCTGGACGATTCTGCACTTTCAATGCCCGAAAAAGTTGCACTCCGCCGCATCTGCCGACAGGAGGATAGAAGGTGCCCGATCAAACGTATGAACGTCTCAGCAGGTCAAGCCAACCCACCCCGGCCGATGTACGACGCGCTTCCTTTCCCACCCCAGAACCATCATGCTTGACGATCGAAAGCCGCCAACTACGTTGAGCCGCTGGATTCTTCCGCAGTCCCCTCTTCTCGGATCGGGATCATCGGAGATCCAACAGCCGCGCGACTTTCAGGCTCAAATGCAAGGCCAACCGGTCGTCGCCGTTTGCCAAGTCTGCTCGTGTTATCTCCTGAATTCGCCGCAAGCGATAGTACAAGCTCCCTCGATGCACACAGAGCGCCTCTGACGTTCGCTTTACGTCACCGGCATTGTCCAAAAAGCTCTCCAGCGTCGCGAGAAGAGCCTCACTTTTCGAGTCCTCATGGCTGAGCAAGGACTGCAAACCTGAGTGAATACTGTTCTCGAGTCGATCCTCCGACAGTTCGGCCAGTAGTCCGTAGACGCCGAGATCCCGATAACGCACAACATTTCCGAGCATCTTGACGACCTGGGCCACATCTGCGGAACGTCTGGACTCTTCGTAGGATTCGCGCACGTGTGCAACCGAGGTTCGCGGTTCACCGATACCGACCCAACATTCGATGTTCTGGCGCCCACTTTCAGACAAGACTCGCTCCCGGGCTGCCACGATCAGCGAGTCCAGATGGGTTTGAGTCGAGCGTTCGGCCACCGATACGATCAACAGACTGTGGTCGGGGCGGTCGAGTTGGATTGCACTGTTCCGCGGGAGCCTCCGTCGAAGCTGATCGACGCCGACGGCAACACTCAGACGATCTCTTTCGGTCAATGTCGACTGGTCGCCAGGACGGAGCAACACAGTGACCACGACTGCTGGACCCGCAGCCAACAAGCCCTCCTCGGCCAACCTGTTTGCCGCGTCCTCGCGCAGCGACCGCTCGCCCGACAGGACGTCTCGAGTAAGTTCCCGCTCCCGACTTCGGGACAACTCGTCCAGCAACTGTTCGCGGTGGAGGATCATCGCTGCCGCATCAGCCGTGCGCCTCAAGACCTCGGCTTGATCCTCGTCAACTTCGCCCTCCGAAGTCAACAGCCAGACGAAGCCCAGCAGCGCATTGCGGTACCGGATCGGCATCCCGACCCGGCCAAGGGTCAGCCCTAGTTCTTCGTTGACGGGAACAGTGAAGAGATCGAGGGCTTCACGGCCTCCACTCGCGTAGATGAAGTCTACGATCTCGCGTGAAACATTCCGCTGTAGAACGGAATTCATTCTGACTGAATCGACGGCACTGTCATGCGAGTTGTACGCGAGCAGACGAATCTGTACATCATCGATCGCAACGGAACGGTCCAGTCGGCGCCCGGTAGTGTCCACCAAATGCTGCAGTTCTCCGACCATGGTCGAACTGTACGAGCCCCCTCTCCGGTTTGCAACATATGCCCAAATTTCTACGTAGAAAATTGAACACATGACAGTGATGCAACTAACTTTCGCACCATAGGCTCGCTTCATGCCAAGCACCCGAGACCCGTGACGTCTTCACTCGGTCCGCAAACCGGCAGACGTGGCAGTGACGAGATCTGTTGCAGCCGTGGGATTTGCGTAATGGGGAGCGAGGCCGGCCGGCACGATCTCCCTCAGACGAAGTCGCCTCCGACCCGAAATCGACAAACGACCTTCGGTCGCCAGTTCAACATCGAATCCCACCGACCTCTTTCAATGTCGAATACCTCGAATGACATCGGTGACCGTGATATCGCAAAGCCGTTGCCATTCAGCATATCCCGAGAGGAATCATCATGACCGGCACAGCAAATGCTCCTGTAGAGCATCAAACCGAGACGTCACCTGGACGTCGATCGGCGCGCCGTAGGGCCCTGATCGCCGGGGCGACAGGCAACATCGTCGAATGGTTCGATTTCACGATCTACGGCTTCACTGCCGCAGTTCTCGCGACAGTGTTCTTCCCTCCGGAGTTCGGCAGTGGCGCACTGCTTGCCACCTTCGCTCTTTACGGAGTCGCCTTCTTGGCCAGACCTGCCGGCGGCATATTCTTCGGACGGCTTGGTGACCGCCTCGGCCGACGGAGATCATTGTCCCTGGCAATTACGCTCATGGGCTGCTCGACAGCGGCAATCGGTCTCCTACCGACGTACGCTTCGATCGGTGTTGCAGCACCGCTGTTGCTGCTGCTGTGCCGATTGGTTCAAGGATTCTCGGCCGGCGGCGAATACACCGGAGCGGCAACCTTCGTCGTCGAGCATGCGCCGTCTCACCGCCGAGGCTTGTACGCGGGGATTATCAGCTCTTCGTCGTTCGTCGGCAGTATCTTGGCCACGGTCACAGTCTTGTCATTCAGCTCGGTCGGCGCTGAGCACTTCGCCGACGGAGGATGGCGTTGGCCGTTCATCATCGGAGGCGTTGTCGCCATGGTGGGCCTGTTCATGAGGCTTGCCGTCGAGGAGACTCCGGCGTTCAAGGAAATGCAAGAAAACGATTCCCTTCCAACCCGCCCACTCGCAGATCTGTTCCGCAATCACTGGCGGACTCTGCTCACGTCCTTCGTGTACTTCGCCTCGCTCGGTGTCGTTACTCATATGCTGCTCGGCTACATGCCGACATTTCTGGTTCTCTCAGCCGATGTTCCGAGCACGGTTGCACTGCTGATGACAACCGGCGCTTTGGTTCTCGCAGTACCGCTGTTCATCTTCTTCGGCGCCACAGTCGACCGAATCGGCCGGAGGCCACTCGTCAGAATCGGCATGGTGATGTCAGTTTTCGTCTCGGTGCCCAGCTACATGCTCATCGGTACCGGAAACATTTTCGCGATTGCCATTGCACTGGCTGCTCTGGTCCTCGCGCTTTCCTTACTCGCGGCCGCTTTGCTCGTAATCCTCGAAATGATGCCGACGCATGCTCGATTCACCGGCACGGCAATCCCCTACAACATCGCATATGCGCTCTTTGCAGGAACTGCGCCGCTGGTGTGCGCAGCACTGGTCAACGCCACTGGAAGCGATCTGTCGCCTGCCTTCTACGCGACCGCCATCGCTTTGATCGCACTTCCCATTCTGTGGCGAGGGATTCCGGAAACGAAAAAACTGGTCTGCCACGCAGGGCAGCCCGACGAAACATTTCTGACAACGGACGCGCCACGGCTGTGATTTTTTGCGCAGCTGTCGATAGCGTTCCGATGGCCGCCACGAGAGAGTTGAGGACGACGAACACCTCTGGACTTTCAGGTGCCAAATTCATTAAGACAGAGCCGAATCCGAGAAGTCGGGATGAAGCTCTCCAGAGGAAGTCGACGGCGTCGGAATTACCAGAACCCAAGCTTGCCGGATCGAACAGCTGTGCTTTCGATCCGGCAAAGCCATCAGTAGAAAGAGAGGCCGAAAGTGCCTACCGACAAGACCGATGCAGTTGTGGTCGGAGCTGGAGTGATCGGCAGCTCCATCGCCTACGAACTGGCCGCTCGAGGTTACGAAGTCCTGGTCATCGACAAGTCTGGTGGTCCGGGCTACGGCTCGACCAGTGCATCCAGTGCGGTTATCCGGTTCAACTACTCCACATTCGACGGTATGGCTGCGGCTTGGGAGTCGCTGCATTGCTGGCAAAACTGGAACGAGCATCTCAACGCGACAGTCGACGGCGCGCTTGCGAAGTTTCGGCAATGCGGGATGGCACTGCTCGATGTCGACGTCGCGCCCCACGCGCGCACGATCGGATTATTCGAGAAGATAGGAATCGATTACCAGCTCTGGGACGCAACGACACTCGTCGAGAAGATTCCCGGTATCGACGCCGGCAAATACTATCCTCCGAAGCCAGTCGACTCGGAGTCCTTCTTCGCAGATGCCGAAACCACGCTCGGCGCGCTGTACACACCTCAGGCGGGGTTCGTCGACGACCCGCAACTGGCTGCCGCGAATCTTGCTGCGGCAGCACGTTCGCACGGTGCGGTTTTCGCATACAACACGCGTGTAGTGGCAGTCGAGCAGTTGCCTGACGGCATCTGGCAGCTAGGGCTCGACGACGGGGAAAGTGTGAAATCCAAGATTGTCGTCAATGCCGCCGGCCCCTGGTCAGGAGCGTTCAACAAGCTGTCGAACGTCGGGGCCGACTTCAAGGTTTCGGTTCGGCCCTTGCGCCAGGAAGTTCATCACGTCACCGCACCCACTGGCTACAACGACGACGAGATCCTCGGCCCGATGATCGCCGATTTGGATCTCGGAACCTACATGCGAGCCGAACCTGGAAACGGTTTCCTTGTCGGCGGAACCGAACCGGATTGCGATCCGCTCGAGTGGATCGACGATCCTGATACCGCCAACCCGAATCGCACTGTTGCCCGGTTCGAAGCGCAGGTTTTCCGCGCCGCCAGGCGTTTCCCCACCCTGGAGGTCCCGTCACAACCGAAAGGTATTGCCGGCGTGTACGACGCAGCATCCGACTGGACCCCGATCTATGACAAGACAGACAGGCAAGGTTTCTACGTCGCCATGGGCACCAGCGGGAACCAATTCAAAAATGCGCCCATCGCTGGGCGCCTCATGTCCAGGATCATCGACCAGGTGGAAGCTGGACACGATCACGACGCTGATCCCCTGACCTATGTCGGGATGCACACCGGGCTCGAAATCGACCTCGGCGCATTCTCCCGCCTTCGGGCACCCAATGCCGAGTCGACCGGGACCGTCATGGGTTAGAAGTGTTGTCCGGCTTGGAGAATCGATAGCCGCGACAACTGAATAGACACGGCTGTTGGTGTCCACCACGTGGTGGACACC